>JAHEEU010000043.1:460-17439 GCA_024640545.1 Geobacteraceae bacterium
TCACGTCGCTGCATCTCATAGACCAGCGATGTGAGCAGCTTGGCCCCGGTACAGCCGAGGGGGTGGCCGAGGGCGATCGCCCCGCCGTTGGGATTGAGCCGCGAATCCTGGTAGTCCATCCTCCAGTCGGCCAGCACCGCCAGCGACTGGGCGGCGAAGGCCTCGTTCAGCTCGATCAGGCCGATATCATCCAGGGTCACCCCCGCCCTGGCCAGCGCCTTGGCCGTTGCCGGGACCGGGCCTATGCCCATGATCCGCGGCGCCGTGCCGGCGACGGCAATACTCCGGACCTTGGCCAGCGGCCGCAGGCCGTGCGCCATGGCATAGTCCCTGGACACCAGCTGGAGGGCCGCGGCCCCGTCGTTGATCATGCTCGAATTGCCTGCCGTCACGGTGCCGCCCCGCTTGAAAACCGGCTTGAGCGCACTCAACTTCTCCAGCGTGGTCTCACTGCGCGGCCCTTCGTCGGACTCGACCAGGCCGCTCTTCACCGGCACGGCGACGAGCTCGGCCTTGAAAACCCCGGTCTCCTGGGCCTTGACCGCCTTCTGCTGGCTGGCCAGGGCGAAAAGGTCCTGGGCCTCGCGGCTGATCCGGTATTGCTCGGCGAGGTTCTCGGCCGTCATCCCCATCGAATCGGTATAGCCCATCTCTTCCAGCCTGGGATTGATGAAGCGCCAGCCGATGGTGGTGTCATACATGGTCTGGTGGCCGGTTGAAAACGGCCGCTCGGCCTTGGCGACGATCAGCGGCGCGCGGCTCATCGACTCGACACCACCGGCGAGATAGACGCGGCCCTCTCCGGCCAGAATCGCCCGCACCGCGCAGGCGACCGCTTCCAGCCCGGACCCGCACAGGCGGTTGACCGTACAGCCGGCCGTCTCTTCGGGGAGCCCGGCAAGCAGCAGGCTCATCCGGGCGATGTTGCGGTTGTCTTCACCAGCCTGGTTGACGCAGCCGAGATAGACATCCTCGATATCCGCCAGCGGGATCTCCGTCCTGGCGGTCAGGGAATTGAGGACCTGGGCGGCCAGGTCGTCAGGACGCACCCCGGCCAGCCCGCCGCCATGCCGGCCGACCGGGGTTCTCAGAGCATCGATTATCCAGACTTCATGTGCTGCCATGGGTTCTCCTTCTCAGTTAACAGGGGTGCCGGACGTATGCTCAGTCGACGACCGCCTGGTCGGTGATATCGAGGCCGCGGTCGATGAGGGCGAAAGCCTCGCGCAGCTGCTCTTCACTGATGCACAACGGCGGGATGGTGAACAGGTAGTTCCAACGCTGAAAGGCCGCCATGCCGTTATCCTTGAGAAACGCACCGAGCTGGGCCATCACCGGGCTGGAGCCGTTGAAGGGGGACATCGGCTCGCGACTGGCGCGGTTTTTCACCAACTCGATGACGCCGAACAGGCCGAGGGAGCGGACGTCGCCCACCGACGGGTGGCGGCCCTTGAGCTCCCGGTGCAGATCGGCCATGACCGCGCCCAGACGCCGGGAGTTGCCGACCAGGTCATCCTCTTCCAAAACCCGCAGGTTCGCCACCGCTGCCGCCAGGCACATGGGGTGGGAGTTGTAGGTCAACCCCCCGGAGAAGGCGCGCTTTTCGAAATGGGCGGCGATGCGCCCGCTCATGGCAACGCAGCCCAGCGGCAGATAGGCCGAAGTGAAACCCTTGGCCATGGTGATCATGTCGGGGACTACCCCCCAGTGATCGACGGCGAACCACGCCCCGGAGCGCCCAAACCCGCTCATGACCTCGTCGCAGATCAGCAGGATGTCGTACTGGTTGCACAACTCGCGCAGCCCTTGCAGGTAGCCATCGGGTGGCACGATCAGGCCGTTGGCGCCGGTGATCGATTCAATCAGCACGGCAGCGATATTGTGGGGGCCTTCAAACTGAATGATCTCCTCGATATGGCTGAGGCAGTACATGGGGCACTCCCGGCAGCCGTCACGCCGGAAGGTGCAGCGGTAGCCGTAGGGATCGAAGGCGCGCACCACTCCGGGGATGCCCGGCTCCCCGCCCCAGCGACGCGGGTCGCCGGTGAGGGTGCCGGCACCGGCGCTGGCGCCGTGGTAGGAACGGTAGCGGGTGATGATCTTGTGCCGGCCGGTGAAAGCGCGGGCCAGCTTAATGGCGTTCTCGTTGGCCTCGGCACCGCTCAGGGTGAAGAGGAAGGTGTCCAGGTCGCCGGGGGTGTGCGCCGCCAGCAGCGGGCCGATCTCGGCGCGGATGCGGGTGGCCGCGCTTGGCCCGACGTAGGCCAGCTCCTCGGCCTGGTTCTTGATCGCCTCGATCACGCGCCGGTTGCCGTGGCCGATGTTGCTGCACATCGCCTGGGAGTTCATGTCGACATAGCGCTTACCGTCGGCATCCCAGAAATAAATCCCCTCGGCCCGCACCACCGGGATCGGGTCGACCGCCCCCTGGGCCGACCAGGTCCAGAAGGTATGTTTCCGGCATAGGTCGATCATCTCAGCGGCCGTCATCTTGTGGCCGGCGTTGGTCACCATGGCTCAGGCTCCTGTCGCAAGGGTCACACCGGCGGTGATCATTCACGGTGCATGATGGTGTGGCTCTGCTCGCGCATGAAGCGGGGCAGATGATAGGGGCCCAGTCCGCCTTTGCCATCGACGCCCGACCCTTTCCAGCCGCAGAAAGTCTGGTAACCCGGCCAGGCGCCCGTGGTAGCGCCGCTACGGCGGTTGGCGTAAAGTGCGCCGGCCTCCGCCTGGCGGAAGAAGAGCTCGAGCTCTTCGGGCTTCTGAGCATAGACGCCGGCGGTCAATCCGTACTGGACGCGATTGCCCCGAGCGATCCCCTCGGCGAGGGTCCGGCAGCGCTGGACCGAGAGAAACGGCAGGAACAGCTCCTCGAAGTTGAGCCAGTGGTCGGCCGGCAGGTCGGCGACGATGGTCGGCGCCACGAACCTCCCTGCGGCATAGGCTCCATCAAGCAGACGCTGGCCGCCGAGAACGATGCGGCCGTCCTGGCGGGCAGCTTCGCAGGCCCGTTCGAAACGGGCCAGGGCGGCGTCATCGATCAGTGGGCCGACAAAAGTGGCGCGGTTCTCGGGTGAACCGACCACTAGCGCCTGCGACTTCCTGACCAGGAATTCCAGCAGGGCATCGTACACCGAATCCTCGACGTAAGCGACCGAGCAGGCGCTGCATTTTTCGCCCTGCAGGCCGAAGGCCGAGCGCATCAATCCTTCGGCCGCCACCTCCAGGTCGGCGCTCGCCGTGATGTAGGCGGGGTTCTTGCCACCCATCTCGGCAATCACCGGCCGCGAATAGGGCCCGGTCAGCGCCAGGCGCGCCAGCTGCATACCGACCTCGTGGCTGCCGGTAAAAGCGAAGCCGTCGATCCCGGGAGCCTCGGCCAGGCGCGGGCCGGCGCTCTCACCGCAGACCAGGTTGAGCACGCCGGCCGGCAGACCGGCGCTAATCGCACATTCCATCAGCAGCCGGCCCGTCAGGGATGCGCCGGGGCTCGGCTTGAAGACGGCCGTGTTGCCGGCGACCAGGCAGGCACCGATCAGGTTGCAGGGCAGCGCCACCGGGAAATTGAACGGCGAGATGACCGCGAAGACACCGACCGGCCGCAGCACGCAGCGCGTCTCCTCCTGCGGTACAGCACGGGCCATGGGGCGGGCAAAGCCCTGGTTGCGCTCCATCTCGTCGCAATAGTAGTTGACCAGGTCGACAGCCTCCTCGGTCTCGCCGACCGACTCGAGCCGCGACTTGCCGACTTCGTAAAGGGCCGCCATGGCCAGATCGTACTTGCGCGCCGCGACTTCGCGGGCGAAACGGCGCAACAGTTCGACGCGTTCCGGCCAGGGCCGGGCTGCCCACTTCGGCAGGGCCGCATGCGCAGCCGCGACCGCCCGCTTGATGGTCGCATCGTCGGCATCGACGAAGCTGCCGATGACCAGGGAGCGGTCGATGGGGCTGGTGACCGTGTAGCCTACGCCATGCTGGTCGGCGACGCCGGCGATTAGATTGGGGTGGAATTCGCCCAGGCCGGCGCGGAACTTCGGGAGTTCGACGTCCAGCCAGTCGTGCAACGGGCCGAAGTCTGCAGATACGTTGGAATAGGTGACCCGCGGCAGCGCTTGTTTGTCAGCCATGATTTCCTCCTTGATTCTTTTTAACTCACTATATCAAACCAGCCTTCGCCCGGGGAGAAACGCCGCGCTCAAAGTGGTGCAATCGGGGCGGTAACGGCGGGAGAATACCGAACGCTGCTCACTTGTCCCGCAACTTCAAAAGCCGGATAAAGGCCAGGTCGCGGTTGCGAATCTTGTCGGTTACGACTTCGTCGGTCGGGTACGCGTAGAAGCCTTGACCGGTCTTGACGCCGAGATGCCCCTGCCGGTTCAGTTCCTTGATCAGAGCGGGAGCCGTCCGCGAATCGTCGAGCTCCGGCGCCAGGTTGTTCATGACGCTCTGCCAGGTGTCCAAACCACCGAAGTCGGCCGTTTCCAGGGGGCCGATGACCGACCAGCGGAATCCCGGTCCGCAGGTCATCGCCGTATCCACGTCGTGCATATCCGCTACGCCGCTGTGCACCAGGAACATCGCCTCGCGCACCACTGCGGCCTGCAGCCGGTTGGCGATAAAACCCGGCACCTCCCTCTTCAGGACCACCGGGACCTTGCCGGCCCTGCGCAGGAACGCCAGGGCTTCCGCAACCGCTTGCGCCGACGTGTTCACCGCTTTGACCACTTCCACCAGCGGCACCAGGTGGGCCGGGTTGAAGAAGTGGGTGATGATCATCCGCTCCGGGTGCTCCAGGTGGCGTGCGAGCTCGGACAGCGGCAGCGTCGAGGTGTTCGAGGCGATGATCGCCCCGGGCCGCGCAAGACCCTCTATGCTGGCAAACACCTGCCACTTCAGTTCCAACTGCTCAGGCACCGCCTCGGTTATGAACGCAGCCGAGCCCACGGCATCCGCCAGGCTGTCGGTAACGAGAATGGCGTCGAGCGCCTGGCGTCGCTCCGCATCGCTGCACAGCCCCTCATCGACCATCAGGGCCAGGTCGGCAGCGACGAGCGTCTTGGCCTTCTCCAGGGCCTGGTTCGCGGCATCGTACAGGCGGACCCGACACCCGTTCAAAGCATACACCAGGGCGATGCCGCGCCCCATGATACCGGCACCGATCACTGCCGTGTTATCGATCATCAGACTCTCCTCCAGACCCAAAAGCGGTGACGTCCGCCACCCTGCACGTTTCGCGCAAAAATGTGGATGTGCAAAATACTAAACAAAAAGCCGAGTTGTAACAAGTTTATAAAACAGGTTTTCAAAGCGGAAAACCCATAGCGAAAACAGCTTTGAGTCATCACCTGAGAATGACCATCAAAAAACCATCATCATTATTTTCTTTGCAATTTCAAATTCTTAGAATGTCCTTAGACAGCCTGTTCCCATTTGACTTGCGTTTCTCAGTATTGTAAAACAGCGTTTATCAACTATTATTCATAGCAGGCAGGCAACGCCTCGGAACAGCTGTAAATCTGCTGCTGCAAGCCAGAATGGGGTTAGGCGCTCACCAGCAAAATCACCCCGTTTCTGATTTCTTTCCAAGAGGTGGTAAAGTTTCATTCGAATAACGGTCTATGCAAAACCACGGAGCCCCGGCACCAGGCATGAACGCTGAATACATCATCGAAACACGCAACCTGAGCAAGGAGTTTTCCGGCTTTATCGCCGTAAGGGGCGTCAACCTCAAGGTCCGCAAAGGGTCGATTCACGCCCTGATCGGCCCCAACGGTGCCGGCAAGACCACGGTCTTCAATCTCCTGACCAAGTTTCTCGAGCCCACGTCCGGGCAGATTTTTTACAACAACCAGAACGTAACCGGAAGAAAACCGGCGTCCCTGGCACGCCGCGGGCTGGTGCGTTCGTTCCAGATATCGGCGGTGTTCCCCCACCTGAGCGTCCTGGAGAACGTCCGGGTCGCCCTGCAGCGGGAGACCGGGACATCATTTCATTTCTGGAAGTCGGACAGCAGCCTGAACAACCTCAACGACCGGGCGATGGCGGCCCTGGAGGAAGTCGACCTGGCTGATTACGCCGAGGCCGTCGCGGTCGAGCTTCCCTACGGTCGCAAGCGCGCCCTCGAGCTGGCCACCACCCTGGCACTCAAGCCCGAGGTGATGCTGCTCGACGAGCCCACTTCGGGGATGGGCCACGAAGATGTCGGGCGGGTGGTGGCACTGATTCGCAAGGTGGCCGAAAACCGTACGGTCCTCATGGTCGAGCACAACCTCAAGGTGGTGGCCGACCTCTCCGATACGATCACGGTACTGCAGAGGGGGCAGATCCTGGCCGAGGGGAGCTACGAACAAGTTTCGCGGGATCCGGCCGTGCTCGAGGCTTACGTGGGAGGCCACCATGCATGAGGTCGGCAAAGAACTCCTGCGCGTCGTTGACCTGCACGCCTATTACGGCGAATCCCACGTGCTGCACGGTATCGACTTCAACGTCGGCGAGGGCGAACTGGTCACCCTGCTCGGCAGAAACGGTTCCGGGCGCACCAGCACCCTCAAGTCGATCATCGGGCTGATCCCCAAGCGCTCCGGTTCGGTGATAATCAACGGTCACGAAGCGATCAACCTGCCGCCCTACAAGATCGCCCCGCTCGGGATCGGCTACTGCCCTGAAGAGCGCGGCATTTTTCCCGGGCTGACCACGGAAGAGAACCTGCTCCTGCCGCCGGTGCTGCACAGCGGCGGCATGACCCTGGAAGAAATCTACGCGATGTTTCCAAACCTCAAGGAGCGCCGCGCAGCCCAGGGCACCAGGCTCTCCGGAGGGGAGCAGCAGATGCTGGCACTGGCCAGGATCCTGAGAACCGGGGCCCGCCTGCTGTTGCTCGACGAGGTCACCGAGGGCCTGGCACCGGTCATTGTCGAGACCATGGGACGCGTCATCTCGATGCTCAAGGAGCGCGGCTACACCATCGTCCTGGTGGAACAGAACTTCCACTTCGCCAAGGGCCTGGCCGATCGCCATTACGTGCTCGAACACGGCCGCATCGTAAAAATGATCTTGAACAATGAACTCGAGGCGAACCTCGACGAGCTGCACGAACTCTTGGGCGTGTAACACGTCCAAGCCAACCAAGGAGGAAAAGACATGGCAAAGAAACGTTTATTAACGGCAATTGTTACCGGACTGGCCCTGGTCATGGCCGTCTCCGCAGCCTCGGCTGCAGGGCTGTCCGACGGCGTTCTCAAGGTCGGCGTTATGACCGACATGTCAGGGGCCTACTCGGACCTCTGTGGTCCCGGGTCAGTGGTTGCAGCACAGATGGCCATTGACGATTTCGGCGGCAAGGTGCTCGGCAAGAAGATTGAGCTGGTTTCCGTCGATCACCAGAACAAACCCGACATTGCAGCCAACAAGGCCCGCGAGTGGTTCGATACCGAGAAAGTCGACGTGATCACCGACCTGCCCACATCCTCAGCGGCCCTGGCGGTCATGGAAGTGGCCAACCAGAAGAACAAGATCACCCTGATCTCCACCGGCGCATCGACCAAGATCACCAACGACAACTGCAATGCAACCAACGTTCACTGGACCTATGACACCTACGCCCTGGCGGTCGGCACCGGTAAGGCGGTCGTCGCCAACGGCGGCGACACCTGGTTCTTCATCACCGCCGACTACGCCTTCGGCCATTCCCTCGAGAACGACACCGCGGCGGTCGTCAAAGCCAGCGGCGGCAAGGTGGTTGGCGATGTCAAGGCCCCCTTCCCGAACACCGACTTCTCGTCATTCCTGATGCAGGCCCAGGCCTCCGGTGCCAAGATCATCGGCCTGGCCAACGCCGGTGCCGACACCATCAACTCCATCAAGCAGGCCAAGGAGTTCGGCATTACCCAGAACCAGACTTTGGCCGGTCTCTTGATCTTCATCACCGACATCAACAGCCTCGGCCTCGACACCGCCCAGGGGATGGTGCTCACCACCGGCTTCTACTGGGATCGCAACGACGAAACCCGTGCCTGGTCCAAGCGTTTCCGCGAGCGTCACAAGAACATGCCGACCATGGGTCAGGCCGGCGTTTATTCATCACTGATGCATTATTTCAGCGCCGTCGAGAAGGCCGGCACCGATGATTCCGCCGCGGTCATGGCCGCCATGAAGTCGATGCCGATCAACGACATGTTTGCCAAAAACGGCTACATCCGCGACGACGGCCGCATGGTGCACGACATGTACCTGGTCCAGGTCAAGAAGCCTGCCGAGTCCAAGGGCCCATGGGATTACTACAAGGTGCTGCGCACCATCCCCGGCGACGAAGCTTACATGTCGCTCGACAGCAGCACCTGCAAACTGGTGAAGAAGTAACGCAAGAGATGGTCGCGAGGGTTAAGGGCATTTTATGATGATTCAGGTATTCGGCGTCCCGATCCAGGCTTTGCTGGGGCAACTGCTCATCGGGCTCATCAACGGATCCTTCTATGCGATCCTCAGCCTGGGCCTCGCCATCATTTTCGGCCTGCTTAACATCATCAACTTCACCCACGGTGCCCAGTACATGCTGGGAGCCTTTGCCGCGTGGATGAGTCTCACCTACCTCGGTGTCAACTACTGGGTGGGGCTCATCCTCGCGCCTCTCATCGTCGGCGCTTTCGGCATTCTCATGGAACGGCTTATGCTGCGGCGGCTCTACCACCTCGACCATCTCTACGGCCTGCTGTTAACCTTCGGCCTGGCCCTGGTCCTGGAAGGCGTCTTCCGCCAGCTCTACGGTGTTTCCGGTCTCTCCTACACGATCCCGGATATCTTCCAGGGCGGGGTCAATCTCGGCTTCATGTTCCTCCCCTACTACCGGGCCTGGGTGATCGTCGCCTCGCTGACGGTGTGCTTTGCCACCTGGTTCGTGATCGAGCGGACCAAGCTGGGCGCCTACCTGCGCGCCGCCACTGAAAACCCGGAGCTGCTCCAGGCCTTCGGTGTCAACGTGCCGCTGATGATCACCCTGACCTTCGGCTATGGCGTGGCGCTGGCCGGGTTTGCCGGCGTGCTGGCGGCCCCCATCTACCAGGTGACCCCGGTGATGGGTTCCAACCTGATCATCGTCGTGTTCGCGGTGGTGGTCATCGGCGGCATGGGCTCGATCCTCGGTTCCATCGTCACCGGCATTGCCCTGGGGCTCATCGAAGGGATGACCAAGGTCTTCTATCCCGAAGCTTCCGGCGTAGTGGTTTTCGTCATCATGGCGCTGGTCCTGCTGCTGCGCCCGGCGGGTCTGTTCGGGAGGGAAAAATGATCGCCCGCGGCAAAAACAGTCTCTTGATCGGCGCGGCGCTCATGCTCGTCATCCTGCTGATTGCCCCGCACCTGTTCTACCCGGTTTTCCTGATGAAGGTGCTCTGTTTCGCGCTGTTCGCCTGCGCCTTCAACCTGCTGCTCGGCTACGTGGGCCTGCTCTCCTTCGGGCACGCAGCGTTTTTCGGCTCGGCCGGCTATATTACCGCCCACATGGTGAAAGCCCTCGATTTCAACCCGGTGGCAGGCATCCTGTGCGGCGTCGTGGTCTCGTCCCTGCTCGGCCTGGTCATCGGCTGGCTGGCCATCCGCCGCTCCGGCATCTATTTCGCTATGATCACCCTCGGCTTTGCCCAGGTGATCTACTTCCTCAGCCTGCAGCTCAAATTCACCGGCGGTGAGGACGGCATCCAGGGCGTACCGCGCGGCACCCTGTTCGGCCTGGTCGATCTTACCGACACCATGTCGATGTACTACTTCGTCATGGTGATTTTCCTTTGCGGGTTCTGGCTGATTTACCGAACGATCAACTCGCCTTTCGGCCAGGTGCTCAAGGCAATCCGCGAGAACGAGCCGCGCGCCAGATCCCTCGGCTACGATACCGACAGGTTCAAGCTCATGGCTTTCGTCATCTCTGCGGCCCTCAGCGGCCTGGCCGGCGGGACCAAGTCGCTCGTCTTCCAGCTCGCATCGCTCACCGATGTCAACTGGCACATGTCCGGAGAGGTGGTCCTGATGACGCTGCTCGGAGGCATGGGCACTATTTTCGGCCCGGCGATCGGCGCCCTGCTGGTCGTCACCTTGAACAACTACCTGGCCGGCTTCGGCTCCTGGGTCACCATCATTATCGGTGCAATCTTCGTGACCTGCGTGCTCGCATTCCGCCGTGGCATCGTCGGCGAAATCCTCGAAAAGGTCAGAACCTGGCCCACCAGGGGCAAGGGCTGACCCGGCATCAAGCTTCTCCCTGCAACAGCAGCGGCCTTGGCTACATTCTAGTGCCACCCGGAGCGCCCGGTCGTTGATGAAGCTGAATTTCACGGCCGGCCCTTTTGGCTGCAGATGGTTTTTCAGGCGCGGCCGGTTTCGGGAGCTT
Source organism: Geobacteraceae bacterium (assembly GCA_024640545.1). GTDB lineage: Bacteria > Desulfobacterota > Desulfuromonadia > Desulfuromonadales > BM103 > JAHEDT01. Next base: position 10,842 of record JAHEEU010000043.1, read on the forward strand.
TCATCCCTGCCTATGTCGAAAAAAATTACACTTAGAGGACAGCGCCATCAGCAAGACGGTAACCCACTGATTATAAAAGAATAATCTGTTGGCTCTATTTTTGCTATTGCTTTTTAGAGTGTTAGTTATCGACGTGTGCAATGCCTGCGCATGCAGATGCCCTTAGGCTTAAGTGCTCGCTCTGAAAACCCGGGCAGGCAACATGAATTGTCTTGATGAAGGGATTGACGCCACTCCCAAGACTTGAACATATTGGAAGTGAAGCTAAACGAGGAGGTCACAATGCTGATACGCGTGATGTACGACGACGGACGATTCGATATGGTCAAGCCGCAGCTTCTGGAGTCCCTGCTGCAAAACAATACCGTGACCAGCTTTAAACGCAACGAAGGCTGGGTCGTCGTCGGTCGCGACGCCCTCAGGAACAGCCAGCCGTCACAGCAGTACAGCGGCCCGGACAGGCGCACCTGTTGACCATCAACCCCGACAAGGCCCGGGTTGCTTGGCAGGCCGGGGACAAACCACTGGCGTTGTCATCCAGGACACCCTCCGTGAGAGACAAGCGGCTGGTTTACTGAAGCTGTTGATTGGTTTTCCAAAATCCCAGAAAAATTGGCCACCGGATACGACCTGCAGGTGGCCATTATTTTGTCTTTTCTCTTGACATACCTGACAAAATCAGTAAGATAATCCCCAGAACATAACTTCTTCATGTTCTACCTCCTAAAAAAACCCTTAAACCCTTCGCCCCATGGCCACCCTCCTGGCTGTGGGGTATTTTTTTGAGTACCGGAAGAGTTGGATTCGGCGAGCTTTAACGATCCGGCCCAAAACTCAGTGGCATCTCCCCAGGACAGCAGACCTTTGACCTGGGACCATGCCGGGGCTACATTGTAGTATTACTGGCCCTGGCGACATCCTTCAGGCAGGAGCGTCACACAATCCGGCAATTCGCCGGGGCCTCGTCTCCGCAGCTTGCTGCTTCGCCAGGGAGGTTAGCCACCGTGTACATCCCCAAACAATTCGCAGAACCCAGCGTCGAGGTCATGCATGATTTGATTCGCAGTCGGCCTCTGGCAACGCTCGTCACACTCGGCCCGGCAGGCGTCGAGGCCAATCACATTCCTCTTCTCCTGGCTGGTCGGGCGGGACCTTTCGGCACCTTGCGCGGGCACGTCGCCCGTGCCAACCCCCTGTGGCAGAACCAACCGCAGGACGCCGATGCCCTGGCCATCTTTCACGGCCCGGACAGCTACATCACCCCGTCCTGGTATGCATCGAAGGCGGAGGACGGCAGAGTCGTCCCGACCTGGAACTTTGTAAGCGTCCACGCCAAGGGGCGGCTGCGCGTCGTCGATGACGCAAAATGGCTCCGTGCACAACTTGACATGCTGACCTCACACAATGAAAGGCCGTTTGTTCATCCGTGGGCGGTTTCTGACGCGCCGCACGACTTCACAGAAAAGCTGATCGAGGCAATCGTCGGTATCGAGATAGTTATCACCGACCTCAAGGGCAAGTGGAAGGTCAGCCAAAACCGTCCGCCACGCGACCGTCTGACAGTCAGCGAAGGACTTGACCTTCATGGACAGGAGGCAATGGCCGACCTCGTAAGATCACGAGGTGGCGATTCCGACTGACCGTTGTCCAATGTCCAAAGATCACGATTTCGGGGCTGAATCAGACAACGGACGAAAAGCGCTCTGGAGGAGCCCGCCTGACAAACACGTGGCCACCGGGGATTCAAAGCCGATGGCCATGACATCCGCCGACGGAAGGAACAGTTATGGCAGTCAGTCCCCTGTGCAGGCCTGCCGCTGTTGTTCAACAAACCGGTGGACTTCTGCCTCGCAGCGCAACCGGAAATATTCATCCGGGGTGTTGATATTGCGGAAGGAAAGCCCAGCCGGGTCAACGTCCTGCCAGTACTCGGAGCCAAGTGCCCGGACGCACACCTTCGGGAAAAAGCTGGCAATCCTTTTCTCTCCGGCATCGAGTTGAGCGGTTATCGCCGCGATGCAGTTTTTCGCGTAAAGAGCATGCAGCGGCTCCATACCCACCGCCTGAACCGGGATCACGACATCAGCCGCCACGGTACCGGCACAGACGGCACGCACCACCTTGGGGTTGATGAAAGGCATGTCGCAGGCGACGACAAAGGCCCTTGCGTGGCGTGAGTGGCAGAGACCCGAATGGATACCCGCCAACACTCCCCGGTTGACATGCAGATCCGGCACCTTGCGGCAAGGGAGGTCGGCATAGCTATGCGGTGAATTGGTGACGATCAGGATTTCCTCGAAAAGTTCATTCACAACGCGATAGACGTGGTCGATGAAACGCGCCCCGTCCAGCGGAAGCAGCGACTTGTCACTTTTCATCCGACGGCTTTCGCCGCCGGCCAGGATGACACCGGTGACGTCCGGGATCCTGCCCGGAAAATTCGATCGGCCGGCCTCCTCCCCTCCTGCTGGGAATCCATGAATCCTTCGCTTCATGACGTCATCTCCGCGCAAAGTAACCTTCAAGGCGCAATGGTCTTTAACCGCGGCCGGCAGACTGCCCGGAGACACCGGCGGTTTTTACCGGTCGGTGTGGAATCCTGTAGTCGACGGTTTCCGGGTGATGTTCAAAGATCGGAAAGTACTTGGCAATCAAAACGAAGAACAGAATATGTGCTGCGATGATCGACAAGGTGACCAGGCTTTCGATGGCCGTAGGGAAGTAGGGATTCTGAGGGTCCATCATGCCGAACATTGAGACATTGAACCGGTTGAGCACCAACCCAAAGACGACCAAGCCGGCCGCAAGGGCACGGCGGCTGTCGTTTTCGCGCACCGCCTTGTTGCAGAACATAATAAAGGGGACCAGGAAGCCGACTCCCACCTCGAGGAGAAAAGACAGGGTCAGCCACGGGCGGTTGAAGAATGGTCCGACGCTCAACAGCACCAGGCTGTAGACGCGCAGGGCGAGATATGCCCCAAGTGTCCAGGGGAGGATCTTCGACAGGGTTCTCAATAGAAGACCCTCGTTAGGCTCGCCCATCCACTTGTGGCAGGCGGTGGCTTCGAGGATGATGATGCACATGCCTGAGCAGATGGCGCTGACCCAGAACAGCAACGGCAGCAGCGGGTTGTACCAGAGGCTGTGCAGCTTGTCGACGGCGATCAGGAAGAAGGTGCCGAGAGAGCTCTGGTGCAGGGTCGAGATCGCCGCGGCGGCGATTGCCAGGGGCATCTCCAGCCAGCGTAACAGGCGGAGCGATACTTTCCAGCCGAACTTCTGTGCCACCGGTTCAAGAAATTCGAGAAACAGCACGGTGGTGTAGAGCATGATGCACATCGACACCTCGAACATCGGTGAATGAACATTCCAGTACCAGAGCACGTGCCAGGCGCGTTGCGGCTGCCCCAGATCGAGGAGCAGGCCGACCGATACCAGCGAATAGCCAAGGAAGCCGGTGACGATCGAGGGACGCACCAGCGGCTCGAGCTTCTTGATGTTGAAACAGTGGACAATGGCCCCGAGTGTGAACGCCCCGGCGGCCAGCGGCACGGCGGTGACCACGTCGAAGGAGATCCACAATCCCCAGGGGTAGGTGTCGTTCAAGTTGGTGGTTGCCCCCAGCCCGTAAACAAAGCGCAGCATGGCCGCCACCGCGCCGACAAGGACCACCACCATGAGTGCCTTAACGAACCAGTGATAGCTTCTCACTTCATCGTCAATCCTGCGTAGGGTGCTCATTCCTGGTCCTCCTTCGCTTCTTCGGCGGCCAGTGCCGCACGCTCCTTCTCAAGCTCCTGGCGCAGACGCTCCCGACGGTGGGTAATCCAGGCAAGCGCCGAAAGCCCGGCGCCGGCGGTAAGGAAAATCCCCGGCACCAGCCGCAGCGCCTCCCAGGTGTATTCCGGCAGCGCCCGCTTGGTGACCTGCTTGAAACCGAGTTCGTCAAAGGGGAGCGCCGTCAGGTAGATAACGCTGGTGCCGCCAGCCTCCTGGTAGCCGTAGGCCTTTTGCACATAGCGCTCGGGGGACTTGAGCAGCCGCTCCTTGCCCAGCTTGATCATCTCGTCGCGTGGACCGTAGGTGATCGCCGTCGGGCAGGTGGTCGCGCAGGCCGGGTGCAGCCCTTCTTTGACCCGTTCGAGACAGCCGGTACATTTTTTCACCAGTGGCAGGGCCTTGCTCCACTCGTACTTGGGCACGCCGAACGGGCAGGCAATCATGCAGAAGCGGCAGCCGATGCAGCGGTTGTCTTTGTAGAAGACCGGCCCTTCGGCGGTCTTCTCGAAGGCGCCGACGGGGCAGACCGATGCACAGGCCGGCTCATTGCAGTGCATGCACATCTCCTTGTAAAAAGCGAACTCGTGCTGGCCGTTCTTCTGGTAATCGCGGAACTTGATGCGTGTATAGGTATACTCCGACATAGCCGGCGGGTTCTGGTACCCCTCGCCGCTGAAGAATTCCGTATGCTCGGCGGGCAGCTGGTTCCACTGCTTGCAGGCCACCTGGCAGCCACGGCAACCGGTGCACTTGGTCAGGTCGATCAGGAAGGTGCCGTCGCGGGAAAAGTCACGGTTGAAGCTCATGCCGTTAGCCCTCCCTTCTTGATATTGCACATAAAGGCCTTGTATTCCGGGATATGGGTATTGGGGTCGCCAATGGCCTCGGTCAGGACGTTGGCGCTGTCACCCTTGGCCAGGCCGTTGAATCCAAACTGCCAGGGCAGCGCGATCTGTTCCACAAGTTTGCCGCCGACACGAAACGGCTTCAAACGGCTGGTCACCAGTGCCCGGGCCTCGATCGAACCACGCAAGGAGGTGATCGTGACCATGTCGCCGTTGCTGATCCCCTTCTCTTTGGCCAGGCCCTCGCTCATTTCGACGAACATGTCAGGCACCAGCTCCACCAGCCACGGCAGTCTACGGGTCATGGAGCCGGACTGCCAGTGCTCGGAGACCCGGCAGGTGGTCGCTATATAGTACATACCTGATTTATCGACCTTGCCGGGCCGGTCCAGGGCTGGATTGCTCTGCTGGCTGCTCATCAGATTCACCATCGGGCTTTCCATCGGTTCATAGTGCTCAGGCATGGGGCCGTCGGCCATGCCGGAGGCAAACAGGCGGGCAAGCCCTTCCGCGACCATAATGAAGGGATACCTGGTGCCATCCTCGCTCATGGGCGGCCAGGCGCCGTCGGGAACGTCCCCATCCCACTTCCGGGTGACAGCGTTCCAACTGATCACAGGCTTGTGCGGATTCCAGGGCTTGCCGGCCGGGTCGACGGAGGCGCGATTATAGACAATTCTCCGGTTGACTGGCCAACACCAAGCCCAATCGTGATAAAATCCCATGCCGGTAGGATCCTTGGTCCCGCGGCGCTGCATCAGGTTGCCCTGCTCCGGGTAGGAACCGCAATAGAGCCAGTTGCCGCTGGTCGTGGAGCCGTCTGCCTGCAACTGGGCAAAACCAGGGACCTGCTGGCCCTTCTTAAAAGCTTGACCATCAATTTCGATGTCTCTGGTAAACTGGCCGTTGCATTCGCGGGCAACCAGGTCAATATCCGGTTCATGACCATCGCCGTAGTTCCAGGCCAGGTCGAGGACCGGGGCCGGGAAAACGCCACCTTCGGCATAGAGCTGCTTGAGTTTCCTGACCCATTGGGTGACGATGAATGCATCGCTTTCGGCATCACCGGGAGGCTCGACCGCCTTGTAGCGCCATTGAGCCCAGCGTCCCGAGTTGGAAATACTTCCTGATTTTTCTACCGAAGATGCTGCCGGCAGCAGGAAAACCTCGGTATCGATCTTGCTTGGGTTGGCCCCCGGGCGCTTCCAGAAAACCGAGGTTTCGGTCTCCCAAAGATCGGCGGCGACCATCCACTTGAGGTTGCCGAGGCCGACGGCAATCGAACGGACATCGGGGCCGCCGACAATCGGGTTGGTCCCCATGAGAACCAGTCCTTCAAAGCCCCCCCCTTGCAAGCGCTCCATCAGTTTGAGAAATGAATAGTTGCCGCTGCGCTTCGGCAGGTAGTCGTAGCAGAAACCATTTTCCGCTGAAGCAGCATCCCCCCAGTACGCCTTGAGCAGGCTGGTGATATATTTCGGGGTGTTGCTCCACCAGTTAGCACTCTTGGGATCTTTGCTCTTCGGGGTCCACTTGTCATTGTAAGCCGCGAGATCCCGGTTGTCATAGGTGGGACACTTAAGATAACCGGGGAGGCTGTCGAAGAGGAGGGCGTAATCGGTCGATCCCTGCACGTTTGATTCACCACGCAGAGCGTTGATGCCGCCGCCTGCGATGCCGATGTTGCCGAGCAGCAGTTGCAGGACGGAGTAGGAGCGAACGTTCTGGGTGCCCGTGGTGTGCTGGGTGGTGCCCATGGCATACATGATGGTTGCCGCTTTGCCAGGCCGACCGGTGCTGCAAAAGGTGCGGGCAACATTCAGATAATCCTGGATTGCGGTGCCGGTGATCTCACAGACTTTGTCCGGGGTGTAACGGGCATACTGTTGTTTGAGCAACTGATAAACACTGCGAGGATGCTGCAGGCTGTCGTCACGCAGCGGGGAACCGTCCTTGCCCAGTTGGTAAGCCCA
>JAHEEU010000044.1 GCA_024640545.1 Geobacteraceae bacterium
ACCAGCATAAATAAAGCCGGGGCCGCCCACTGGCGGCCCCGGCTCACGCATCAAGTCTAAGGCCGACAGGCTCTAACGCTTCATCAGCCCTTGCGAGAAAATGATCGTGTCGAAGGTCCGGTCGAGGGACTTGCTCTTGAAATTACGCATTTCCATCCCGGCGACCAGCTCGACCTCGTCGCCGACCTTGACTTGGCTCTCCGGGATGGCGACCCAGTGCTTCTGGCCATCGTTTTCCAGCTGCACATAGGTATAGCCGCCGGCATCCATCGTCTCGACGACGGTGCCCTTGGTGAACCCGGCCGCGGGGGCTGCTTGAGCAGGCTGCTGGGACGGGGCGGTCGCCCCGGGGAAGGCCTGGGCCTGTACGGCCATGAACGCCAGCATTATACAGAGGCTCAGAATTTTGCGGGAAGTTGACATCAACAGAGTCCTTTCCGGTCTTTCCAATACATGACAGGCACGCTGAACAGCCGCCCCACTGGTTTTCGTATTGGAAACAAGTTGTTGTTTATGGTCGAAAAAAGACGCCCCACAACGCTGGGAGGAGAGTGATGTGGGGCAAATTCTTTTTTCAGGAGGTTATGAAGAAGATTGTTTCGGACCCGCCTGCCACATCAGACCCTCGTTTGATCTCCAGGCTGCCTGCCACAACAGCCTTTCGATGGTGCATAATATACCGGAACCGGCGAGCTGATTGTACGTGAGGACGCGTAAAAAATCAGGTGCTATCAAACGAAATCCAACTGTGCAAAGGCACAGTAGATGCCATTTGCAACCTCTGCCTTCACGTGATCAGCCGACACTGTTAATAACGTAATCAAATTTATATATTCTCAACGCAAAGACGCAAAGGGGGCAATCAAGACGCGAAGAAAAACTATTTTTACTAAACACAAAACCTTTGCGGCTTTCTTTTAAACCTTTGCGTCTCTGCGTCAAGTTGTTTTTTTAGTCTCTAACTTCGTTTGTTTGTAAGCTTCAAAACCATGCAGATTGAACTGGATTCCTGTTGGTCGGCTATTTGTTCAAATCATGGGCGATGTTGTGGCAGTCGGCACAATTCGGGAAACGCTCGTGCATGGCTTTGGGGTGCGGGAAGTCGTGGCAGTCGGTGCAGGCCGGGATGCTCTTGTGCTTGCCGGCATGACAGTCGGCACAGGCAAGCTGACTGTGCTTGGCCTTGCTAGCGGCAAGCGTTGCAAAAGCCGAGTCGTGGCAGGCGGCACAAAGTTCCGAGGCCGTACTGTCCGGGTAAGTCACCACCAGGGGCATGTGGGCCTGGTGGCAGGTCGAGCAGTTGGCCTGGGTCATTGAAGCTGAATGCGGCTCATGGCAGGAGAGGCATTCGGGGATATTGCCATGGGTCTCGGCATGGCAGAAGGTACAGGCAAAGGTGGCGTGCGGGCTCGGGTTGTCTGCCATCTGCTGTTCAGGCGCGGCGTGACAGGAGATACAGACCTGCTTTTGATCGCCGACAATACTGATTTTCAACGGCTGATGGGGGTTGTGGCAGCCGATGCACGGTTCGGCGACTTCGTAGTGGGCACTTCCAGAATGGCAGTCGCTGCAGGCAGGAATGTTGTTTTGCGAAATCGGGCGATGTCCCTGATGGCACTCCTGGCAATTGATTTCAGTCTTATGGGCACCACCATTTGTGGCGATCTGCTCCGGTTCCTCGCTGTGGCATTTGATACAGTCATCGACTGACAAATCAATCTGCACCGCCAAGGCAACGGATCCTGCGCTGAAAGCCAAAGCCATGACAAAAAAAACAACCCAAACGTTCTTTACTTGATTTTCAAACATCAACATCCTCCCGACAAACCATCTGTAATAATTGAATAAAAAAATTTTATATATGGCCACAATTTAAAGTATTTTTTAACCTTTCAACGCAAGTTTCGTCAACAAGATAATGAGAATAATCGATCCTTTCAATGTTTTGAATGGTTGACTTGATCCGGATGAAATAGAATTTTACCTGAGCAATCGCTGCAAATCACACCCGTCTGCAGTTTCCCCTTGGTGTCCTGGGTTCCAAGTAGCTTGACTTTGATTGGTTATAGATGATCAAAGGGTGCCTGAATGATGGTGACCAAGCGGGTGGCATTTTTCTAGTTAGAAGTGTCGTAAATGACCGTTAGCTGGAATCTCAAAAATCTCTTCAGGAGGCATGCATGCTTGCTTGCAGAGATTATAAAATGAACGCAGGGATGTCGTGGAGGGGCTGAAATGTAGAGAAAAATTGTGGAGATATTTTCTAGCCACAAAAGATCGCACAGAACGCAAAAATGAATTGACTTTGTCGCCTCGAGGGGGGGCTTGGAGAGGCTTTTCTGAAAAGCCAAGATTTATGCGCTTCGATTCCAGGTTAGGCTGTCACTCGGCAAGCGCTCTCATCTGCTGCACAGCTTTTGTCTGGAGGAGAAGTTCTTGTTCGATGACTAGCCAGATGAACTCAAGATCGATGCCCCAAAGGTAGTCTCCCTTGTCAAATAACCCATGTCTCGCAGTCCTGGTTTAAATTCGGACCTATAGCCAAAACTAAAGGTTAACCGCCAAGATGTGAATACCAAGATCAAATACACATTTTTCAACACAAAGACGCTAAGAGGTCATTCAAGACGCAAAAAAAACATTCTTTATCTGAAAATTAAATCTTTGCGGCTTTCTTTGTTCTTGGCGTCTTTGCGTTAAACAAGCCTTTTGCCTTAACCTGCTTTTCGGTTGTAAATCCGTTTAAATTAGTGCTACACGGTCTATCATGTGATCTTGGCGGTGATAGGGAGTATGCCTTCAGTTTTGAATGATTGAATATTAGAAATGACCTGCATTTTTGCGCTCTTTGCGTTCTCTTGCGGCGATTGCTAATTGTTATGGTTTTGGTCTGTAAGCTGCTGGCCGATCTTCTCAGTCCTGTTACATCTCTGTGCCTCGCCAAACTCACGCAAATAGATCAGAAATATCCGCTGGCCAAGTTCTCTGCTTGATTTTGACCAGGAAGTGATATATTACATCCAATGTACCAAAAGTGAGACTCCCCTCAACGCCCAGGGATTGCCATGCCCCTCCCGAAAGAGATCAAACCGATCAGTCGCTTCAGCATGAGGGAGGAAGTCTATAGCACTCTGCTCATGTGGATCATGGAGGGCCAGTTGCGGCCCGGGGAGAAGCTGCTAGACAAAGAACTGGCGGAGACCATGGGGGTCAGCAGAACCCCGGTGCGTGAAGCGCTGCGGCGTCTTGAAGACAAGGATCTGGTCGAGTCCGCTGCCAATCGCTGGACGAGGGTCGCCGCGATTTCGGTCGAGGAGCCGGTGATGATCTATCCGATCATCTGGACTCTGGAGGAATTGGCGATCGCCGAAGCCACGCCGAAATTGACCGAAGCGGATTTCCTGCGGATGGAAGAGGCCAACGAGCAGCTGGCAAAAGCTCTTGCCGATGGCGACCCGCTCGGTGCCTCGCGGGCCGACGCAAAATTTCACGATATTTACATCGAATGTACCGGCAACCCCTTCCTGATCAACATCCTGCAGGACCTGAAAATCCGCTATCGACGGGTTGAGGTCACGTATTTCGAAGGGTCCTCGCTGGCGACAGACTCGGTGGTCGAGCATCGCCAGATCCTTGAATCTCTCCGCTCGGGTGATATCGTGAGAACTCAATCGATGGTCCGCCACAACTGGCAAAGCAGCCTGGCCCGCCTCAAGATGATAAAAAGCGGTCTGAAAGAAGAAAGTTAAGTCGTATTATTGACCTCATTTCACGGAGTTCCCCCATGTCATTGGATTTTGCAAAAATTGTTGCCCAGGCAGAAAAATACCGTCCGCAGATCAGTGCCTTTCTCCGCGATATGATCGCCATTCCCAGCGAGAGCTGCGAGGAGGAGAAGGTTGTGCTGCGGATCAAGCAGGAGATGGAGGCGGTCGGTTTCGATCGGGTTGAGATCGATCCCATGGGCAACATCCTGGGGTATATCGGTCGCGGCAAACACCTGGTCGCCATGGATGCGCACATCGACACGGTCGGCATCGGCAATCGTGCCAACTGGAAGTACGACCCCTATACCGGTTTCGAGGACGACGAGGTCATCCTCGGGCGCGGCGCCAGCGACCAGGAGGGCGGCATGGCCGCCATGGTCTATGCCGGCAAGATCATCAAGGATCTTGGCCTGGAGGATGATTACACGCTGCTGGTGGCCGGAACGGTCCAGGAGGAGGACTGTGACGGTCTTTGCTGGCAGTACATCATCGAGGAAAGCAAGATCCGGCCGGAATTCGTGGTCTCCACCGAACCGACCTCCCTGGGCATTTATCGCGGCCAGCGCGGCCGCATGGAAATCAGGGTGTCGGTGGACGGGGTCAGTGCCCATGGCTCGGCCCCGGAGCGGGGTGACAACGCCATTTTCAAAATGGCGCCGATCCTGCTCGAACTCCAGGAGCTGCATAAACGCCTGAAGGACGATCCTTTCCTCGGCAAGGGCTCCCTGACCGTCTCCGAAGTCTTTTTTACCTCGCCCTCCCGCTGCGCGGTCGCGGACGGCTGCGCCATTTCGGTGGACAGACGCCTCACCCAGGGCGAGACCTGGGAGGGTGCCCTGGAGGAGATCCGCCAGCTGCCGGCTGTTCAGAAGGCCGGCGCCAAGGTCTCCATGTACGATTACCAGCGGCCCTCCTATACCGGCCTGGTCTACCCGACCGAATGTTATTTCCCGTGCTGGGTGCTCCCGGAAGATCACGCGGCCTGCAAAACCCTGGTCGATTCCTATAAGGGCCTGTTCAAGAGCGACCCGGTGGTCGACAAGTGGACCTTTTCCACCAATGGCGTTTCGATCATGGGGCGCTACAATATCCCTTGTATCGGTTTCGGTCCCGGGCACGAGGACCAGGCCCATGCGCCCAACGAGGTGACCTGGAAGGACGAGCTGGTCAAAGCGGCGGCCATGTACGCGGCGATCCCCTCCATCTACGTCTCCAGGTACACCGCTTGAACGGGTCGAGTGCCGCTATGTCTTTGCATGTCAAACGAGTTGTCGTCGCAGTCGGTGGAAACGCCCTGATCAAGGATGAGGCCCACCAGGAAGTCCATGACCAGCTCCGTTCGGCCCAGGAGACGGCGGAACTGATCGCCGACTTTATCGGCCTCGGTTACGAAATCGTCCTGACCCACGGCAACGGCCCCCAGGTCGGTTTTATCCTGCGCCGCTCCGAACTGGCCTTCGAAGCCGGGGAACTCCATTTTGTCCCCTTGAAGAACTGCGTTGCCGACACCCAGGGGGCGATCGGCTACCAGCTGCAGGAATCGCTGTACAATTCCCTGCGCAAGCGCAAGATCTCGCGGGGCGTGGCGACCGTGGTGACCATGGTCGAGGTGGATCCCGAAGACCCCTCATTCAGCAAGCCGACCAAGCCGATCGGCGTCTTCTACTCCGAGGAGAAGATCCGGACCATCAAGGCCAAGCATCCCGACTGGCAGCTGGTTTTCCAGGACGGCAAAGGTTACCGGCGGGTGGTCGCCTCGCCGCTGCCCAGGCGCGTTGTCGAGGCTGATGTGATCCGCAGCATGGTCGATGCCGGCATCTGCGTCATTGCCTCCGGCGGCGGCGGGGTTCCGGTGGTTGCCGACAAGGAGGGCTTCCTCTCCGGGATCAACGCGGTCATTGACAAGGACCTTTCCTCGGCCCTGCTGGCCAACGAGCTGGAGGCCGATCTGCTGATCATCCTGACCGCCGTGGATAACGTCTACCTTGATTTTAACAAGCCGACCCAGCGCAAACTCGACATTGTGACGATTGAGCAGGCCGAGCAGTACATGGCCGAGGGGCATTTCGCAACCGGCAGCATGGGGCCGAAAGTCAGGGCCGCAATGAATTTCCTGCGCAACGGCGGCAGGCGGGCCATTATCACCTCGGCCGAACAGCTCGTCACCGCGGTTCAGGGTAAAACCGGAACGCACATCGTGCCCTGAGGCGGCGACCGGCAAGCCCGGTTTTTGTTCCCTCCGGACAGACAAGGGATTCAGCATGGAAGAGGCAAAAAATTCCCCGTTACAGCGATTTGCCTATCGTTTGAACTGGCTTGTCGAACGGATTTGCGCCCTGTTGGTCGGCCTGATGGTCGTGGTGATCTGGTTTGGCGTGGTGGAACGCTACTTCCTGCACCTGGGTATGACCTGGACGGAAGAGTTCTCCAGGTACGTGATGATCTGGGCGGCGCTGCTGGCCGTGTCCTGCGGGGCGTATTACCGGGAGCACATCGGGCTGGATATTATCAAGCGGTTCCTGCCATCGAAAGGGGCGCGTGCCCTCGGTGTGTGCATCGACCTCATCGGGCTGTTGTTCTTCCTGTTCCTGGCCTGGTACGGCATTGGCATGACCCGGGCCGGTCTCAGCCAGTACGCCACGATTTTCGGCATGACCATGGTGGTGCCCTTTGCGGCCGTCCCGGTGTCTTCTGCCCTGACCTCCTTTCAGATCTTCGCCGCCATGCTGTACGGCAAGGAGCCCTTGGAAAAGATGTTCACCCAGTAGTTCCGGCAGGTTCCCCGGCGGGAACGGATGAGGAAGATGCTATGACCCTGGTTATCGTGATTTTTTTCCTGTTTATCTTCCTGGGTGTGCCCATCGGCGTGACCCTGGGCATCGCCGGTGTGGTCGGCCTGGTCCAGATCGGCGGTGAAAATTTCCTGATGATGGCCCCCAAGCGCTTTTTCGAGGGGCTGGACCTGTTCACCTTCATGGCCATGCCCTTCTTCATCCTGGCCGGGGAAATCATGAACCGCTCCGGGATCACGAAGAAACTGGCGGAGTTCGCCGACGCCCTGGTCGGGCACCTGCGCGGCGGACTGGGCCACTCCAACATGATCGCGTCGGTGCTCTTCGCCGGCATGACCGGGGCGGCCGTCGCCGACACGGCGGCGTTCGGCAACACCCTGGTGCCGGCCATGGTCAAGGAAGGTTACAGCCGACCGTTTTCCTGCGCCGTGACCGTGGCCGGCTCCATCATCGGACCGACCATCCCGCCGTCGAACCTGATGGTCATTTACGGGTCGTTGATGGGGGTGTCGATCGCCGGGCTGTTCGCCGCCGGGATTCTCCCCGGGCTGCTGATCTGTATCGCCTGCATGACCCTGATCGCGGTGTTCGGCCGCCGCTGGAAACTGCCGAAGGGCAAGGATAAGTTCAGCCTGCTGCGGATTTGCTGGGCCTTCAAGTCGAGCTTCCTGGCCATCCTGATGCCGGGGATCATTCTCGGCGGGATTCTGTTCGGCATCGTAACGCCCACCGAGGCGGCGGCGATCGCCGTCTTTTACGCCCTGTTTATCAGCGTGGTCGTCTACCGGGCCCTGACCTTCGCCGATATCGTCGATATGCTGATCCGGACAGCGCGGATTACCGGCATCGTCTTCCTGATCATCGCCAGCGCGTCGATTTTGAGCTGGTGGATGACCTTCATGCAAATCCCCCAGAAGATCGCGGCCTTTTTCCTGTTCCTGTCGAGCAACCCGAACGTGATCATCGGCCTGATCCTGCTGCTGCTGCTGGCGGTCGGCATGTTCATGGACATCAACGCGGCGCTGATCATCCTGGCACCGGTGCTGGGGCCGCTGACCACGACGATCGGCATGGACCCGGTGCACGCCGGCATCATGATCGTCCTGGCCCTGAACATCTCGCTGATGACCCCACCGGTCGGAGCCTGCCTGTTCGTCATGTCCTCGGTGTCGGGCGAACGGATTGAAGCGATCAGCATGTCCCTGCTCCCGTTCCTGGCCGTCGAGGTTATCATCCTGTTTGTCGTGGCATTCTGGGAGCACTTGACCATGTTCATCCCGCGTCTGCTGATGTAGGGTCGCGTTTCGAATCGTTCACCACGGACCGCATACTGCACGAGAAGGTCTATTTTTCAACGGCAACAAGGTTGCCCCAACACGAGGAGAAAGAAATGAAAACTGCAAAACAGATATTGGTTGCGCTCATGCTCACCGTGTTTGTCGTCGCCGGGTTTGCCGGCACCGCACTCGCCGCCAAAACCATCAAGCTGCATCATCTCAACAAAGACGAACCGTTTGACAACCCTACCGGCGCCATGGCGACTGTGTTCAAGAGCCTGGTGGAATCGGGCACCAACGGTTCGGTGCTGGTCCAGACCTTCCCCAGCGGTCAATTGGGCAAGGACGGTGAAGTCGTCCAGCAGGTCAAGGCCGGAGTGGTTGAAGCCGGTATCCATTCGACCGGCGGGTTTGCGTCGATCTATCCCCTGATCGGGGTTCTGGATGTACCCTTCGCCTTCCCGAATATCAGTAAGACCTACGAAGTGTTCGATGGCCCGTTCGGCAAGGAGCTGTCGTTGAACATCGAGTCGAAAACCGGTCTCCATGTGCTCGGCTTCGGCGATTCCGGCGGCTTTTTCCATCTGACCAACTCCAAGCGCCCGATTCACTCCCCGGCTGACATGAAGGGTCTGAAAATCCGCACCATGGGCCTGGATACTCACAAGGCGATCATCACCGCCATGGGTGGCCAGCCGGCGGCGATCTCCTGGTCGGAAGTCTACACTGCCCTGCAGACCGGCGTGGCCGACGGCCAGATGAACCCGATCCCGATTATCGCCTTTGCCAAGTTCCAGGAAGTTCAGAAATACCTGACCCTGAGCGGCCACGTGTTCGCACCCTATGTCTGGGTCATGAACAATGATTTCTGGAACAGCCTGACCGATAGTGAAAAAGACGTGGTGACTTATGCCGCCAAGTCCGCCATCGTCGCCGGTCGTGGCATGGCCCGGGCCATTGAAGCTTCGGACCGCGGCCTGGTGGAGCTGTCCAAGACCATGCAGGTGAATGCCCTGACCGCCGACGAGAAAGAGGCTTTCCGGAAAGCCGCCGAGCCGGCCGTCAAGAAGCTGATTGTCGAGAAATTCGGCCCAGAAGGCGAAACCCTGATGAGCGATTTCCTCAAGGCTGTTCAGTAGGCTTTACCACAACGATCCCGGGTCTCCGGGGAGTTCGCTCCCCGGAGACCCGATCGTCTTTCGTGCATGAAGCATCGCGGATCCAACCTGGGCAATGGCGCCCGGGAGGCAGATAATGACGTTCAATTACCGCTGCAGCCAATGCGGCAAGACCTATGACATCAGGCCGGAGTTGACGGTGTGCCCGGCTTGTGTCGCCCATCAGGCCGACAACGAACCCCTGCGCGGCGTTCTCGAAGTGGAACTGCACGGCAGTATCACCGGGGCCTTCGACCCATTCGAGCTGCTGCCGGTCGAGCGGGCCTATTTCCCGCCCGTGCCCGTGGGGGGCACGCCGTTGTGGGAACCCCGCAACCTGCGCGAGCAGACCGGTTTCCCCCGGCTGTTCATCAAGGATGACGGCGCCAACCCGACCTCGTCGTTCAAAGACCGGGCCTCCTTCATGGTGTCGGCCTTTGCGAAGAAGTCCGGCATCAGCGACATTGCCCTCGCCTCGACCGGCAATGCCGGCTCCTCCATGGCCGGAATCGGTGCCGCCGCCGGTCAAAGGGTCACCCTGTTCCTGCCGGAAACGGCCCCCCTGGCCAAGCTGGTGCAGGCGCTGCAGTACGGCGCGACCGTCTACCGGGTCAAGGGCAACTATGACCTGGCCTACGGGATCTCTCTGGAGTTCTCGCGCCGGAAGGGGGGGATGAATCGCAACACCGCGTACAACCCCATGACCATCGAGGGAAAGAAAACCGTCTCCCTCGAACTCTACCAGCAGCTTGGCCGGGCCCCGGACGTGGTGTTCGTGTCCGTGGGCGACGGCTGCATCCTGGCCGGGGTTTACAAGGGGTTTCGTGATCTGCTGCAAATGGGCCTGATCAGTGCCATGCCGCACATCGTCGGCGTGCAGGCAGAAGGCTCGAACGCCCTGTGCCGGGCCCTGGCAACCGGGCGCTTTGACGCCGTGCC
Organism: Geobacteraceae bacterium; assembly: GCA_024640545.1. Taxonomy (GTDB): domain Bacteria; phylum Desulfobacterota; class Desulfuromonadia; order Desulfuromonadales; family BM103; genus JAHEDT01. Next base: position 9,933 of record JAHEEU010000044.1, read on the forward strand.
GGCTTTTACCCTGGCGGATTCCATCTGCGTCGATGTGCCCCGCAACGGCTACCATGCTCTGGCGCTGCTCCAGCAGTTTCGGGGTGAACTGGTCGCGGTTTCAGACGCAGAGATTGTGCGTGCCCAGGCCCGCCTGTCGGCGAGCAGCGGCCTCTTCACCGAGCCGGCCGGAGCGGCCGCCTTTGCCGGATTCCTTAAAGTCTTCCCCCGGCTGGAGCGGGGCGCTACGATCGTGGTCCTGGCGACCGGGAACGGTTTGAAGGACTGCGCAGCGGCGCAGCGCGGCATTGAGATGCCCGAAAGCCTGATTTCATCAGTCAATGACATTTTATAAGAAGGATAAGCCCGTGATCGATCTCACCATACAACCGCAAACGCTGGACAAAAACATTGCCTATTGCCGGGAGCAGGGGATTACCCTGCCGACCTTCGAGATGATGCGCCACCCGGAGAAGGTGCCGCAGAAGATCAAGCAGAAGCTGGCCCAAACCGGCCTGTGGGACCTGCATTCGGCCAACCTCTACCGCATCACCTGGCAGAACGAACCGAAGGAGTCGGGCGGCCTCTACGGCGGGGTTAACCACTTCCTGCTGCCACCGGAGCTGACCGGCTGCCGGGCCACCATCATTATGCTCGCCGGACGCTGGTTCCCCACCGGGGCACACAAGGTCGGGGCCACCTACGGCTGCCTGGTGCCGCGTCTGGTGACCGGGCAGTTTGACCCGCAGAAGACCAAGGCGGTCTGGCCGTCAACCGGCAACTACTGCCGCGGCGGGGCTTACATCTCCGCACTGCTGGCCTGCAAGGCCATCGCCATTCTGCCGGAGGAGATGTCCCAGGAACGCTTTGCGTGGCTCAACGAGATCGCCGGTGAAGTGATTGCCACGCCCGGCTGCGAATCGAACGTCAAGGAGATCTTCGACAAATGCTGGGAACTGCGCAAGTCGGGGCAGGACCTGCAGATCTTCAACCAGTTCGAGGAGATGGGCAACCCGATGTGGCACTACTCGGTGACCGGGCATGCAATCGCGGAGCTGCTCAACCGGTACCTGACTCCCGGCAAGCGCTATGCCGGTTATGTCTCCTCCTCCGGTTCCGGGGGGACCCTTGGTGCCGGCTACTTCCTGAAACGGGCCTTCCCCCGCTCCCAGGTGGTGGCTGCCGAGGCGCTGCAATGTCCGACCCTGCTCTACAACGGCTTTGGCGGCCATCGCATCGAGGGGATCGGCGACAAGCACGTCCCCTGGGTGCACGACTGCAAGGAGACCGATTTCGCGGTTGCAGTGGATGACGAGGTGCCGATGCGCCTCCTGCGCCTCTTCAACGAGCCGGTGGGCCGAAAAGCCCTGATCGCCAATGGCGTCGCCGCCGGGTTGGCAGGACAGCTCGATTTACTCGGCATCTCAGGGATCGGCAACATGGTCGCGGCGATCAAATATGCCAAGTACAACGAATTGACCGAAGACGATTACGTGGTCTCGATTGCGACCGACTCGATGCAGCTCTACGGGTCCCGGCTCAGCGAACTCGAGGCCGAGCGGGGGGGCTACCGCGAAGCGGATGCGCAGCGGGATATCGAGCTGGTCAGGTCGATCGGTATCGATCATATCAAGGAGCTCTCCTATTACCATAAGAAGACCATCCATAACCTTAAATACTACACCTGGATCGAACAGCAGGGGCGCGAAGTGCAGGAGCTGAACGACCAGTGGTACGATCATGACAATTACTGGTATGCCATGTTCGATCAGGTCGCCGAGATCGATGCCCTGATCACCGAGTTCAATGAGCGGGTCGGCCTGCTGTAAAGGGGGGCCTGCCTGTCAACTAATCATCTGTCAATACAACGAGATGGAGAGAAATGTATGTCCAAGGTCGCAATCGAAAAAATGATCAAACAGTTGGCCGAACTGGATTCAGCAGGGATGTACCTGGATGATTTCCTGCTGACCTGGGACCGCAGCGACGATCAGATTTCCGCCGTGTTCAAAATGGCGGAGATTCTCATGCAGATGCGCAAGAGCAACATCTCGCCGCGGATTTTCGACAGCGGCCTTGCGGTGTCCCTGTTCCGGGATAATTCCACCCGGACCCGCTTCAGCTTTTCCAGCGCCGCCAACCTGCTCGGCCTGGAGGTGCAGGACCTGGACGAGGGCAAATCCCAGATCGCGCATGGCGAGACCGTAAGGGAAACCGCCAACATGGTCTCGTTCATGGCCGATGTCATCGGCATTCGCGACGACATGTATATCGGCAAGGGGAACGCTTACATGCGTGAAGTTGCCGCGTCGGTCGCGCAGGGCTATGCCGCCGGGATCCTCGAACAGCGGCCGACCCTGGTGAACCTGCAGTGCGATATCGACCACCCGACCCAGTCTATGGCCGATGCCATGCACCTGATCCGTCATTTCGGTGGCCTGGAGAATCTCAGAGGCAAAAAGATTGCCATGTCCTGGGCCTACTCGCCGTCTTACGGCAAGCCCCTGTCGGTGCCCCAGGGGATCATCGGCTTGATGACCCGCTTCGGCATGGACGTGGTGCTGGCGCACCCGGAAGGCTACGAAGTCATGCCGGAAGTGGAAGCGGTGGCGCACAAGAACGCTGCCGCGGCCGGTGGTTCTTTCCGCAAGACCGGTTCGATGGCCGAGGCCTTCGAGGGCGCGGACATCGTCTATCCAAAGAGCTGGGCGCCGTTCAACGCCATGGAGAAGCGCACCGTCCTCTACGGCGATAACGACATGGCCGGAATCAAGGAGTTGGAGCAGGAGCTGCTGGCGCAGAACGCAAATTTCAAGGACTGGGAGTGCACCGAAGAGCTGATGGCGCAGACCAGGGACAAGAGCGCTCTGTATATGCACTGCCTGCCGGCGGATATCACCGGGGTCAGCTGCAAGCAGGGCGAAGTCGCCGCTTCGGTCTTCGAACGCTATCGCGATCCACTCTATTTTGAGGCCAGCTACAAACCCTATGTCATTGCCGCGATGATCTTCCTGGCGAAAGTCGAGGATCCTGCCGGCAAGCTCGGGCAAATCCTGCAGCGGAACCGGCAGCGAATGTTATAGGGATTTTTTGCAGGGAGAAACCAGTCAGCGGGTCGTTGGTGCCAGGTTGCTGGCCCGCTTGCTTGTCCCATCCTGGAAAAGAGACAGGGACTTACGCAATAAAATGCGTAAGTCCCTGTTTTAATTGTGGAGCCGCCCAGGAGACTCGAACTCCCGACCTACTGATTACGAATCAGTTGCTCTACCGGCTGAGCTAGGGCGGCGGATGTTCACAAGGTTCAGATATTTAGCACAAACTCCCCGGTCTTTCAATTAAATTTCAAGAGCGACCCATACCGGCTCCGACCAACATCACGCCTGCAGTGTGTTGACCGCTGTCAGCTGAGCCCCCTCTCCAGGTCCTCCCAGAGATCTTCGATATCCTCGAGCCCGACAGAGATGCGCAGCAGTTTCTTTGAAATCCCCTGCCGGAGCTTGTCCTCGATCGGGATGGCGGCATGCGACATCGACCAGCAGTGGGTGAGGATGGTTTCCACCCCGCCGAGGCTGGGGGCGATGATGGGCAGCTCGACCGCGTTCAACAGCCTGGCGACCTGCGCGTCCTCCTGCAGTTCGAAGGAGAGTACGGCCCCGGCGCCGCTGGCCTGGGAAAAGTGCAGTGCACGGCCCGGGAAGTCGGCCAGGCCGGGGAACCAGACCCGGGCCACCGCCGGATGTGAGGCGAGTCGCTCGGCGAGCTGCTGGGCGGTGGCCTGCGCCGCTTCAAGGCGCACCTTGAGAGTCTTGATCCCCCGCGAGAGGAGAAATGAGTCGAAGGGCGACAAAACGGCGCCGAAGGCATTCTGGAAATATTTGAGCCGCTTGCCCAGGCCGGTGTCTGCGGTGGCGACCAGCCCGGCGAGAATGTCGCTGTGGCCGCCGAGGAACTTGGTGGCGCTGTGAATGCTGATGTCGATGCCCAGGTCGAGGGGGCGCTGCATCAGCGGCGTCATGAAGGTGTTGTCGAGCAGGGTGATCAGATTTTTTTGCCTGGCGATCGCCACCATGGCCCGCAGGTCGGTGACCTGGAAGAGCGGGTTCGACGGGGTTTCGAGAAAAAGCGCCCGGGTTTGCGGCGTGATGGCCGTTTCCACGGCCCGGGTGTCGGTGGTGTCGACCAGGCTGACAGTGATGCCCTGCTGGGGGAGAACGCCGGTAATAAAGCGCCAGGAGCCGCCGTAGAGGGCGGCGGATGCCACCAGGTGGTCGCCGCTCTTGAGCAGCGAGAGGGCGCTGCCGATGGCGGCCATCCCCGATGCGTAGGCGAAGCCGCGCACCCCGCCCTCCAGCAGGGCGATCGCCTCTTCGACCTGCTCGCGGCTCGGATTGCCGCTGCGGGCGTAATCGTACTGGGCGGACGCACCGCCTGCGTGGTGGTAGGTCGAGGCCTGGTAGATCGGCACGGTCGACGCCCCGGTTGCCGGGTCGCGGTCCCGGCCCTGGTGAACCAGCAGGGTGGCCGGGCGATAAGGTTTATCTGCCATGGTTGAGTCCTCCGTCAGAGAAGTCGGACCAGTCAGACCAGTCAGACCAGTCAGACCAGTCAGACCAGTCAGACCAGTCAGACTCGGTGATACTTAAAGGGTTACAGATCCCGGCAATTATGCCAAGGCCTGCTCCAGGTCGGCGATGATGTCCCCGGCGGACTCCGTGCCGACCGACAGGCGCAGCAGGCGCTCGCAGATGCCGAGCCGCAGACGCTCTGCCGCCGGGATGTCACCGTGGGTCTGTATGGCTGGCAGGGTCATCAGCGATTCCACCCCGCCGAGGCTCTCGGCAAACGAGATCAAGGCGAGGCGTTTGAGCGTGGTCCGCGCGGTTGTCTCGCTGTCGACCCGGAATGACAGCATACCGCCAAAGCCTTTGGCCTGTCTGCAGGAGAGTTCATGGCCGGGATGCTTTTCCAGCCCCGGGTAATAGACGTCAGTGACCTTGGGGTGCTGCTCCAGCCAGCGCGCGACCAGCAGGGCATTGTGGCAATGGCGCTCGATGCGCAGGGTCAGGGTTTTCAGGCTGCGCAGCAGCAGCCAGCAGTCGAACGGCGGCAGGATCGGGCCGGTCGAGTTCTGCAGGAAATAAAGCCGCTCGCCGAGGGCCGCTTCGCGGGCCACCAGGATACCGGCGCATAGGTCGTTGTGGCCGCCAAGGTACTTGGTGGCGCTGTAGATGACGACGTCGGCACCGAATTCGAAAGGGCGCTGCAGGACCGGGCTCAGGAAGGTGTTGTCAACGGCAAACAGCAGACCGCGCTGCCGGCAGAGCTCGCCGAGGCCGGCCAGGTCGGCAATGCCGAGCAGCGGGTTGCCGGGGGTCTCGACCAGCAGAGCCCTGGTCCGGTCAGTGACAGCTGCGGCGACCGCGGCGGTCTGCGTTGTGTCGACATAGGTGACGGTCAGCCCGAAATTGGCGAAAATCTGGTCGAGAACGCGATAGGTCCCGCCATAGAGGTCTTCGCTGACGACCAGGTGGTCGCCCTGGGAGAAGTGCAGGAAGAACGTGGTCAAGGCCGCCATCCCTGACGAGAAGGCCAGGGCGCGGGCGCCCCCCTCAAGCTCTGCCAGTCCTTCTTCAAGGACCTTCCTGGTCGGATTGCCGGAGCGGGTGTAATCGTAACCGGTCGATTCCCCGACGCCGGGATGCCGGTAGGTCGCGCTGGTATGAATCGGCGTACTGATGGCCCCGGTCCGGTCATCAAAACCGACGCCCAGCTGGACCAGCCTGGTTTCCTGTGAATACTCTTGGTTTGCGGTCATCTGGCCTCCTCGGCTGGTGAGAAGGGAACGGAAAAGCCCCTTCTCGGATTCATGAGAAGGGGCCTGGAGAGACATGGTTGGCATGTTCCCTGAGCTCCGTCCCCATCTTTCCCCGGAAAACCGGGGTAGGAATTAGCACCTGTCATCCGCCATAGCCTTGGCGACGGCGGATCGGTTGCTGTGGCTTCACAGGGCCTGTCCCTCCACCACTCTTGATAAAGACGCTGCTGTTAAGCAACTATGTAACGACAGAGATAAAGAATCATGAGCAGAATGTCAAATCAAAAAGTAATGTCTGGCTGCCGCTGTTTGCCTTGGGGGGCAGGTTTCAGGCAATCCCCTCGTAAAGAACGCTCGACAAATAGCGCTCTCCGGAATCGGGCAGGATGACGGCAATGGTCTTCCCCTTGAATTCCGGCTGCATCGCCAGCCTGGCGGCTACCGCCGCTGCCGCGCCGCAGGAGATGCCGGCCAGGATCCCCTCCTCGCGGGCCAGGCGCCGGGCATATTCGATGGCCTCGTCGTTGCTGACCTGCTCGACCCGGTCGATCAGGCTCAGGTCAAGAATGTCGGGGATGAAGCCGGCGCCGATACCCTGGATCTTATGTGGGCCGGGTTGCAGGACTTCACCGGCAAGCTTCTGGGTGATGACCGGGCTGTCCACTGGCTCAACGGCCACCGAGATGATCCGCTTGCCGCGGACTTCTTTGAAAAAACGGGAGATGCCGGTAATGGTCCCGCCGGTACCGACTCCACAGACGATCACATCGACATCGCCATCAGTATCGTTCCAGATTTCCGGCCCGGTGGTTTTTAGATGAATATCCGGGTTGGCCGGGTTCTTGAACTGGTGGAGCAGCAGGTAGCGGTCCGGATCGCTGGCCGCAATCGTCTCCGCTTCGTTAATTGCGCCGCCCATCCCCTTGGCCCCGGGAGTCAGAACCAGGTTGGCACCGAAAGCCTTGAGGACCTTGCGGCGCTCCAGGCTCATTGTCTCCGGCATGGTCAAGGTAATGGGAATGCCACGTGCCGCTGCAACGAAGGCGAGAGCGATGCCGGTATTGCCGCTGGTTGGCTCGATAAGTTCCCGCCCAGGGCCAAGCAACCCTTTCTCCTCGGCGTCCCAGATCATCGATGCACCGATGCGGCACTTGACGGAATAGGCCGGGTTGCGCCCCTCGATTTTGGCAAGGACCGTGGCATTACTGCCGGCAATTCGATTGAGGTGCACCAGCGGGGTGCGGCCTATCGAGAGGGAGTTGTCCTGAAATACGTGACGCATGGTGGGCTCCTTGAACATGATGGCCGGATGACGACCAGGTCATTCTCTGTTTATTCAGTAACTGTTTAAATGCTCCTAAAGAGTTTACTGAAACTGAAACAAACAACGGTATTCAGCTGTGTTTTTATGACAATAATTAACTGTACCAATTTAGTCAAGTATAAAATTAAATTCTATCCGGAGATTGTGAATAATTGTCTGCTCCGCAGGTTCTAGAATCTTGGGATTAGGGGCATGAAGCGTGACAGGCTAAAGCATAATCTAAACCAGAATCAGAACCGCCGGTCCCGGCCGGCAGCCGGGTGCCTTTCTTTGCTGGTCCAAAGAAAGGCACGGAAAGAAAGGACCTATCACCTCGCGGTGGGCATGTCTAGCGCGAAGCGGCGTGGCTTCGATGAGCG
>JAHEEU010000045.1 GCA_024640545.1 Geobacteraceae bacterium
GAACGGGTGGCACGAAAAGAGCTGAATCTGCGCCTGCCTTCTGCCGAGCAGGTGATAACGGTGGATTAATGAAAGAACTGGGGAACGGCGTCCGTTTTCGCATCCGCCTGATCGGGGTTCTTTTTACCCTCGGTTTTGTGCTGGTGACAATGCGCGCCTTCGATCTCCAGGTCATGCAGGAGCAGCAGTGGGATGAACGCGCGGAGCGGCAACACCAGAAAGTCATCCCCTTGACGCCACAGCGTGGGACCATCTTCGACAGCAACGGCGAGGAGCTTGCGGTCAGCGTCGATGTCGATTCGATTTATGCCGAGCCCCGCAAGCTGGAAGACCGCACTGACGCCGCCAGGAAGCTGGCCAAGGCCCTCGACCTCCCACAGCGGGTCGTCAGCGCCAAGTTGAAAGGCAACAGCAACTTCGTCTGGTTGAAGCGCCAGGTAACGCCAGCTCAGAGCGAGCAGGTCAAGGCAATGGAGCTCAACGGCGTCGGCACGATCAAGGAGCCGCGCCGTTTCTATCCTAATTCGAATCTTGCCGCCCACCTGCTCGGCTTCACGGGCCTCGATCCGAAGGGGCTGGAGGGCCTGGAGCTCAAATACGACAAGACGATTCTCGGCCGCGGCGGCTACCTGGTCATGGAGCGTGATGCCCTCGGGCGAGGTATCGGGGCAGGGTCGCCGCAGGTGCAGGGCGCGACGCGCGGGCACGATCTTTACCTGACGCTCGACAAGAACCTGCAATACATCGCTGAACGCGAACTGGCCGACGGCTTGCGTGAGGCAGAGGCGCGGGCCGGAACGGTGGTCATGCTGGAGCCGGCTACCGGCAAGGTCCTGGCCATGGCCAGTTCCCCGGAGTACAACCCGAATGCCTTGTCACGCTACAAGCCGCAACAGTGGCGGAACCGCGCAGTTTGCGACAGTTTCGAGCCCGGTTCGACATTCAAGATTTTCCTGATGGCGGCGGCGCTCAACGAGGCGGTTGTCAGCACGACCCAGAAGATCGACTGCGAGAATGGCTCGTATCGGGTCGGCGGCAAGGAGATTCACGACCACAAGAAGTACCAGAAGCTGACCCCCGCCGAGATCATCAAGTTCAGCTCGAATATCGGTTCGGCAAAGATTGGCAAGCTGCTGGAGAGAAAAGCCTTTCACCATTATATAGAGGATTTCGGGTTCGGCCGGCAAACCGGCGTCGACCTCCCCGGCGAAGCCGTTGGCCTGGTGCGGCAGCCGGAGAAGTGGTTCGAGGTCGACCTGGCGGCCATCTCCTTCGGGCAGGGGATCAGCGTCACGCCGATCCAGTTGACTGCGGCAACGGCGGCCATCGCCAACGGCGGCTACCTCATGGAGCCATACATTGTCGAGCGGGTCGTTGACAGCCTGGGGCAGGTGACCATGCAGAATCAGCCGCGCCTGGTGCACAAGGTGGTCGCCCAGGACGTGGCCCAGCTCGTGGCCCGAATGATGGAAATGACCACCGAGGATGGCGGCACGGCAACCAATGCCAGGGTCCCGGGTTTCAGGGTCGCCGGCAAAACCGGGACGGCACAGAAGGTGGACCCCGTCACCGGCGGCTATTCATCAGACAAGCGGGTGGCCTCCTTTGTCGGCTTCCTGCCGGTCGAAGACCCTCGCCTGGTCATGCTGGTCACCATAGACGAACCGAAAAAAGGCGTTTATGGCGGGTTGCTCGCGGCGCCGGTCTTCTCCCGGATTGCCTCCCAGGCGATGCAGTATCTCAAGGTTGCACCGAATCAGGATGTGCCGGCCAGCGAAGCCCTGCCTTCGCTGGAGCAGCTTTTCGCCGAGGCGACGGCTCCCGAACGGGTCAAGGCCCAGGAAGTGACCAGTACGGAAGCTTCGGGCGGGCCGCAGATGCCCGATTTTAAGGGTTTAAGCTATCGCCAGGTCCTTGAACTCATGGAGGAGCGGCAATTGAACATCAGCTTTCGTGGACGTGGCCGGGTGATCGAACAGTCTCCCGGCCCTGGCGTGGCCATACCCTACGGCGCCCCTGTATGGGTGCGTATGGCGCCACCGTCCTGATCATGGCAATCCAGTAGGTAAACAATGAAGCTTGCACAACTCCTTAAAAACTGTCCTGTGAAGCAGGTGTTCGGCAACCTGGACGCCGAAGTCACCGGTTTGCACTACGATTCTCGCCAGATCAGGCCGGGTGACGCTTTTTTCGCCTTGCGCGGGGTGGTAAGCGACGGGCACAACTTCATCTCCAGCGCCATGGCAGGAGGAGCCGGGGTGGTCTTCGCGGAAGAACTCTTCCCCGGTGCCGAGCAGGTAACGACGGTGCTGGTTGAAAATTCACGCCTGGCGATGGCCATGACCGCGGCCGAATTCTACGGCAACCCGACTCAGGACATCCCGGTTGTCGGTGTGACCGGGACCAACGGCAAGACAACCATTACCTACCTGGTGGAAGCGATCCTGCGTCGCGCCGGTCTTGCCCCCGCCGTGGTCGGTACGATCAATTACCGGTTCGGTTCGGAGCTGCGCCAGGCCCCTCACACCACCCCGGAATCCCTCGACCTGATGAAGCAGGTCAGCGATTTTCGGCGGATCGGTGCGCGCTCACTGGTCATGGAGGTCTCTTCACACGCCCTAGACCAACGCCGAGCCGACGGCGTGCACTTCCAGGTCGGAGTCTTTACCAACCTGACTCTCGACCATCTCGACTATCACAAGGATATGGAAGGGTACTTCACGAGCAAATACCACCTGTTCAGGGAGCTTCTGCCGCGCGACAACGGGCGGGCTGTGATCAATATCGATGACGCATACGGACAGCGCCTGGCGGCTATGCTCCCCGGGGCTCTGACCTGCGGGCGCAGCCTGCAGGCGGACATTCATCCTGAAAAACTCGATGTCTCCCTGCACGGGATTCGCGGTCGTCTGGTCACTCCGCTGGGAATGATCGATCTCGACAGCCCGCTGCTTGGCGAGTTCAATGTCGAGAACCTGCTCTGTGCGGTAAGCACAGCCGTTGCCCTTGACCTGCGGCCGCAGACGATTACTCACGGACTGGCGGAGGCGCGTGGTGTGCCCGGACGCCTCGAGCAGATCGAGAATGATCGTGAAGCCGTAATCCTGGTCGACTATGCCCACACCGGTGATGCCTTGCGCCGGGTGATCGAAGCGCTGCTGGCCCTGGCCCCGAAACGCTTGCTGACTGTGTTCGGTTGTGGCGGCGACCGGGATCGCAGCAAGCGACCGATCATGGCGGAAGCTGCCGCCAGCGGTTCCGATATCACGATCGCCACCTCGGATAACCCGCGCACGGAAGATCCCGAGCAGATACTCAACGACGTCCGCGTCGGCCTGACCAGGGTTCACGAACGCGAATGGAGCAAAGCCGACGCCGTCTCCGGGCAAGGCAAGGGCTATGTCGTCATCCCGGACCGGCGTCAAGCGATTGAATTCGCCGTCAGCCTGGTGCGGCCCGGCGATGTGCTGCTCGTTGCCGGCAAGGGCCATGAGGACTACCAGATTCTTTCCACCGGGCGCATTCATTTCGATGATCGCGAAGAACTGCGCAAAGCTTTGCAGGCAGGAGGTCGGCCATGATCCGCATGGATGTCCGCACCGTCGCGGAAATCACCGGGGGGCACCTGATGCAGAACGGTGCGTCTGTCGAACTGCAGGGGATTTCCACGGACAGCCGGACCCTGCAGCCTGGAGACCTGTTCGTTCCCTTGCGCGGTGAAAAATTTGACGGTCATGATTACCTGACCCAAGCCATCCAGCGGGGTGCCGCTGCCTGTCTCAGCGAGGAGATGATCGGCGGCCTGCTGGTCCCGGTCATCAAGGTCAGCGACACGCTCAAGGCCCTTGGCGATCTGGCCGCTGCCGTGCGCCGCAAGTTTGCCGGCCCGGTCATCGGCATAACCGGCACCTCCGGCAAGACCACCTGCAAGGAGATGCTGGCCGCCGTTCTCAGCCATCTTGGCCCCGGACTCAAGTCGGCCGGCAACTTCAACAACCTGGTCGGGGTGCCCTTGACCCTGTTCGGGCTGCAGCCGGTGCATCATTGGGCCGTTGTCGAGATGGGGATGAGCGGCCGCGGTGAAATTGCCCGCCTGGCTGAAATTGCCGCGCCGAACATCGGCCTGATCACCAATGTCGGCGAAGGTCACCTGGCGAATTTCGACGGGCTCGCAGGTGTTGCGCGAGCGAAGGGCGAGCTGTTCATCGGCCTGCCGACAGGCGGTGTTGCCCTGATCAACGTTGACGATCCGCAAGTTCGCGTTCTGCCGGTCGCCAACGGTGTCCGCAAGGTGTTCTTCGGAACCGGCAGTGACGCCGCCATCCGTGCGGAACGGGTTGCCGTCCACAATGGTTCGGTCAGTTTCAGCCTGCTGATCGACGCCGCCGAGCAACGGGTGGTTCTGCCCTTGCCGGGCCGCCACAATGTTGCCAATGCTCTCGGGGCCGCAGCGGCGGCCACGGTGCTCGGTGTCGGTCCGAAGGAGATCGCCGCCGGCCTGGCCGCTTTCCAACCCTGCCCGGGCCGTATGGAACTGATCGAATTGCCCGGCAACCTGGTCGTGCTCGAAGACAGCTACAATGCCAACCCCCTGTCGGTGCATGCCGCCCTCAACGCCCTGTATGATCTCGGTGACGCAGGACGGCGCATTGCGGTGCTGGGCGACATGCTCGAACTGGGCGCGTCGGCTCCGGAGCTGCACCACCAGATCGGCGCTCTGGTCGCCAGGCGCGCCGACCGGCTCTTTACCTACGGTACCCTGGCAAAAGAGATCGCTCAGGGAGCCAGGGACGCCGGCCTGCCCGCGGGGATGATTTGCGTAGCCAGCAGCCATGAGGAATTGGCTGAACGGCTGCTTGGCGTCTTAAGGTCCGGAGACCGGGTACTGATCAAGGGCTCCCGGGGTATGCGCATGGAAAAGGTGACCGCAGCCTTGCGTATGGCGAAGCAGAAAACGGCGGTAAACGGCGACTGACGGAGATTATTGTGCTCTATCATCTGCTCTACCCACTGCATACCGAGTTTTCGGTCTTTTACGTCTTCCGGTTTATTACTTTCCGGACCATTTATGCGGCAATTACTGCGCTGGTCATCAGTTTCCTGATCGGCCCCTGGCTGATCGAGAAGCTCTCGGCGCTGCAGCTGGGACAGAGTATCCGGCGCCTGGGGCCGGAATCGCATTTCAAGAAAGAGGGGACGCCGACCATGGGCGGGGCGCTGATCCTCTTTGCCATTGTCCTGCCGACGCTGCTCTGGGCCGACCTTACCAACCTGTATGTCTGGCTGGTCCTGCTGGTGACCGTCGGTTACGGTTGCATCGGCTTTGCAGATGACCTGCTGAAGGTGCGCAAGAAGAACAGCGACGGTCTGTCGCCGCGCAAGAAAATGTTCTGGCAGATGCTGCTGGCTTTCGGGGTCGGCTTGATCCTGATGACCTATCCCGGTTTCCAGACAACGCTGGCATTCCCCTTTTTCAAAGGAGTCCAGCCGGACCTCGGCTGGTTCTACGTGCCTTTCGCCATGCTGGTGATCATCGGTGCCAGCAATGCAGTCAACCTGACCGACGGTCTCGATGGGCTGGCGATCGGGCCGGTAATCATCGCCGCTGGGACCTATCTGCTCTTCGCCTATGTGGCTGGTCACGCCACCCTGTCGAGCTATCTGCAGATCAACGGCGTCAAGGGGGCCGGTGAGCTTTCGATCATTTGCGGAGCCATGATCGGCGCAGGGCTCGGGTTCCTCTGGTTCAACACCTATCCGGCCCAGGTGTTTATGGGCGATGTCGGCAGCCTCTCGTTGGGGGGCGCCATCGGCACCATCGCCGTCATCACCAAGCAGGAAATCGTGCTGGTGATCGTCGGCGGAATCTTTGTCATGGAGGCGCTTTCCGTGATCGTGCAGGTGGCTTCGTTCCGTCTCTACGGTAAACGGATCTTCCGCATGGCGCCGATCCATCATCATTTTGAATTGAAGGGGTGGCCGGAACCGAAGATCATCGTGCGTTTCTGGATCATCAGCATCATCCTGGCCCTGATCGCTCTATCGACCTTGAAGCTGCGCTAAATGAAGAGTCATTACCTGGACATGAAGATCGCGATCATCGGCGCCGGCGCCACCGGCCGCAGCCTGGCGCGCTTCTTCCGCACTCGCGGAGCCAGGGTTGTTCTGTCCGACAATCGTGCCGCCGACCAGCTCCAGGGCCTCGCGCAACTGCAGGAGTCCGGCGTGCAGCTGGATCTCGGCGGCCACACGCCCGAGCTGTTTCGCGCCGCTGACCTGGTTGTTGTCAGCCCGGGCGTGCCGCCGGATATCCCGATCCTGGTCAGTTGTCGCGCCCAGGGTGTGCCGGTGCTCGGCGAGGTCGAAATCGCCTGGCGCGAACTGTCGGGGATCGTGATCGGCATCACCGGCACCAATGGCAAGTCGACGGTGACCACGTTGGTTGGCGAAATGCTCAAGGGGTGGGGGCAGAAAGTGTTTGTCGGCGGCAATCTCGGCACACCGCTGGTGGACGCCGTCGGCTGTGATTACGACTGGTTCGCGGTGGAACTGTCGTCCTTCCAGCTTGAAACGATCGACGCTTTCCGGCCGCGTTATGCCATGCTGCTCAACGTCACGGAAGACCACCTGGACCGTTATCCGGATATGGCCAGCTACCTTGCGGCCAAGGCCCGCATCTTCGAGAACCTGCAGGACGATGATGTCGCCATTCTCAACCATGACGATCCCCTGGTCATGCAGGCCGCAGCGCCATCCTGCGCGAGAAAAGTCTGCTTCAGCAGCCAGACGGTCCTGGACGTCGGCATGAGCCTGAGCGGTGACAAGCTCATCTGGCGTTGGCAGGAGAGTGAGACCCTCTTCCCGGTTGCCGAGTTGCAGCTCCGCGGCAGGCACAACCAGGAAAATGTCATGGCGGCCCTGATCCCGCTGCTGATGGAAGGTTGCCCTGCTGAGATCGCCTGGAATGCCGCCAGGAATTTCTCCGGGCTGCCGCACCGCATGGAATACATCGGGGAATTGAACGGCGCCTCCTGGTACAACGACTCGAAGGGCACCAATATCGGCAGCGTTGTCAAAAGCCTTTCAGGGCTGGCAAAACCAGTGGTCCTGATCGCCGGGGGCAAGGACAAACAGGGTGATCTGACCAGCCTGGTCGAGCCGGTCAGGGAAAAGGTCGCCCACCTGGTCCTGATCGGGGCGGCAGCAGAGCGCATGGCCAGGACCTTCACCGGGCTGAGCGAGATTCATCGGGCCAGCAGCATGCGTGAAGCAGTCGGACTGGCCGCTCGAATGAGCATGCCGGGAGGCTCGGTGCTTTTGTCACCAGGGTGCTCCAGTTACGATATGTACAGAAATTACGAGGAGCGCGGCGACGATTTCACTGCTGAGTTCCGGACTTTGAAGTCTTCGGCGGAAGGTTGTGATGGAAGTTAGACAGGGAACCGACCATTCCATTCTGCTGCTGGCGGTCTGCCTGACCTGTCTCGGTGTGGTCATGGTCTTTTCATCGTCTTCGATCATGGCCGTGCGCGATTACGGCGACAGCCTGCATTTCCTCAAACGGCAGGGGATCTATGCCCTGATCGGGTTTGCCGCGATGGCCATGATGATGCGCATCGATCTCAATGTTCTGCGTAAGGCCGCCTGGCCTGTCTTGGGCCTCTGCATCCTGATGCTGGTGGTCGTCCTGATACCTGGGATCGGCAAAAAAGTCGGCGGGGCAGCCCGTTGGATCAAAATAGCGGGAGTGAGCTTTCAGCCCGCGGAATTCGCCAAGATCGGGCTGGTCCTGTTCATGGCCCATTCGCTGGCCCGCAAACAGGAGAAGGTCAAGAACTTCCGCTGCGGATTCCTGCCATACATGGTGATCCTGGTCGTGCTTCTCGGGCTGTTGCTGGCCCAGCCGGACCTCGGCAGCGCGCTGACCCTCGGCCTCGTTGCCATCACCCTGTTGCTGATCGCCGGCGCCCGCCTGCGGTATCTGGCCGGGATCGGTCTGCTCGCCCTGCCGTTTTTCTACTTCATGATCATGAACGTGGATTACCGGCGGAGACGGATCATGGCGTTCCTCAACCCGTGGGAGGACCCGAGCAACACCGGCTTCCAGATCATCCAGAGTTGGATCGCCTTCGGCTCAGGCGGCACCTTCGGCACAGGGCTCGGGGAGAGCAAGCAGAAGCTCTTTTACCTTCCCGAAGCGCATACCGACTTCATTTTCTCTGTGATCGGTGAGGAGCTCGGTTTTATCGGCGTCATCGTCATTGCCGCGATGTTCATGCTGTTGATCATGCGTGGCCTGCGTACGGCGATCAATGCACCAAACGAGTTCAGCAGTTTTCTGGCCTTCGGCATCACCCTGCTGATCGGTATGCAGGCCTTCGCTAACATGGCCGTGGTTATGGGGATGGTCCCCACCAAGGGCCTGGCGCTGCCGTTTCTCTCTTACGGAGGCACCAGCCTGGTGACGACCCTGGCATCGATCGGCATCCTGCTGAACGTATCAAGGCAACTGCCGGGAGAGTTGCGATGAAACTTCTACTGGCCGGTGGCGGCACCGGCGGACACCTCTTCCCGGCCATTGCTTTGGCCGAGCAGCTCATGACCGAAGAGCCGCACAGTGAAATCCTCTTCGTCGGTACGGCAAGAGGGCTGGAAGCCAGCATGCTGCCTGAACTCGGCTGGGCCCTGGAAACTGTCGACATGAGCGGTTGGGCTGGTATCGGTGGGTTCGCCCGCCTGAAAGTCCTCGGCAAACTGGTGAAGAGTTTTTCGCAGTCCAAAGATATTCTGCGCCGGTTCAGCCCGGATGTCGTGGTCGGGGTCGGCGGGTATGCCTCGGTGCCCGTTCTTCTGGCGGCCAAGACGATGGGCATTCCATTCCTGGTTCACGAACAGAATGCCTGGCCAGGTCTGGCCAATCGCCTGCTCGGACGCTGGGCGAAAAGGGTTTGTCTCTCTTTCAATGAAGCCGATCGCGCGTTCCATAGCGGTGCGACGGTGCTCACCGGCAACCCGGTGCGAGCGGCCATGGAGAAGTGTCCCAACCTCCCTGACGATAAGCTCTGCCTGCTGGTTTTCGGTGGCAGCCAGGGGGCAAGGGCCATCAACCGGGCCGTGATCGCCGCTCTGCCGTACCTGGCAGAATGGCGGGATCAGCTGGAAATCGTACACCAGTCCGGGAAGAACGATTATGCGGCGACCGTGGAGGGCTACCAGGCGAATGGCTGGCCGAAGGTCGATGTGCAGCCATTCATCAAGGATATGGCGCAGGCCTATGCCAGGGCGACGTTGATCGTCTGTCGGGCCGGAGCAACGACCCTTGCGGAATTGACAGCTTGCGGCCGCCCGTCCATTCTGGTGCCTTACCCGCACGCAGCCGGCGGGCACCAGTCCGGCAATGCCCGGGCCATGGCGGCCAAGGGCGCCGCCATGATGATGGAAGAAAACGATTTGACGCCAGAGCGCCTGGCCAAGCTGATCGGCGGACTGCTCCACGACCGGTCCAGTCTCGTGTCGATGGCCGCTGCGGCCAAGCGACTGGCGCGGTTTGGTGCTGCTGCACGTTTGCTCCACGAATGCCGAGCCGTTCTCGCTGAAGCCTCGTGAAGGGAAAGATCATGTACGGCAAAATCCAGAAAATCCATTTCGTCGGCATCGGTGGCATCGGTATGAGCGGGATCGCGGAAGTGCTTATCAACCTCGGCTACCAGGTCTCCGGCTCGGATCTCAAGGAGAGCGACATCACCCGGCGCCTGGTCGGTCTCGGCGGCACGGTTGCCTATGGCCACCGGGCCGAAAATCTTGCCGAAGTCGATGTGGTCGTCACCTCGACGGCCGTCAACCAGAACAACCCTGAAGTGCTGGAAGCGCATCGCCGCAAGATCCCGGTTATCCCCCGGGCCGAGATGCTGGCTGAACTGATGCGCATGAAATACGGCATCGCCATTGCTGGAACTCATGGCAAGACGACCACGACCAGCATGGTGGCGACCGTGCTTTCCCATGGGGGCATTGACCCGACCGTGGTTATCGGCGGCCGCCTCGACTCGATAGGCTCCAACGCCAAGCTGGGGCAGGGCGAGTTTCTGGTGGCCGAAGCCGACGAATCGGATGGCTCGTTCCTGAAGCTGTCGCCGACCATTGCGGTGGTGACCAACGTCGATGCGGATCATCTCGATTACTATCGCGACCTGGATGAAATTCGCGAAACCTTCATTGACTTCATCAACAAAGTGCCCTTCTACGGGCTGGTGGTCCTCTGCCTGGACGACCTGAACCTGCAGGGGATGATTCCGGAAGTCAAGAAGCGCCTGGTGACTTATGGACTGACCAGCCAGGCGGATTTTCAGGCTTCCGACATTCAACACCATGCCGACCGCACCAGTTTCTTGGTGCATTACCGCGGTGCGGCACTCGGCAGGCTGAATATCCGTATGCCGGGGCGCCACAACGTCCTCAATGCCCTGGCCGCAGTGGCCGTCGGTATGGAGCTCGATATGCCCTTTGCCGCGATCGCCGAGGGCTTCCAGGATTTCGGTGGTGTACAGCGCCGTTTCCAGGTCAAGGGTGAACTCCAGGAGATCATGGTGGTCGATGATTACGGCCATCACCCGGCGGAGATCAAGGCGACTCTGGCGGCGGCCCGCTCCGGTTGGAGCCGGCGCGTGGTTGCGGTGTTCCAGCCCCACCGCTACAGCCGGACCGAGGCCCTGTTTGATGATTTTACGACGGCCTTCTACCAGGCCGACCACATCGCCTTGATGGATATTTATGCGGCCGGTGAAGATCCGCGCCCCGGTGTATCGGCAGAAAGCCTGGCAAACGGCATCAGCCTGCATGGACACAAGTCATGCTGTTATACCGGTACTGCCGAGGCGACCATTGAACATCTGCAGGCCATTCTGCAGCCAGGCGATATCGTCATCACCCTCGGTGCCGGCAATGTCTGGCAGGTCGGCGAGGAGCTGCTCCAGCTTTTGGAAAACGAGGGTTGACCCAGAGGATGTCGAGTTGAGATGAGTGCCATGGCCAAGCCCAATAACTCCAAAAACCGGCGAATCGCCGTACTGATGGGCGGTCTCTCCGCCGAGCGGGAAGTCTCGCTGAAGACCGGCCAGGCCGTGCTCAAGGCACTGCTTGAAAATGGCTGCAACGCCGTGGGCGTGGATGTCGGTCACGACCTGCCGGGGCAACTGCGGGCGGTCGGAGCCGAAGTGGCTTTTATCTGCCTGCACGGGCGTTACGGCGAGGACGGCACGGTCCAGGGAATGCTCGAAATGATGCAGATCCCCTATACCGGCAGCGGGGTGATGGCTTCGAGCATGGCCATGGACAAGGTGGTGACCAAGCAGATCCTCCTCTACCATGAGATTTCAACGCCCGGATTCGTCGTCTACCGTGCCGGGGATGATCACACCGCGCTCCTTGCGCGCTGCCGGCATTTCCCGGTGGTGGTCAAGCCGGCCAGGGAAGGCTCGACGATCGGCATCAGCATTGTCAAGGACATGGGCCAGCTTGAGGCGGGGCTCGATGAAGCGCTGCGGCACGACGACCTGATCCTCATCGAAGACTTCATTCAAGGCGACGAGGTTACGGTCAGTATCCTGAATGACCAGCCCTTGCCGATCATCAAGATCGTACCCAAAAGCGGCTTTTATGATTATGCCTCGAAGTATACCCCGGGGCAGACCGAGTACCTGCTGCCGGCGCCCCTGGAAGCGGTGCTCTACAACCGGCTCCAGGAAGTTTCCGTGGCGGCGTGCCGGGCTCTTTCCTGCCGGGGGGCCGCCCGGGTCGACTTCATGGTGCGGGAGAGGGAGTTTTTCTGCCTCGAGGTCAACACCATCCCCGGAATGACCGCGACCAGCCTGCTGCCCAAGGCTGCAGCCGCGGCCGGGGTGAGCTTCAACGAGCTGGTGATGCGGATTCTTGGGGATGCCGGGCTTAACAAGTAGCCGGAAAAACGGACGAAGCGATGCGCGACCTGAAATCACAAAAGCAGAAGAAGATCCAAACCAATCGCCGCAAGCAGGAGAAACAGCCGCGCGACTGGAAAAAGGTCTTCCATCGGCTGCTGCGCATCGGGATCGCTTCCGGCAGCGGCTTACTGCTGGCGAGCGGCGCCCTGCTGACGGTGCAGGTGCTGCTCGATTCGGGTTATTTCGAGGTCAGGCAGATTCGCGTGGAAGAACAGGTGAGAGTGAGCGAAGGGGAAATCCTCGAAGCATCGGACATCAAGCTCGGCGACAGCATGTTCGATCTCGAACTGTACATGATCGGTCGCAAGATCGAGGAGCATCCATGGATCGCCACGGCCTATGTGGAACGTTCCTTCCCGGACCAGGTTGTGATCCGGGTGGTGGAGCGGCAGCCAAGGGCCATCATCGACCTGGATTACCTCTATTACGTCGACAAATCGGGGGTTGTGTTCAAGATGCTGGATGCTGGCGACCAGTTGGGCTACCCGGTGATCACCGGTATCAACCGCCAGTACCTTCTCGAAAACCCAGACCAGACCCAGGACTGCTTGAACCTGGCCCTGAGACTCATGGATGAGTTGGCGAACCGGTCGCTCTTCAACCTGGATGATGTCTCGGAGATCCATTATGACCAGCAGGAGGGGCTGATCCTGCATACCTTGATAGGTGGTGTCCCGGTGCGTTTGGGCACACAGGGGTTCGAGGGCAAGCTTGATCGCCTCGAGGCAATTTATGATGATCTGGAGCCGCGTCTGCTGGCTCTCAAATATATCGATTTAAACGTGGCCGACCGGGTGATCGTCAAGGTGGACACCAAGCGCACGATTGGCAGGAGTTAGCTATGCGGAAGGGGAAGGGAAGAGATATGAACAACAAACGGGAAAATCTGATCGTCGGACTCGATATCGGTACAACCAAGATCTGCGCCATTGTCGGGGCGATGACCGATGAAGGGCTCGATATCGTCGGCATTGGTACCAGCCCCTCGCGCGGCCTGCGCAAGGGGGTGGTCATCAACATCGAAAGTACGGTCAATGCGATTCGAAAGGCGATCCAGGAGGCCGAACTGATGGCCGGCTGCGAGATCAAGTCGGTGTTTGCCGGGATTGCCGGCGGACACATCAAGGGGATTAACTCCCAGGGCGTGATCGCCATCAAGAACCGCGAAGTGACCAACGAGGATGTGCGCCGGGTCATCGACGCCGCCAAGGCCCTGGCCATTCCGATGGACCGGGAAGTGATCCATATCCTTCCCCAGGAATTCATCATCGATGACCAGGACGGCATCAAGGAGCCGCTGGGAATGAGCGGTGTCCGCCTCGAGGCCAGGGTGCATATCGTGACCGGCGCGGTCGCCAGTGCACAGAATATCATCAAGAGCTGCAACAAGGCCGGCGTCGACGTCGGCGATATCGTGCTGGAGCAGCTGGCTTCTTCGGAAGCGGTCCTCACGCCTGATGAAAAGGACCTCGGTGTGGCCCTGGTCGACATCGGCGGAGGCACCACGGATATCGCCATCTTCGTCGATGGCGCCATCAAGCACACCTCGGTCCTCTCCCTCGGCGGTAATCATCTGACCAACGATATTGCGGTCGGCCTGCGGACCCCGACCGGCGAGGCAGAGAAGATCAAGCAGATTTCCGGGTGCTGCCTGACCTCGATGGTCGGCAAGGACGAGACGATCGAGGTGCCGTCCGTGGGTGGACGGGAACCGCGCATCCTGTCCCGCCAGCTGCTCGCGGAAATTCTCGAGCCCCGGGTCGAAGAGATCTTCACGCTGGTCAATCGCGAGATCGTCAAGAGCGGTTTCGAGGACCTGATTGCCTCCGGCGTGGTCCTGACCGGCGGTTCTGCGATCCTGCCGGGGATGCCGGAGCTGGCGGAACAGATTTTCGACCTGCCGGTGCGGCGTGGCAAACCAACCAATATCGGCGGGCTGATCGATGTGGTCAACTCGCCAATCTATGCCACCGGCGTCGGCCTGGTGAAGTACGGCAGCCGCAACATGCAGACGCGCAACTTCGTGATCGGCCAGGAGAACCTGTTCGACCGCGTGGCGCGGCGCATGAAAGAGTGGTTTGGCGAATTTTTCTAACTAACGAGGCCTGGAACCATTAACCAAAACGACCGTCGCTATGGAGAAGTGTCGGTCACAACCATGATGGAGGGAGTCAAAATGTTTGAATTCGACGAAAATTTAGACCAGGTAGCAAAGATCAAGGTAGTCGGGGTCGGTGGCGGCGGCAGCAATGCAGTCAACACGATGATTGCCGCGCATATCGATGGTGTGGAGTTCATGGTAGCCAACACCGATGCCCAGGCATTGCGGGCCAACCTGGCGGGGCTGCGCGTGCAGCTCGGCCCCAAGCTGACCAAGGGGCTCGGCGCCGGCGCCAACCCGGAAGTGGGCCGCAGCGCCGCAGAGGAGGACCGGGCCCGCCTGAAGGAAATGCTGCAGGGCGCTGACATGGTCTTCATTGCCGCGGGACTGGGCGGCGGCACGGGTACCGGGGCGGCCCCGGTGATTGCCGAAGTGGCCAGGGAGCTCGGTGCGCTGACCGTGGCCGTGGTGACCAAGCCGTTCAGTTTCGAAGGCAAACAGCGCATGGCCAAGGCGGTCCAGGGGGTTGAAGAGCTCAAGCAGGTGGTCGATTCGTTGATCCTGATCCCCAATGACCGGTTGAGCGGTCTCGCCGGCAAGAAGATGGGCATCCTCGATGCCTTCAAACCGGCCGATGACGTGCTTCGCCAGGCGGTGCAGGGAATCTCGGACCTGATCACCACCCACGGTATGATCAACGTCGATTTTGCCGATGTGAAGGCAGCGATGAGTGAGCGCGGCATGGCGATGATGGGGATCGGCATCGGTGAAGGTGAGAACCGTGCGGTCAATGCCGCCCAGCAGGCAATCAGCAGCCCGCTGCTCGAAGAGATCGATATCTCCGGGGCCAAGGGCGTGCTGGTCAACGTGACCGGATCCTCGAACATGACCATGGATGATTACCAGGCGGTGGCCAACATCATTCACGAGAAAGTCCACGAAGATGCCAATATTTTTATCGGCCTGGTGATCAACGAGGCGATGGGCGAGAAGATCCAGGTGACCGCGATTGCCACCGGATTCGGCTGCTCCTTTGAAGCTTCGCGGCGTTCGGGCATGGACCTGGGCAAACCAAATGCACCGAGCCAGACCAAGATCGATCGCGACATCCCGGCTTTCATCCGCAACCAGAACCAGGACAAGCCTCGCGCCAGCATGCGGATTGGCGCCTACAACGAGGATGAGGAATACGATATCCCGACCTTCCTGCGCAAGCGCGTCGACTGAAGGCGATAAATATCCCTGACGGACACGAACCCAGAGTCCCGATGGCCAACAGCTGAAATTCAATTCTGCGGCTTGTCAACGAGCGAGCAGCCGTGCCGGTTCTCCGCCCGGCAAGCGACGGTATGCTCGGTCTCTCTGCGACTGCCTGAAATGTGACTCCCTCAACCTCTTAGGGCCGCCTTGCGCGGCCCGATTTTTTTATGTCGAGCAGGCCGGGAGGCGGTCCGTAGTTCCGCCGCCTGGTTTTGCTGAAGAAAGTTCTTGGCCAGGATATCCCTCGCGGAACTTCTGCAACAGGGCGTCCGGGAAACACCGAGAGTGATTGTAAAAGAGCCGGCTTCATCCTAAGATGTGATTGATGTCTCGTCAGCTGATCGAAAAATACCGGCAACGCTTTGCCCGGGAAACGGGAGCGAGCTCCAGCCCCCGGGGCGGGCGCCTCAACGTTGCGCTGGTCTACCCGAACACCTACCATCAGGGGATGAGCAACCTGGGCGTGCAGACGGTTTACCGGATGCTCAACAGCCGGGAGGATACTCTCTGTGAACGATTTTTCCTCCCCGATCCCGAGGACCTCGTAGAGCATCGCCGCACCGGGTTCCCGCTGGTCTCGGCGGAATCTCAGCGTCCGCTCGACGATTTCGAGCTGGTGGCCTTCTCAATCTCCTTTGAGAATGATTACCTCAACCTGCCGACTCTCTTCGAGATCGGCCGACTGCCTTTGTGGCGCGAGGAGCGAAGCGAGCGCCATCCACTTGTTCTCTGCGGTGGCGTCTGCGCCTTCCTCAACCCTGAGCCGCTTGCGGAGATCATGGATCTCTTCGCGGTCGGCGAAGCCGAGGTCATCCTGCCTTCCCTTCTGGAGGGCCTGCTCGCGGCGGATACGTGCACGCGAGAGCAGCTGCTGGACGGCCTTTCGCAACTGCCGGGCATTTATCAACCCGGCGGATACACCGTCACCTATGCCGAGGACGGTCACCCTGCAGCAATGACACCGCTGGGCAAACGGCCGTCCTCTGTCAAGCGCCGGTGGCAGGGTCATCTTGACGACAGCCAGAGCAGCACCTGGGTGGGGACGCCGGATACAGAATTCGGCGGTATGCACCTGGTCGAGGTCTCACGCGGTTGTCCGCGGGCCTGCCGCTTCTGTGCCGCAGGTTTCATCTACCGGCCGTTCCGCGAACATTCGCTGGATCACCTGCGCCGGGAGATTCTCGACCAGGAGCCGTGCGTCGGCCGGGTCGGCCTGGTGGCGGCAGCGGTCTCCGATTATGGCGGGCTGGCCGATATCGGCCGGGCCATTCTCGAGCATGGTGGCGAGGTGTCGGTCTCGAGCGTACGCATCGATGCCGTCACCGCCGACCAGGTCGAGGTCCTGGCCGACGCCGGTCACAAAACCCTGGCGCTGGCCCCGGAAGCCGGCAGCCAGCGGATGCGGGACGTCATCAACAAGGGGATCGATGAGGCGCAGATCCTTGCCGCCGTCAAGCTGCTGGCCGAGGGCGGCATTCCGAACCTCAAGCTCTACTTCATGATCGGCCTGCCCACGGAAACAGAGGCGGATGTCATTGCGATCTCCGATTTGACCCTGAAAATCCGCCAGGTCTGGGAGGGGATCGGCAGGCAGCGCGGCCGACTTGGCCGACTCCATCTTTCGGTCAACCCCTTTGTGCCGAAGCCCTGGACGCCGCTGCAGTGGGCGCCGATGGAGCCGCGCCTATCACTTGAAAAGAAAACCCGCCTGCTGCAGAAGCGCCTGCGCCCGCTGCCGAACGTCGAGCTGCATTTCGAATCCCTGCGCCAGGCCGAACTCCAGGGGTTCCTGGCACGGGGCGACCGCCGCGTAGGGAGAGCTTTGCCGCTGTTGGGCAGGGGGCTCGGCTTGAAAGCCGCCTGCCGACAGACCGGTCTCGACCCCAACTTCTATCTGCATCGTGAGCGCGCCGTCGACGAATTCTTCCCCTGGGACATCATCGACCAGGGCGTGCAGCGCCAGCACCTGCGCAGCGAGTACGAGAAGGCGCTGGCGGGCCGGACAGGCTATGTCTGTCATCCCGGCTGTCAAC
>JAHEEU010000195.1 GCA_024640545.1 Geobacteraceae bacterium
CATGATCTGAACTGACGGGAGCGGACAATCATGCAGATAGCACTGATCGGAATCGGCAAGATCGCCAACTACCAGATGCAGGCCATTACCCACACCCCGGGGATCAAGCTGGTCGATGCCCACGACCTGGACCCGAACAAGGCCGAGGAGCTGCCCGGCAGCGTGCAGTTTCATGACGATCTCGAAAAGCTGCTCAAGAAATCGCACGCCGACGCTTTCCTGGTGTCGACGCCGACCCCGACACATTTCGAAGTGGCCATGCGGGTCATCGAGTCCGACCGGATCGCGATCGTCGAGAAGCCGCTGTGCACCAAACAGTCGGAGATGGATGCCCTGATGACCGCGGCCCGGACCCGCAAGCTGCCCCTCTATACCGCCTTCCACCCGGCCTACGGCCGCGAGGTCGACTGGTGGCGCGAGCAGCGCGAGGCCCGCAATTTCGACCTCGGCCCCCTGCATGGCTTCGACACCTGCTTCGCCGACCCCTATTACCTCGGCGGCAAGTTGACCCTCGGCGCGGTCGGCAAGGCGGGAGCCTGGACTGATAGCGGCGCCAGCGGTCTCAGCGCCCTGTCCCGCCTGATCGATGCCAAGACCATGAAGCTGGTGGACGGTCGCATGACGGTGATCCCGGCGCTGGGCTGTGCCCAGGTGCAGGGGCTGGGGATCTACAGCTTCGTCCAGCAGGGCCGGACCGGGTTCGGCATGGTCGACAGCAACTGGACCCTGGGCAAGAACTACAAGGCCACGCGCCTGCGCTACGAAAACGGCATCGTCGAACTGGACCATGCCAGGGAGCTGGCCTCGCTGAGCATGGAAGGCGAAGAAAAGCTGGTTTTCAATCTCGCCACCAACAAGCCGCGCCTGGTCAACCACTATTGCGGGGTGTTCTCCGATCTCACGGCGATGTTCTCCAGGGGCGAAGACAATACCGATTTGTCCGAGGTGCTGCATCGCCTGCTGTTCGCCGCACTGAGCCACTGAGCGGCCTCCTGCTGCATCGCCAGATACGCTGCAGCTCATGATCTGACCGGATGAAAAGTATGCAGCAGCGCTTGCAGAAAATACTGGCCGCCGCGGGTCACTGCTCCCGCCGCCGCGCCGAACAGCTGATCGCCGACGGCCGGGTCAGCGTCGACGGGCAGGTCGCCAGCCTCGGCGACCAGGCCGATGCCGCGACCTGCACCATCCTGGTTGACGGCCAGCCGCTCAAGGCTGCTGAAAAACACCTCTACGTTCTGCTCAACAAACCCCTGGGCACGGTGACGACCCTGAAGGACCCGGAAGGGCGGCCGGTGGTGACCGACCTGATCCGCGATCTCCCGGAGCGCCTCTACCCGGTCGGCCGCCTGGACATCAACAGCTCCGGCCTGCTGCTGCTGACCAACGACGGCGCGCTCGCCAACCGCCTGGCCCACCCCAGCCACCAGGTCGACAAAGTCTACCTGGCCAAGGTGCGCGGCCGCCTCACCGAGGACTCGGTCCGGCAGCTCGAAAAGGGGGTGCTCCTCGACGACGGCGTGACGGCGCCGGCCCGGCTGGCCAATATCCGCGTCACCGGCAGCCACACCTGGTTCGAGATCACCATCCACGAAGGGCGCAACCGCCAGGTGCGGCGCATGTGCGAGGCCCTGGGTCACCAGGTCAGCCGCCTGGTCCGCATCGGCTACGCGTTCTTGACCCTGGACGGGCTGGCCCCGGGCGAGAAACGCATGTTGACCAGGCAGGAAGTCGCCCGCCTGAAGCGGCTCGGCGGTAAGGACTAAAGCCGCGCCTGGCACCGCAAACCTCACACCTCTAATTCGTGTATAGTTTATTGACTCACAACGATCGATTGCTGGAGGGAACCATGCTGATCACCCTGGATTATACCAACATGATGGCGGAGGCCGTCGGCGCCGCCAACGGCCTCCGCGAAGAGGAGCTCGCCGGCTTGACCGCACGGACCCGCGAGATCCACGAGCAGATCCGGCTGCGGCGCGCCGCCGGCGAACTGCCTTTCTTCGACCTGCCGCACGACCCGGCCATCGTCGCCGAGATGACCCGCCTGGCGAAAGACGTCCAGGAGCAGTTCGACAACCTCGTGGTGCTCGGCATCGGCGGCTCGGCGCTCGGCACCACGGCGATCTTCAACGCCCTGCGCTACGGCCACAACCTGATGGATGCAAGCCAGCGGCTGGGCCTGCCGCGCCTGTTCGTCCTCGACAATGTCGACCCGGACGGGTTCGCCGCCCACCTCGCCCTGTGCGACCCGGCCCGCACCGGTTTCCTGGTCATCAGCAAGTCGGGGACAACCGTCGAAACGTCTAGCCAGTTCCTGGTGGCCCGGCAATGGGTGGCCGCGAGCGTCGGCGAGCGCTACCGTGAGCACTTCATCCTGATCACCGACCCGAAGAGCGGCATCCTGCGGGAGCTGGCCGATCGCGAGGGCTACCGCAGCTGCGCGATCCCGGCCGGCGTCGGCGGCCGGTTCAGCGTCTTTACCCCGGTCGGGCTACTGCCGCTGGCCTGCGTCGGCGTCGACATCGCCGGACTCCTCAAGGGCGCGGCCGACTGCGCCCGCTTCGTCTGCCACGATGACCTCATGACCAACCCGGCCTACCTGAACGCGGTCCTGCAGTACCTGGCCTACCGCCGCGGGCTCAGGATCACGGTGCTGATGCCATACAGCGACCGGCTGCGCTACCTGGCCGACTGGTTCCGGCAGCTGTGGGCGGAGAGCCTCGGCAAGCAGTTCGCCACCGACGGCTCGGTTGTGCATGTCGGCCCGACCCCGGTCAATGCGCTCGGCACCACCGACCAGCACTCCCAGGTGCAGCTGTACATGGAAGGCCCGTTCGACAAGGTCGTCACCTTCCTGGTCGTCGATGAATTCGATCAGGAGCTGCCGCTGCCCGAATACCCGGCGGCGCCGCAGATGGCCTACCTGGCCGGGCACAGCCTGGCCGAACTGATCAGCATCGAGCAGCAGGCCACGGCCACGGCGCTGACCCGTAACCAGCGCGCCAACTGCGCGCTGCACCTGCCGCGGGTCACGGCGGAATCAGTCGGCGCCCTGGTCTACATGCTCGAGGTGCAGACGCTCTTTGCCGGCGGCCTGTTCGAGGTCGATCCCCTCGACCAGCCCGGCGTGGAGGAGGGCAAGCTGTTCACCTATGCGCTGATGGGGCGCAAGGGCTACGAAGCGCAGGCCCGGCAACTGGCCGAGCAAAAGGGCGTTCTCAAACCTCGGGTCCTCGCTTGCGGGTAAAGGTCTATTCTGCTGATTTTCAAAGAAAATTGATGATTGACTCCGGGCTTGTTTGCTTGACAGTCCCGGAGTTTTTCGTTTACAGTAAAGTCTTGTTTGTCTTGATTTTAACCCGATAGGGAAAATCCTTGGTCAATAAAGAAAAACTCCTCGCAAACGCCCAGAAATTCATTTCCAAGGGGCAAATTTCGAAAGCGATCAGCGAGTACGAAACGCTGGTCGGGGCTTTCCCGAAGGACGTGCGCAATCGGCAGAAGCTCGCCGAACTCTTTAGCCGCGACAAGCGCGACCAGGACGCCCTCAAAGAATACGAGGCCGTCGCCAGGCATTACACCGAAACCGGCTTCTACCTCAAGGCGATTGCGGTCTTCAAGCAGATGCAGAAGATCGATCCTTCCCGCCTGGACATCTACCACCGGCTTGCCGAACTCAACGAGAAGCAGGGCCTGATCGGCAACGCTCTCACCGAGTACCGCAACCTGGTCGCCCACTATGAAAAAAAACAGCTGCACCAGGAAGCGGCCGATGTGCTCGAAAAGATGCTCGAGCTCGACCCTGAAAATCTTAACGTTGCTGCAAAAATAGCCGAATGCAGCATGGCCCTGGGCCAGCAGGACCAGGCCTATGCACAATTCCAGGCGGTCGTCGAAGCCCTGGTCGCCCAGGGGGACCAGGCCAAGATCATCAAACTCTATGACCACTTTATCGGCATCTGCCCCGAGGACGGCGCCGCCCGGCTGCCTCTGGCCCGCGCTCTGCTGGACAGCGGCTCCGCCGCCAAGGCGCTGCAGATTCTGAGGACCCTGGTCAAGCATTCCCCCGATGATGCCGCCATCAACCGCTGCCTGGCCGATGCCTATGTGGCCGTTGAGGATTTTGCCAATGCCAGGCTCACCCTGAGCCACCTCCTCAAGCAGCACAAGGACGACCCGGACCTCCGCGAATACTACGTGCGGGTCTGTATCTATGCCGGGGAGGCGGAGCGCGCTAGGGACCGGCTCGAAGAGTGGAAGGACAACTTCTTCCAGAACGAGCGCCCGGCTGTCCTGCTGAACTTCTACGAAGAGCTCGAAGCCCTGCTGCCAGGCGACCTGCTGGTCGCCGCGACCCTTGCAGACGTTCGCGAGGCGCTCGGCGACCCGGCCCGCCGCGAGCCGCCGGAGACCGCTGCGCAAGCCTCCGCGGAGTCCCCTGAAACCGCCGCCGATGCGGTCCTCGAGATGGCCTTCGACGATGTCGAAGCACTCGACATGGTCGGCGAGGAGGCCTCCGCCGACATCGAGGTGCCGAGTCTCGATGCGCTGGCCGCCGACCCCGGCCGGTCCACGGAACAGCCCCCTGAAGAGGAGCTCGAGCTCAATCTCGACCTGGACGACCTCGATGACCCTGCCCTGCAGGTCGAGGATGGTGTACTTTCCGCCGAGGGCACCGGGCTCGCAGCGCCTGACGACGCCGAAGAGGAGATGGAGGTTGAATTAGAGGTCGATCTCGAGGACATGGATGATTTCGAGCTCGACTTTGACGAGGATCCCGCTGCCGTGGCGGCCGGGGCCGCTGAAGAGGTCGATGCCGAGGTTGAGGCTGACC
>JAHEEU010000196.1 GCA_024640545.1 Geobacteraceae bacterium
AAAACCTCCGCGCATTAAGCTCTACACCATCATCACCGCAGACAATGTCCGGGGGGGCCGAAAGAAAAGTTCGGCCCCCCGGATTTTTTTATGACCCATCCCCACTCGCCGTACGAGGAAAAGGGGTCAGGTCTACACATTTCACATTTTTTGCAAAAATGCTTTTTTTGTGAAATGTGTAGACCTGACCCCTAACCACGGTAACTGGCTCAAGAATTCGAGAAGCATTTGTCTTCCGGGCTCATTTGCCTGTCACTGAGCTATTTTTGGGTTTTGGAGTAAACTAATGTCAACCAGGCTCGTCTAAAGTTCAAAACTTTCGCCAGGTCTTGTGCAGGAGAAGTATGTGTCATCTACAACGACAGCTTTCGTTGACAGGCTACCGGTGAGCGGCTACCCTCAGCACATGGTTGACGCTGATGAAAAGGCCCTGCTCGAGCGGATTCGCAATGGTGATGATTCCGGTTTCGAACAACTCGTCAAGCAGCACACCGGGAAAATCGTTGGCCTGGCCTGGCGACTGGTCGGCAACAAGGAAGAGGCCGAGGACCTGGCACAGGAGGCGTTCTTGCGCCTGCACCGCTCCCTGCCCGAGTTTCGCGGCGACAGCCGCATCGGCACCTGGCTGTATCGCACGACCACCCGGCTGGCGATCGACCACCTGCGCCGGGAGCGCCTCAAGCGCAAGTTGTTCTTCTTTCGCCAGGACAACGACGCACCGGACCCGGTCGATCTGGCGAGCGACACCCGCAACGACCCGGGCCGAGAGCTGCTGGCGCAGGAAGCGATGAAATCTCTGCGCAGGAGCCTGGGCAAGCTTTCATCACGCCAGCAGGTGATCTTTACCTTGCGGCACTACGAAGGGCTGTCCATGAAAGAGATCGCGGAACATCTCGGCCTCGAGACAGGGACCGTGAAGGCGCACCTGCATCGCGCCGTGACGCAGCTGCGCAGTGACTTGGCCGATTATCGCGAGGAAACATCATGAACGAGAAAAGTTGTTTGAGCAACCAGGACCTGGTCCTGCATTACTACGATGAACTGGCAGCGGATTGCGCACAACTCCGGCACCTGGCCGGCTGCCCGCGCTGCGCCGAGCGTTTTGCCGCGCTCGGCAGGGACCTGGCCCAACTGCCGAGCCTAGCCTACGAGGAGGACCATGCAGCAGGCACGCGCATGGCCGCCCGGCTCAGCGAGCAACTGCAGAGCCGGCGCAGCAGGAGGTGGCTGCCGGCCATGGGTGCAGCGGCCGTGGCGACCCTGGCCCTGGTGGCGACCCTGGCAGTCTGGTCGCCGCGCAGTACCCCGGTGCAGACCGTGCATGTGACCACCCCGCCCCAGGCGATCCTGAACCCCGATGACGATCTGCCTGACATCGATTTCCTCGAGGAGATGGACCTGCTGCAAGACCTCGACTTACTGAGCCAGATAGAAGGAGTCTGACATGGCCGGAAAACGCACCCTTTTCATGACCTGCAGCCTGCTGGCCCTGATGTTGCTGGCCAGCGCCCCGGCCCTGGCCGGCAAAGGCGGCCAGTCCGGAGCAGGCAACGGCAGGAGCTCCTCGGCAGGGGGCGGCATGAATCCCTCGCCGGGATTTTCCGCAGGCAATGGCAATCTCGATCAATGGTGGCAGACCCTGCCGCAGAGCGAGCGCCAGATGCTGCACGATCGTCACGAAATCTACCAGAGCCTGCCCGAGGAACAGCGCGACCGACTGCAGCGGCGCTGGCAGCACTACCGCGAGATGTCCCCGGAAGAGCGGCAGAAGATGCAGAAGAGATTTCAGCGCTGGCAGGACATGGACCCCAAGGAACGCGATCGCCTGCGCGACACCTATCGCAAGCTCAAAGACCTTCCCGAGGATCAGCGCCGGCAGGTGCGCGAGGAGCTGGATCAACTGCGCGACCTCGACCCCGCCGAGAAAGAAAAGCGCCGCAGGGACATCTATCAGCGATATTTCCCGAAAGAATAGTAGAAGGGCCGGAGAAAATCCGGCCCTTGCCATTTGTCCTGCACAATATTTCCAGCCAGAAGCAGCCTACTGCAATTCGTAAATGACCACTGCAGACCGGGCTTTGTCGATCAGGCCCTTGTGCTTGAATTTCACCACCATCGCCAGTTCCAGCTGGCCGTCGTTGTCGGCATCGGCGATGGCAAAGTCGCCCAGGTACCCAGCCTGACTCGCCGTCCGCCAGCTTTCAACCTGGGAGAACCCGTTCCAGCCCATGGCAACCACCTGGCTCTTCTGGAATTTCCGGTAACGCTCCATGATCCTCTGGCCAACATTCTGCGTCGCAAGAATGCTGTTGTCGGGCATCCTCACCATTCTGGGCGTCATGCAGGTCGGGACCGGCATATCATACTTGTTCTCGGGGCGATTGAAGAAACAGGTTTCAGAGCCTCCGTAGTAGTCGGCCGAAGACCACATTTCAGAGCCCTGGGCATTGATGACCTTGAGGTAGTCGCCGCCGGTGAGGTAGGCATAGTTGAGCTGCTTACCGTCGTCCATAAAAGGCACGAAGTTAAAGACATTGAGCTTCGCGGGCAGGTCTATGGCCTCGCCCGTGACGATTTCACGGCCTTGGCGGTGCATGCGATAAATCTTTGAAAAGTAGACCTGTGCGCTGTCGCCGGTCTTCTGGCCGACCAGAATGCGGCCCTGCTGATCAGGGAAATCCACGGCCCGCAGCAGCCAGCCGACCCAGTCGATGACGATCTCGTAGCCGGTGCCAGTGTACTCCACCACGAATGAGGCCGGTCGGTATTCGTACATTGCCGACAGGTAGAGCTCGGCCCGGCCGTTGCCGTCGAGGTCCAGGGCATCCATACTCAGCACATTGAAATTGTTGGGGATCGCAACTTCCGCCAGCGGGTTGAATTCACCACCTGAGATTTGGGCGATAACCAGCGTCTTGTCAAGGACCACGGCAGTTTCCTGCAGATTGTCGCCATCGAAGTCGGCGACCGCCAAAGCGATCGGGTGGCCATCCAGGTTCGGTCCCATCCAGATTCCCCGACCATCAGCCAGCTTTTGACGGATGATTGCCGCGTCCATTTCGGCGAAACGCTCGTCGTTGTTCGGTTCGAACACGCCGGTCACGGTATTGGCCAGCTGCTGCAGGACATTGGGCTGCGGCCCGGCCGGCGCAGCGACCGGGGGACGCAGCGCGGTCGCGGTTGAGTCCGCCAGCTGCTCGCCGGTCACCTGGTACCGGTGCAGGGAATCGCCCTGGGCATTCCTGACCTCGAGAGTCTCGGCAGCGAGGGTGAAGGTCAGCAAGGCGCGGTCGCGCGCGCTCGACTCCAGCCACTGCAGCTGGGGAAGGTTGACCTTGAGCTGACGGCCCAGGTCACTGCTGCCGCCCTGGTCCTCGATCAGCACGACCGGCACCTGCTCGTAACGCCTGACCCGGTCACCGGCGGCAGGTTGCAACCCGGCCGACAGAGGCCTGGCATAGGAATAACCGGACAAAATACGGGTCACTTGGAGGAAGCCGACCGGTTCATCCACGGAACCGATCACCTCCTGGGTCACCGGATGCAAAAGCTTCTTGCCGGGCCTGACCAGGGTCAGGATGTCGCCGAGCTGCAGGCCGTTGCGGGCATCCAGGTCAACGATATATTCGTCGTTGATCGGTGCGACCACGTAGCCGTCGACCACGGCGAAGTCGGCCTGGACAGCGTCGGACAGAGCAGCAAAAGCCGACGCCGGGCAGAGCAGCAACACGACCAGCAGTATCTTGATAGTGAATTTCATGGGAGGTCCTAAGCAATGAATCCGGATTTGATCGGTTGAATCTGGAGTGCGTATCTTAGCGGTAATTCGGTGAAATGGGAAGTCAAACTTCATTAATAATGAAAGCCCGCTGCGCTAGGCAGCGGGCTTTCGGGGTGGTGCTCAACAATTCGATGAGCGAGTCTTAGAAGTTGACGTACAGGCCGGTACCCAGCGAGACGACGTCGAAGTCTTCATCAAAATCACCGACTTCGATGGTGCCGTCAAGGTACTGTGCCTGGAAGTGCAGGGAGGTGTTGGGCATGAAGCTCCACACCATACCGCCAGCCAGGGCCATGCCGTCGAGCTTGGCAACGGAATCATTTTCTTCTTGCAGGTAAGCAGCCGAGGCGCCAAGTTTCAGGCTGTCGCTGACCTTGAAGCTGGTGTAAACACGGCCGCCGACGCTACCCATGCTGGCAGCTGCAACTTCAGTTGATTCTGAACCGCCACCAAAAGAAGCAACGTTGAACGGCGAGCCGAAGGCAATCTGCTCGTTGCTCAGGTTGGTTCCGACGTCCATGATCGGGTCCCAGCCGTTGAAGCCGTTACCGATGCGGACATACTGCTGGTCATCATTGTCGCCCTTAGCATAGAAGAGCTGGCCGCCGAGGGTGAACTTCTCACTGAAGGCGAAAGAGGCGTCAAGCATCGCCTGGGTACCCATGGCATCGGTATCACTGTCGTGGTCGCCGCCAAACATATCAACAGCGCCGACCAGTTTGAGCGCGTCGAGGTTCAGGGTTGCGTTGACACCGCCCATCATGACATTCAGGCCATCGTCGCCCTTCCAGCCGCCGCCGTAGAGGTCGAGGCCGAAGTTGTCGAACTTGCCGCTGTACTTGGCGCCATACAGGAAGTCGTCCTGGATATCGCGGGAACCGTTGTCGTTGTCAACCTGGAAGAAGACGTTGATCGAACCGTTGCCAACTTTGTAGTCGGCGGAGAGGCCGTTGTCCTGGGCGTCAACCGAGTCGGTCACGCTGTAGACCTGCAGGAACTGACCGGCGCGCAGGTGGAAATCACCCTTGACGAGGTCGAGGTGGGCGCGG
>JAHEEU010000197.1 GCA_024640545.1 Geobacteraceae bacterium
CTCCCAGGGCTGGCGGCGACCGATACAGCACAGGACCAACCCGTCGAAGTGGCCGTTGCGCCCTGCGGCGCCATGCCGGGGATGATGATGCGCAACAGAGGCGAAATGCCCTGCCCCAAACCCTGCATTAAGGGTGAGGCGCCGGCCTCCGCGCCATGCATGACGGACGACTCGAAGCGCCCTCGCCGCCACCACCGGATGGACCGCGGGCACGGCCTGGGACAGATGGACTGCGACATGATGGGCCGGAGTCACGGCCGGCGCCAGATGGACGGCGGCATGCCGGGCATGGGCCGTGGCATGCAGCCGCACAAGATGGGCCGCATGTTGTTCCTCGACCTGGCCACAGCGCTGGAGCTCACCGAGGACCAGGTGTTCAAGCTCAAGGCGATCCACGCCGAGTGCCGCCGGGAGAATATCCGCCAGGAGGCCGAAGCCCGGATCGCCCGACTGGAGCTTAAGGACCTCCTCGGCGAATCCAACTGGATCCCCGCCGCCGCGGAGAAACTGGTCCGCAAGATCAAGACCATCGAAGGCGACCTGCAGGTCCGCCGCCTGCGGGCCCAGGCCGAAGCCCGCAAGGTGCTGACCCCGGAACAGCTGCGCAAGGCGGATGCCGGCGGGTCGGGCGACGAGGCCGAGAGCCTGTTCAACTAGGCCGGTGCCCCCCTGGCAACAGGCTTGATGATCGGCAAGGCGGTGCCTGTCCCCTGGCGGACGTTCACCGCCTTTGCTATATCCTGGGACTTCGCCAGGTTCCCACCGGAGGCGTAAAGAGTCGATGCACAAAGCCACACGCAAAGCAGGCAAAGCCTACCGCTTCCCCTGGCGCAACGGTCACCGCTTCCAGCTGCTGGTCGACGGACGGGAGTTCTACACCGCCATGCTCGGGCGCATCGCCAGGGCCAGGCGCTACGTGCTGCTGGAGATGTACCTGTTCGAGTCGGGCCGGGTCGCCGACCGCTTCATCGACGCCCTGGTAACCGCCCGCCGGAATGGCGTACAGGTCTACCTGCTGCTTGATGCCTTCGGCTCCCTGTGGCTGCGCAAGAAGGACCGCCGGCGACTGCTCGCCGCGGGGGTCTGCCTGGCCTTCTACAACCCCCTCAAGACGTTGCGCCTGCACCGCAACCTGTTCCGCAACCACCGCAAGCTGATGGTGGTCGACGGCCTGGTCGCCTACACCGGCGGCGCCGGCATCACCGACGCCTTCGACCCCGGCGTGCGCCCCGACGGCTTCTGGCACGAGGCCATGATCGAGGTGTGTGGACCGAACGTAACCGACTGGGAGAGCCTGTTCATCGAGACCTGGCAACGCTGGTCGAACGAGCCCCTGCACCTGGAGACGCCCCGCGAGGTGCCCTTCTTCCCGGGCGGCCCCGCCGGTCGGGTGGTGGTGCACGGCCACATCATGAGCCCCTCGGAGATCCTCCGCTCCTACGTCAGCCACATGCGCCGGTCCACTAAACGGGTGTGGCTGGCCACGGCCTACTTCGTCCCGCCCTGGAAGCTGCGCCGGGCCCTGCGCCACGCCGCCCGGC
This sequence comes from Geobacteraceae bacterium, assembly GCA_024640545.1. Taxonomy (GTDB): domain Bacteria; phylum Desulfobacterota; class Desulfuromonadia; order Desulfuromonadales; family BM103; genus JAHEDT01. The sequence goes on from JAHEEU010000197.1 coordinate 1,542, forward strand.
GCGGCGCCGACGTGCGCCTGATGCTCCCCGGGCCGCACACCGACCGGCCCGAGGTCCGGTACATGTCGAGCCGCTACTACGAGAAGATGCTGTTCAACGGTATCCGGGTCTTCGAATACCAGCCGCGCTTCCTGCACGCCAAGGTGCTGCTCTGCGACAACTGGGTGAGCATCGGCTCCTGCAACGCCGACCGCTGGAACTACCACTGGAACCTCGAAGCCAACCAGGAGCTCAGGGACCCCGTGCTGATCACCAGGCTGCAGGCTCTGTTCGAGGCCGACTTCGCCTACTGCCGGGAGTTCGACTATCACCGGTGGCGCACCCGGCCGCGGCGGCATCGGCTGCGCGAGGACCTGCTCGGCCAAGTGATGAAGCTGTTGCAGTGGTTCAGCACGCTCAAGAGACACCGGCGGGGGCCGAAGGATTGATTGAGCAAGGCTGTAGCAAGGGACTGGCTCCGCAGGTGCCTGTCCCTGGTGCCTGTCCCAGGGGTTAAAGAATCACCAGTTGGCTGTGCCGCTGCAACAAAGCCAACCCGGCCGGACAGGCTGCTATACGTAAAAAAAAACGGCCCGGCCGGCAACATCTGCCGGTCGGGCCCCGTTTGTGGCGAGGGCTCGTCAGCTGGTGGCTGCGGAGCCATCCAGGTGCTGGGAGCGGTACGCCCAGATCCCGACCTGCTCGAGCACGTAGAGGAGGACGCCGATGATGATCACCACCAGGAGATTCTCCGACAGGGTGGCCGACGCCAGGTAGAAGAGATAGAAAGCCGCACGGCAGAACAGATGGCGCCAGCCGACCTGCGGGTTGTCGCCGTTGGCGATGCGGATCAGCACCGGGACGACCACGGTGAAGCTGTAGCCGGCCAGGGCCAGGTGAACCAGGGTCTCGGGCGGCGGACAACCGAGAATCTGCAGGACCGTTTCGGGGAGGCTGCGGTAGAGGTTGAAGTCCTGGGCCATGAACGCGGCGACCCCGGCGAGCAGGAAGGCCAGCAGCCCCCAGAGCCCTTTGCGGGACAGGACCTGCAGTTCCGTAGCGGAGAGTCCGGTATCGCCTCCGCCCTGCCGGTCGAATTCGTCCGCAAGCCAGGGCCGGTCGACAGCGGCGGATTTCGCCTGAGCGGGTTGACCGGTCCTGCCAGAGTGGTTGTTATGGTCGGTCGAAGCATTGCGGTTCATGGTGTCCTCCTCGTCAATTGCCCGCCGGGGCGGCCGGGGCGGCCGCTGCCGGCATGGCGCGAGCGATCTCTTTATGCGGCATGGCGTGGAGACTCCTCAGTCTCCTCCTCCTCTTCCCAACCGGTCCACATCGGCTTGATATGCTCCAGCGGCGTCTTGCCCAGGGTCGCCAGGTAGACGTGGGTGAAGAGGAACGCACAGAGGCAGCAGGCCAGTAGGAAATGTAGGGCGATCAGGATTTTCAGCCCGCCGACCAGCAGCACCAGGTCGCGCATCGGGCTGACGTTGGTCAGCAGCAGGCCGGTCAGGCTGACCAGTGGCACCAGGATGAACATGATCGCCAGGTAGGCCGACTTCTGCATCGGGTTGAACTTGTTGTCCGGGGTCGCATGGTGCGGGTTCTTCCAGCCCAGGAAGTAGGTCAGCAGGTAGAACTTGGCCTGACGCGCCAGGCCGTGCTCCAGGTCGTCCTTGCTCGGCAGGTAGACCTTGAACAGGCTGCGGCTGATCACGGCATAGTAGACGAACCACAGCGAGAAGGAGAAGGTCACCACCAGGCCGGCCACGTTGTGCAGCAGGATAGCTGACTTGTAGCTGGCGAACAGGTGGACGTGCTCGGGGAACCGGATCTGCACGGCGGTGATGCACAGGGTGATGATCCCCAGGGCATTCAGCCAGTGCCAGATGCGGACCGGGGTCGGCTGCAGGTAGATCTTGATTTTCGACATGGCTATTTCTCCTCGTGCCTGCGGTTCTTGCGGGTCAGGATTCGCAGGGTTCCATGGCCGATCGGCATGACCAGGCCGCCGGCAAGAATGACCAGGCCCACGTAGTTGAGCGCGGTGCTGCGGGTGGAGCCGACCATGTAGAAATCTGGCGTGCCGTACAGCGCATCGAGCACCGCGCCCTGCTCCACCGCGACCCTTTTGAAGCTGCCGTCCGGTTCGACCAGGGAAAGGAAGCTCACCTGCCTGGCGGCCGGGCCGGAGGCGTGGCAGAAGGAGCAGTCCCAGCGGTCGTCCCGAGACCGGAAGTCGTGGCTGACCCCTTCCGGGGTGATCATCCCCTGCAGGCGCAGCTGCTTGTTCTCCGGGTCGAGGTTGAACATGCGCAGTTCGGCCAGAGAGACATAGTTGTCGGCGTTGCGATCGATCAGCTGCTCGATCGGCCGGCCTCCAGCGATGGCGCTCAGCTCGGCGTGTGACGCGAGCTCGAGGCCCCCGGGGTACTGGCCGCCCTGCCGCTTGATCAGGTACAGGCTGATGACATACTCGGCGGAGGACGAATGACAGGTAATGCACGGCAGCATGCTGATGTGCAGGTCCGCCTGCGGCAGCCATTCACCGTGCAGCGCGACCATGTCGGGCCGGTCATGACAGGCCATGCACTGCCGGTTCATATCGTGGCCGGAGACCGCGGTCGGGCCGAGGGCCCGGTGCGGGTTGTGGCAGTCGCTGCAGCCAGCGTTTTCGGCATGCAGGCTGGCGGCATATTCCCGGCTGACCGGATCGTGGCACTCGGCGCAGCCGGCCCGGGAGGGGGGCAGGCCGTCATCCGGATGGTCGGCGGTGATCGACGCGTGACAGCTATGGCAGCCGAGCTCGGCATGGGCCGTGCTGTCAAAGCCCAGGGCCTCTATCACCAGCTTGTCGCCGACCACGCCGGCATCGCCATGGCAATCCAGACAAGCGCCGCTGTCCATGGCAAAAGCCAGGGCAGGAGTTAATGTGACAAATAAGATATTCACACTCAACATGATGATTTTATTTGTTACTCTCGTTTTCATTTCGTTCACCCTAGTTGTGACTGTCAGGCGTCAATTGAGCAGGCTCCTGATGGCGCCAGGTTTCCCGGCCGCTATGTCGGCGAGCAGCTGACGGAGTTCATCGAACGCGGCGAAGACCTGGGACACGACGATGATCCCGCAGTAGCCGAGGAAGAAACGGATCGTCAGGCCGCTGACGCCTGTCATCAAGTCCATGGTCAGCCAGCTGGCGACGCCGGTTGCGCTGAACAGGACCAGGCTCGCAGCCCAAAGGATGAGGAGTTTCCGGCCGATTTTCATGATTGCCTCCATTGGTGAGATGCCATTCCGTGCCTTGCG
>JAHEEU010000198.1 GCA_024640545.1 Geobacteraceae bacterium
ACGGCGTGTTCATCTCCCTGTGGGGCGGCAACCTGATCGACTTCGTGCGCCAGGCCAGCGACATGGGCTTCTTCAAGGGCGGCTACCAGGTGCTCTTCTCCCTCGGCGGCGCCACCGAGGTGCTCTCGGCCCTGGGCGACAAGATGCCCGAAGGGCTGTGGGTCGGGACCCGCTACTGGTTCCTGGCCAACGACTCGCCGCTCAACAAGAAGTTCGTCGCCGACTATTTCAAGAGCTACAAGGTGTATCCCTCCTACAATGCGCACGGTGCCTACAGCGCCGTCTACGCTTACAAGGCTGCCGCGGAGAAAGCCAAGTCGACCGACAAAATGGCGATCGTCAACGCCCTCGAGGGGTTGAAGCTCGAAATCCCCACCGGTGAAATAGAGTTCCGCAAGGAAGACCACCAGGCCATCACCGACGGCCATTGGGGGAAGACGGCCGCTTCACCCGACTACCCGCACCGTATCCTCAACCCGATCAAGATCTTCAAGGGCGCGGACGTGACGCCCTCGGTTGCCGAATCCGGCTGCGTCATGAAGTAGACGGCTCCCTGCCGGCAGCGGGGTCTGCCCGCTGCCGGTTCCTGCACGCCGGTGTCCCCTGAGTCGGCCCGGGGCTGCTTTTGCCGGGCCGGGCACACGTTGACCGCCGACCAGTCGCACAACACCGGAGCTGTTATGGATGTCCTGTTGATGAATATGTTGAACGGCCTGAGCTGGGGGATGTTGCTCTTCCTCATCGCCGTCGGTCTGACCACGATTTTCGGCGTACTGGGGGTTCTTAACTTCGCCCACGGTTCCCTGTTCATGCTCGGTGCCTACCTGTGCATGCAGTCGATGCAGTTCTTCGACTCCTTCTGGTTCGGCCTGGCGGTCGGCCCACTCTGCGTGGTGGCCATCGGCGTTTTGATCGAACGCTTCCTGCTGAAGAAGGTCTACGTGCGGGACGTGTCGTATCAGCTGCTGCTGACTTTTGCCGTTTTGCTGGTGCTCGACGATGCCGTGCGCATGATCTGGGGCTCTGGTTACCATGTCGTCGAACCGCCGCTGATCCTCGCCGGGATCATCAATATCCTCGGCCACGACTACCCGGTGTACCGGTTTTTCCTGATCTTCATCGGCCCGGTCATCGGCGGCCTGCTCTGGGCCTTCTTCCATTTCACCCGCTGGGGAAAGATCATCCGTGCCGCCTCCTACGACAACATCATGGCTGAAGGGGTCGGCATCAACGTGCCGCTCCTCTACACCATGGTCTTCGCTCTCGGCACCTGGCTGGCGGCGGTGGGCGGGGCCCTGGCCGCTCCCCAGCAGAGCCTGGTCCCGTCGATGGGGGAAAAGATCATCATCGAGAGCTTTATCGTCGTGGTGGTCGGCGGCATGGGCAGCTTCCCGGGGGCTTTTGCCGGGGCACTGCTGCTCGGTCTGCTGGAATCCTTCGGTACGGTGTTCGCAGGGCGCCTGCAGATGGCCATCCCCTACATCCTGCTCGCGGTGGTCCTGCTGGTGAAGCCGAACGGGCTGTTCCGGAAGGGGATCTGACCATGGCCGTGCTCAAGCGCCACAACCTGGCCGGTCCGGCAATCCTGGTCGTTCTGCTCGCGGTCGGCCCGCTGGTCATGCCGACCTACTGGGTGATGCTGCTCAGCGAGATCCTCATCATGGGGCTGATGGCGATGAGCTTCAACCTGCTGTTCGGCTTCACGGGGCTGCTCTCCTTCGGCCAGGGGGCGTTCTTCGGCCTGGGCGCCTATACCGCGGCGCTGCTATTGCAGAACGGCTTCAGCAACCTCTTCCTGATCCTGGTGGCCGGCATGCTGGTCGCCTGCGTGGCCTCGCTGGTGGTCGGCTTCTTCTCGGTGCGGCTCGACGAGATCTTCTTCGCCATGATCACCCTCGGCTTCGGCATGATGTTTTTCTCGATCGCGCACAACTGGATCGACGTTACCGGCGGCAGCGACGGCCTGCCGGTGTTCGCCCTGCCAAGCCTGTCGCTGTTCGGCGTCGAACTGACTTTCTATACCCCGGTCACCATGTACTACCTGGTGCTGGTGACCGTGGTGCTTGGCTCCGTGCTGCTGTGGCTGGTGGTCCATTCTCCCTTCGGGTTGATCCTCAAGTCGCTGCGCGAGAACAAGCAGCGGGTTGCCTTCGTCGGTGGCAACGTCAGTCGTCTGAGAATCGCTGCTTTTGCCATTTCCGGAACCTTCACCGGGCTGGCCGGGGTGCTCTTCTGCCTGTTCAACAACATGGCCAGCCCCGAGTTCATGCACTGGAGCTTTTCGGCCAAGCCGGTGATCATGTCGATTATCGGCGGCACCGGGGTCTTCCTCGGCCCGCTGTTCGGCGCGGGAATCTTCTTTGTCCTGGAGCAGGTCATCATCCAGTACACGGAGAACTGGATGCTGTTTCTGGGCATCGTCCTGATACCGATCGTGCTGTTCTTCCCCGACGGGGTGTTCGGCACACTGCGTAAAAAACTCCTCAGGAAGGTCTGAAATGAACGAAGACGCTGTGTTGCGGGTGGAAAATCTCGGCCACTCCTACGGCCGCTTCAAGGTGATCGAGGACATCTCCCTGGCCATCGGCAAAGGCGAGACCAGTGCTCTGATCGGACCGAACGGTGCCGGCAAGACCACATTCTACAACGCCATCTCCGGGCGGTTCCCGCCGACCAGGGGGAAGGTGTATCTCAACGGCGAGGAAATCACCGGGCTGCCATCCCATCGCGTGGTGGCCAGGGGGATGTGCCGCTCCTTCCAGATCACCAACGTATTCGCCGAATTGACGGTGGCCGAGAACGTTTTCACGCCGCTGATCATTCAGCAGAACAAGCACTTCAAGCTGTACGGCAACGTCTACCGGGACAAGCTGATCGTGGACAAGGCCATGCACACCCTGGAGCAGGTCGGTTTCGCCGATCGGGCCGACCAGACCGTTTCCAGTCTCGCCTACGGCGACAAGCGCCTGGTGGAGATGGCTATAGTGCTGGCGCGCGAACCGAGCGTCGTCCTGCTCGACGAGCCGACCGCCGGCATGAACCCGGAAGAGACCGAGAACATGATAAGTTTGATTAAGAAACTTGCCAAAGTATCTGGAACAACGTTCTTTATCACCGAACATGACATGAAGGTCGTCTTCTCTCTCGCCGAGAAGATCTATGTCCTTCACCAGGGACACTTGCTGGCCCAGGGCCGGCCGGAGGAGATCCGTGCCAACGAAGATGTCCAGGAGGCCTATCTGGGGAGAAAGGTCCATGCTTAAAGTCGAAGACATCCATACCTACTACGACGACAGCTACATCCTGCAGGGCGTCGACCTCGAAGTGAACGCCGGCGAAATCGTCTGTCTGCTGGGGCGCAACGGTGCCGGCAAATCGACGACCCTCAAGAGCATTATGGGCTACAACCACCCCAGGCGCGGGCGGATTCTTTTCCGTGGCCATGACATCACCCGGCAGTCGGCGTACAAGAATGTCCGTCTCGGGCTGGGCTACGTCCCGGAAGACCGGCGGATCTTTGCCGAGTTGACCGTACAGGAGAATTTCGAGGTGTCCTTTAACGCGGCCGCCGAGGTCCTCTGGACGATCGACGACCTGTTTGCCACTTTCCCGCTGCTCGACAAGTTCCGCCACCGCAAGGGTGGAGAACTCAGCGGCGGCGAGCAGCAGATGGTGGCAATCGCCCGGGCGCTTGCCTGCCAACCCCGCCTGCTGCTTCTCGACGAGCCGTGCGAGGGTCTGGCGCCGGTGATCGTCGAGCAGCTCGACCGGATCATCGGCAGCCTGAAGGAACATTTCCCGATCCTTCTGGCCGAGCAGAATGCCCATTTCGCCCTGGCGATCTCCGATCGCGGCTACGTCATCGACAAGGGGCGGATCAGGTTCTCTGGCAGCCGCGACGAGCTGCAGAACAACGAGGAAATCAAGCGGCGCTACCTGTCGGTCTGACGATATCACTCCGGGTCAAGGCACTCCTGTTGCGCCTTGGCTTTATGCTTGGCATCGTCGCGTTCAGCTGACCTTTTTTGACAAACCTTTTCAATCTTCTGGCAACTCCCTGAATTTATGATACCTGCGGCCGTTTCCCGACGCCGCCCTTCAAACCCTTCTCCCACTTTGGCCTGTAACCCACCGGGCGGAGTGGCCCTCTCAAAAAGTTGACTGATCCAGTCGACTATTTCCTGTATTTTGTTATATTATTGAATCATTCGCTTTGCAGAGAGCGTGCGGCCCCGACGGCGTCGCCTCTGCAGCACAAGTCAGTGCAGGAAACGGGGAGTTGCCAGATGACATTGATCGCTGTGCCCAACGAGGCCGGCCAGACAGATAAACGGGTCGCCATGGTCCCGGCCAACGTCGCCAAGCTGGTGGGAGCCGGGGCCGAGGTTCTGGTGGAGGCCGGAATCGGCGCCGGCTGCGGATACACCGACCAGGATTATCGTGATGCCGGCGCCAGGCTGGTCGGTGAGCGCCGGGAGCTGCTCGCCGCCGCCGACATCGTGCTGCGGATTCACAAACCGGCTGCTGACGAGGTCGAGTTGCTGAAGCAGGGCGCCTTGCATATCAGCTATCTTGACCCTTTCAACGAGCGGGACCTGGTCGAAACCCTCCGTGACCGCCAGGTCAGCGCGATCAGCATGGAGATGATCCCCCGCACCACCCGCGCCCAGAAAATGGACGCCCTGAGCTCCCAGGCGAGCCTGGCCGGCTACGTCATGGTGATCCAGGCCGCAGGCAGGTTGAATCGCATCCTGCCGATGATGATGACGCCTTCAGGGACGATCAAGCCGGCCAAGGTGTTCGTG
>JAHEEU010000199.1 GCA_024640545.1 Geobacteraceae bacterium
TGCCAGCCGCGCCGCAAGAAACGCTGGCGATTAACAGGATTATCTCGAAATGCAACAGCCCTTTCTCGACCTGGATCGCCCGCAGTCCGGCCAACAGGACAGCGATGAAAAACCCTTCGAGAATGAGCTTGCCGATGCGGGTCTCGATGGTCGGCTGCAATATCATCACGAACACAAGACAGAGCAATAAGCTGCCATAGCGCCCTAAGATAAACGTCTTGATCCCTGGTATGAAAATTTTCATGATATGGCCTCTGGCTGATAGGTTCCTTCAAAAATCTCCCAGGCATGTTCCGCAAACCCGAGTCCAGCCTCGTTGTAGAAATTGAAAGCAGCATGAGCCCCGGCCTCCCGAAGTTCCTCGACCTGGTCATCGAATTGGGCGATGGCCGTGATCTGGCCAGGGAATCCGATATCGAGCAGATGGCGTGTTGCGGCCAGGTTGGCCTGATGACTAGGCATAGTCAGCAAAACCATGCGGCTCTTTTGCTCAGGCAGAATAAGCCGGGACCAGAAATCGGGGTCGGTCGGGTCACCGAAGACAACGCGTCGCCCGACTGCAGAATGTGCACTGACCTGCTGCATATCGAAGTCGACGCCGATCACCGTCTCACCGTACTTCTCACTTAAGAAATCATATGCCATGGTGCCTATCCGCCCCATGCCGAAGACCCCGATCGTCGCGCCAGACGGATCGATCGGCTGATCGTCCGGGTGACGGGTGTCGGTTTCGAACCGACACAGCTTCTCCCGGTAGCGGACATAGAGCGTATCAGCCGCGGTGTTCAGGGGAGAGCCGATGACAAAGGTTGCCGAGAGCGCCAGCGCAATAATAACCAGCCACTCTGCTCCCAACCATCCTTGTGAAGCACCCACCGCGGCAACGATCAGGCCGAATTCGCTGTAGTTGGCCAGACTCAATGTTGCGAGCAGTGAAGAGCGCGCCCGCAGTTTAAAACGTGCCAGGAGCAGATAGAAGAGTGCACCCTTTAAAGGCACGACAATGACCAACAGGGCCGCAACGCCGATTGCCGCCATGGTCGGCACCCCTGACAGGCCAATGGTCAGGAAGAAACCGACCAGCAGTAAATCCTTGAAGCCCATCAAGGTCTTTGCCAGCTCCGAACTCTTGGCATGGCCGGCCAGCAGGATGCCGAGGACCAGGGCGCCGAGGTCCGCCTTGAGGCCGACCAACTCGAAGCCTCCTGCGCCAGCGACCAGGGCGGCGAACAGGCCGAACAGCAGCAACAGCTCACCGTGGCCGCTACGGTCCATCAAGCGGTAGAGGATCGGTTTGATCCCCCAAAGGGCAAAGGGCACCAGGATTGCCCAAAAGGACGGCAGTTTGCCAAGGGAGAAGGTTAAAAACAGCACGGCAAAGATATCCTGCATGATCAGGATGCCGATCGAGACACGCCCGTGCATGGCTCCCATTTCGCCCTTTTCTTCAAGGATCTTGACGGCAAAAACGGTACTGGAAAAACTCAGCGCGAAGGCGACCAGGATCGCCATGGGCAAGGTCAATTCAGCAAAAAACGGCAAACCGGCCAGACTGAGCCCGAACACTCCGGCGCCGAAGACCGCAACCGTAACCGCCATGTGCAGCGAAGCCCCTGCCCAGACTTCAGGTTTGGCGAGGCTTTTCAGATCAAGCTTGAGACCGATGGAAAACAGCAGGAGGGTGACGCCGAGGTCAGCGAAGGTCTGGAGAGTTTCTCCGCCTTCAAAACCGAGGGCATTCAGCACGAACCCGGCGGCGAGGAAACCGACCAGCGGCGGCAAGCCGACCTGGCGAACCAGGTAACCAAGGATAAATGCAACTGATATCAGTAATGGGTCCATCAAACCTCGTGAAGCGTCGCGCGGTGTGCGGAGAAGCTTATGAAAGCCCGGTATGCTCCATGCGAACATATCGCAGGGCTTTGTGCATGAACCTGTTCATGAACGTTCCCACTACTTGGTCAGGTAGCATGCTCCTCTACCCGGAAGCAAAACGCAGAGAGGAGAAGTCAAGCTCCTCCTCTCTGTCAATGGTTAGGACCATAATGACCTCTTATCCTTTTATACTGTCTCTTAATTTTTATGCTTTCGGTGACGGCACCTTGAAGAACATACAGTACAGCACCGGCACAACCAGCATGGTCAGAACGGTGCCGAAGGCAAGTCCCGCCATGATGGTAATCGCCATGCCGACCCAGAACACATCCTGCAGCAGCGGCATGACGCCGAGCACCGTGGTCGCGGCGGCCAAGACTACTGGACGCAGGCGAGCCAGCGCGGCAATGATCACGGCATCGTATTGCTCCATACCATCGGCAAGGTTGATATTGACCTCATCAAGCAGCACGATGGCATTCTTGATCATCATCCCCATCAGGCTCATGGCGCCGAGCAGGGCCATGAAGCCGAAGGGTGCCTGGAAGGCAAGCAGGCCGCTTGTGATACCGATCATCGCAAACGGGACTGTCAGCATGATCACGATCGGCGGCTTGAAGGCATTGAACAGGGCAACCAGGATAAACAGGATGACAGCGAAGGTCGGAATAAAGCCAGGAAGAAGAGCCTTCTGCGACTTTGCCGAGTCCTCGGTTGTCCCCCCCCACTCCGCTTTGTAACCGGGCGGCATTTCGATCGCTTCAACCTTGGCCTGGACCTGCTGCATAAGTGTCGGCAGGGTCTGTCCGAGTATCGGGTTGGCCTGGACGGTGATTGTCCGTCGCCGGTCCCGCCGCCAGACCCGGGTCTCCTCCCATTCCATCTTGATCCCGTCGGTCACCTGGGCAATCGGCAGGGTGGTCGTCGTCAAGCCGGGTTGAACCTGCAGGACGTCGAAAGAAGCGAGGCTGGCCCGGTCATCTTCGACATGCCGCAGAATGATCGGCAGCAATTCGTCCTGTTCGCGATAAAGTCCGATGGTTCGGCCATCGTAAGCCCGCTTGGTGGCGTTGGCGACATCCTCTCGGGCGACTCCGGCGTAGCGGGCCCGCTCCTGGTTGTAGACCGGCACCATCTTCGGTACCTTCTGCCGCCAGTCGACCTGCATGGCGCCAGCCAGAGGTTCATCTCTCAGGATCTCCAGAACTTTTTCGCTGAGATCTCTCAGCAGTTCTGTATCGGCAATCGCCGGACCGCTGATCCGGTACTGGAATTGCCAGGTCTGGGCCGGACCGACAGCGAACTTGCGCATCGGCACCATGGCATCCGGGAAAGTGTCCGCAGCCCAGGGCGTGAGCTCCTTGATCAATTCATCGATCTTGCGGAAATCGTGCAGGTTGACAATCAGCTGGCCGTAAGCCGGGTTGGCCGATTCCGGTTCCACCGGCAGGTAGAACCGCGGTGGCCCGGCACCGATGAACGCCGCGACATTATCGACCCGTTCGTCGGCGAGCAGCTTTTCCTCAAGAGCCTTGAGATCGTTGGCGACCACTTCGATACGTGTACCCTGGGGCGCATAGTAGTCGATCATGAACTTGCTCATCGATGAACTCGGGAAGAACAGCTGCTCGACAAAGCCGAAGCCCATGAACGAGGCGACCAGCAGGCCGAGCATCGCAGCGATGAACAAAACCCGCACGCGGATCAACTTTTCCAGCAAGCCGCGGAAGAGTTTGTAGAATTTACTGCCGAACGGATCGTACCCTGCTTCCTGTGGTTTCGGGTCGGGCAGCATGTCGAGGCATTTGATCGGCGTCAGGGTCATCGAGACGACCCAGCTGACCATCAGCGAGATGCCAACGACGGTGAACAACGAGAGGCAGTATTCACCGGTACTCTCCTTGGACCCGCCGATCGGGTAGAAAGCCATGACCGCTATCACGGTTGCGCCGAGCAATGGCATCGACGGCGAACCAGCGGCTTCAATGGCGGCCTTGATCTTGTCCATCCCCTGTTCGCGTCGAACCACAAAGCCTTCGGCGACGACGATCGAGTTATCGACCATCATCCCCAGGGCGATAATCAGGGCGCCCAGGGACATGCGCTGGAGGTCGATCCCCATGACCGCCATGATAATGAGTGTGCCGAGGATGGTGAGAATCAGGTCAATGCCGATCAGGGTGCCCATACGCCAACCCATGGACAGGGCCAGAACGACCAGCACGATGCCTACGGCTTCCGCCAAATTGATAAAGAAACCGTTGACCGAGTCGGAGACCACGTCAGACATCCAGTGGACATGGTGAGCCTCCAGGCCGACCGGCAGGTCTTCCTGGAGTTCGGCCATCCGCGCGTCGACATTGCGGCCGACATCGACGATGTTGGCTCCGGCAACGTTGGTGATCGAAATCGCCAAAGCCGGCTTGCCATCGAGGCGCATCATGGTCGGCGGCGGGTCCTGGTAACCACGCCTGACCGTGCCGATATCACGGATGCGGATCAGTTCATCGCTGCTTTGCAAGGGCTGCCCCTTGTCGAGACTTTGCAGGCTGTCTCTCAAAGATGGATGAATGGCCAGATCAGAGATATCCTCGGGAGAGCGGAACTCCCCGGTTGGCGAAATCCGAACCCGTTTCTGCTGAACATCGACGCTGCCGGCATCGACCACCATGTTCTGCTGCTGCATGGTGGAGACAATGCTCTTGTCAGAAATCCCCAGCTGGCTCAACTGGGTCTCGGAGGCTTCCAGGTAAATTACCTTCGGCTGCACACCCCAGAGCTCGACCCGCGCAACACCTTCAACCAGGCTCAGCTCTTTTTTCAGCCCCTTGGCCGCATCTTCCATCTCGGCGTAGGAGTAGCCGTCACCGGTGATTGCCATCAGCAGACCGTAGACATCGCCGAAGTCATCATTGACGATCGGTCG
>JAHEEU010000200.1 GCA_024640545.1 Geobacteraceae bacterium
ATCGACAGCAGGGCGTCAGGACATGCCGAGGCGTTTAAGATCTTCCGTGTTACCTTTCGCAGAAGGATTTTGTTGATCTTTTGCCTGGTCTGACGATTTTCGATCGCGATCTTCATCTTTGCTCCTGAGACTCTTTTCGCCGTTGCGTTCCTTGCTAACCGGTTCAGGATAATCGACCCGGTAGTGGAAGATGCCGCCCAGCACGAGGTTGAAACTTTTGGCGATATTGTGAATATCCTTGAGGGTCAGTTCACATTCATCGAGCTGGCCGTCGATAAAGATATTGTTGATGATTTTTTGCACCATCCCCTGGATGCGCGCCGGGGTCGGATCCGACAGGGTCCGGCTGGCCGCTTCGATGACGTCGGCGAGCATGATCAAGGCTGCTTCACGGGTCTGCGGCTTGGGCCCGGGATAGCGGTAATCCCTCTCATTGATCTGCTCGACCACCGGATCGGCCTTGATCTTCGCCCGGTCGTAGAAAAACTTCATCATGCTGGTGCCGTGATGCTGGCGGATGATATCGGTCAGGGCCTTGCCGAGCCGGTTCTCACGCGCCATTTCGACGCCGTCCTTGACATGTGCCATGAGGATCAGGACGCTCATCGAAGGAGCCAGTTTGTCATGCCGGTTTTCCTGACCACCGATGTTTTCGATGAAATACAGCGGCTTCTTGATCTTGCCGATATCATGGTAATAGGCTGCAACCCTCACCATCAGGGGGTTGACACCGATATTCTCGGCCGCCGCTTCAGCGAGATTGCCGACAATAATGGAGTGGTGGTAGGTCCCCGGCGCCTGGATCATCAGGTCACGCAAAACCGGGTTGTTCATGTTGGCCAGTTCCAGCAGCTTGATATTGGTCGTGTATCGGAAGATCGACTCCACCAGGGGGACGATTCCGGTCACCATGACAGCGGCCACCAAGCCCCCGGCAAAACCGAACCCCAGCTTGTATAGCAGCTGCAAGTCGAATGGCCGCGTAGTCATAAGGTGCAGCGCGAAAATCAGCACGAAATTGAACAGGCCGAGACGCAGGCCGGCACCGAACAGAGAGGACCGTTCAGTGACGTGGCGTACCCAGTGTGCGCCGGCGAGGCTGCTCATAAAGACAAACACCATGATCGCGAAGCTGTTGCCGAAAAGGCTGCCGGTAACAATCGACGCGAGGATGGCAAAGACCAGGGAAATCTCCGAATTCAGAACGATGCGCACCAGCATGGTGCCGACGGCGACCGGAAATACGTAGTAATAGGCATTCTGCTCGACATAAGGGAACGCACTGCCCAATGCCGCGGAGATGAAGATACAGATCTTCAGGGCCAGGATGTGGCTTACGAAGACCGTCGCCAGGAACAACAGGTCGCGGGTTTCCGGGCGGTACTTACGAATATTGCGGCGGGCAAAGTTATGGGCAAAATAGACCAGCAGAAAACAGCTGAGCAGCATTCCCGAAGCGTTGCGCCAGATCGAAACAATTTTGCTTTCGTCGTGCAGTGCGTCCAGGCGCTTGATCTGGTCAGGGGTTATGCGATCCCCCTCCCGCACGATCATCTCCCCCTTCTTGACCTGGATCAGGACCGGCTTGACTTCCTCTCTGGCCGTTTGCCTGCGGGCCTCGGTCTCATTCTGGTTGAAAGAGATGTTGGGCCGCAACAAAGGCAGCAGCAGGTCCAGCAGCGCCTTCTGCTGACTGTCAGGCAGGTCGGTCTCGCCAACGACCTTTTTCAGCTGGTCTTGCAACTCGCCGAGGCCAATGACCTCCTCGCGATCGCTGTCAGCAACTTCCTCCTGCGTATTTTGGCTCCGGTAGATGACGCCCTTGGCACGGTCAGCCTCGAACAGCCTGAGATTGCCGGTGATCTTCTGGCGGTAAATCTTCGTCATGACCAGGGCAACCCGGGCCTTGATATCGGAACGGGCGGCGAGTTCACGCAATGCCCTGAAGCCCTTGGGGCTGGTTTTGATGCCGAAGCCAGTTTCGAGACTGGCGATCTGCTGGGCTTCCGTAACATCCGGGCCATGAGTGCTACGCAGCGCGACCAGGACCTGCTCCACCTGACCGGCAATCAGCGAACCGGTGTCCGGATCGTAATCGTAAAGATTGGCAACGGCCTTTCCCGCTTCAGTGCGTTTCTGTGCCGACAGATCTTCGTCCTGGACCAGGATGTCGCGCGGGGCCTTGATGTCGCGCGGCGAGATATCGCCCGGAGAAAATTCGGTGGGGGTCAAAGCGCCTTTCGGCACGATGATGAACGTCAGAGCGACCACCAGCAGCAGCAGCAGAAGACACCGCTGGAAGGTCTCGTCACCGTCAGACCGTTCCTGCCGTTCCTGCCGCTTCAACCGAAACAACGGCTCAGGTGATGCGGGTTCGGATTTGCGTTCACTTTTAGGCATTGATCTACCCTGTCGCCCTGGCGGCCCGATCAGCCGGGTTTGTGGGCGTCATAGGCCCTGACGATTGCCTGGACAATCGGGTGCCTGACCACATCCATATCGGTGAAGCGCACAAAGCGAACCCCTTCCACGTGCCCCAGCACGTCCATCGCCTGAACCAGCCCGGAGATCCGCCCACCGGGCAAATCAGTCTGGGTGACGTCGCCGGTGATGACCGCCCGACTGCCGAAGCCAAGCCGCGTCAGGAACATCTTCATCTGTTCCGTAGTGGTATTCTGGGCCTCGTCGAGAATCACAAACGCGTCATTCAGGGTCCGTCCGCGCATGAACGCCAGGGGGGCCACTTCGATCACCCCATGATCAATCAGCGCCTGGCCGCGGTCGAAGTCCATAAGGTCGTACAGCGCATCGTAAAGCGGGCGCAGGTACGGATTCACTTTCTCGGCGAGGTCCCCGGGCAGGAAACCAAGCTTTTCGCCGGCCTCAACGGCCGGGCGGACCAGGACGATCCGGCTGATTTCCTTCTTTTTCATCAGAGCGACCGCCATGGCCATGGCCAGGTAAGTCTTGCCGGTGCCGGCCGGGCCGATACCGAAGACCACGTCGTTGCGGCGCATGGCATCCAGGTAGGCTTTCTGGGCAAGGGATTTGGGGGCGATGGCCTTGTTGCGCGACGAAACCGTCACCGTGTCGAGGAAGATGTCTGCCAGACTGGCCGTGCGATCCATGCTCAGGATGCGTTCGGCATACTCGATGTCAGGCGGACGGAGCGGAAAGCCCTTGTCCAGTAAAACTGTCAGCTCTTCCAGCATGCGAACCGCAAGGGCCAACTTTTCGCCGGCGCCTTCCAGCATGGCAGTTGTGCCTTTTGAGCTGACGCGGACTCCGGTAAGACGCTCAATTTGAAGCAGATGCCGGTTCTGCTGACCGAACAAAGCGTGAGCCAGCCTGGGGTCCGCCGGCTCGTAACTTTGCCGTTGTATGTTATCGTCCAATGAGTAAGCCTTTTGTGTTTTTGGAATTCAAGCTGTATAAAATAGCACCTTGGGTTGCGCAAATCAATTACCTCGCAATTACGGCGCCCCGACAGCCGGCAAAAAGGGGTTCAAATTTTGGCCCGATGTGCTATAAATGTGCCGCGCATCCGGCGCAAACACCAAAATCAACCTGCTTGAAGGGGGCTTGAAGCCATGAGTGAAATTGTCGATATTTACGCCCGTGAAATTCTCGATTCGCGCGGCAACCCAACCGTTGAAGTCGAAGTTTATCTGGAAAGTGGGGTCATGGGACGCGCAGCCGTGCCGAGCGGCGCCTCGACCGGCGAGCGGGAAGCTCTGGAGCTTCGTGATGGCGACAAGGGCCGCTACCTCGGCAAGGGCGTTCTGAAGGCCGTCGACCATGTCAACGAAGGTATCGCGGATGCGCTCATCGGCTGGGAGGCTTCCGATCAGACCGGCATCGACCGCAAACTCATCGAGATGGACGGCACCGACTTCAAAAGCAATCTCGGCGCCAACGCCCTGCTCGGCGTCTCCCTGGCCGTTGCCAAGGCCGCTGCCGAGGAGTCCGGCCTGCCCCTCTACCAGTACCTCGGCGGTACCAACGCCAAGGAACTGCCGCTGCCGATGATGAACATCATCAATGGCGGCGAGCACGCCGACAACAATGTCGACATCCAGGAATTCATGATCATGCCGGCCGGGGCCGAATCCTTCAAGGAGGCCCTGCGCATGGGCGCCGAGATCTTCCACGCCCTGAAGAAAGTCCTCAAGGACAAAGGCTATAACACTGCCGTCGGTGATGAAGGCGGCTTCGCCCCGGACCTGAAGAGCAACGAAGAGGCCCTCGAAGTCATCATGGCCGCCATCAAGGCCGCCGGCTACAAGCCAGGCACGGACGTGCTGCTGGCCCTCGACGTCGCTGCCAGCGAACTCTACAAGAACGGTAAATACGTTCTCGAAAACGAGCAGCAGAAAGAGAAAACCGCCGCCGACATGGTGGCTTTCTACGCCGACCTGGTGGAGCGCTATCCGATCATCTCCATCGAAGACGGCATGGCGGAAAACGACTGGGAGGGCTGGAAACTGCTCACTGAGCGGCTCGGCGACCGCATCCAGATCGTCGGTGACGACCTCTTCGTGACCAACACCAGGATCCTCAAGGAAGGGATCGACAAGGGGATCGCCAACTCGATCCTGATCAAGGTCAACCAGATCGGCACCCTTACCGAAACCCTGGATGCCATAGAGATGGCCAAGCGCGCCGGCTACACGGCCGTCATCTCCCATCGCAGCGGCGAAACCGAGGACACCACCATCGCCGATCTCGCCGTGGCCACCAATGCCGGCCAGATCAAGACCGGCTCGCTGTGCCG
>JAHEEU010000046.1 GCA_024640545.1 Geobacteraceae bacterium
CTGCTTGGCAGGACCGAGATCGAGAGGATGTAGTCGTGTTAGAAAAGAATAAAAGAAGGCTGAACCTCATATACGCGTTCCTGGCCTTCATCGTCCTGGCAATGCCGCTGGTCGTCAACAATTACGTGCTGAACACCTTCTCGGACGTCTGGTTCTACGTCGTTGTCTGCCTGGGATTGAACATCGTGGTCGGCTACGCGGGGCTGCTCGACCTCGGTTATGCCGCCTTCTTCGCCGTCGGAGCCTACACCACGGCGATTCTGACCTCCAATTTCGGCATGAACTTCTGGTTGACCATCCCTTTCGCAATCCTCTTCTCGGCGGTTTCCGGCGTTATTATCGGCGGCCCGACCCTGCGCCTCAGGAGCGATTACCTGGCCATCGTCACCCTCGGTTTTGGTGAGATCGTCAGGATTTCCGCCAGGAACCTGAAAATCACCGGTGGCTCCGGGGGCATCTTCGGCATCGAGCGCCCCTTCTTTTTCGGCATCGAAATGAACGACAGAATCCATTTCTACTATGCGTTCCTGATTCTCGCCTTCCTGGCCATCTTCATCAGCCACCGGCTGCAGTATTCGCGCCTGGGCAGGGCATGGCAATATGTCCGTGAAGACGAGGATGCCGCTGAAGCGATGGGCATCAACCGGGTCAGGGTCAAACTGGCGGCCTACGTCATCGGTGCCGTGTTCGGCGGTGTGGCCGGCAGCTTCTTCGCCGTCAAAATGACGGCGATCTCACCGGAAACCTTCATGTTCACCCAGTCCATCCTGATTCTCCTCGGTGTGGTCATCGGCGGGATGGGCAAGATTCCGGGGGTCATCTGCGGTGCTTTCGTGCTGGTGCTTTTCCCGGAAATCTTCCGCTTCGTCGGCGATATGCGCCTGCTGGCATTTGCCCTCATCATGCTGATCCTCATGCTGAAGCGCCCGCAGGGGCTGTGGCCGGAGCGGTTGGGCTAGAGGGCCGCGGTTGAGAAGATTCTTTCGTTTGCGACAGGAGATTAGCTAATGTCCCTGCTGGAAGTTAAGAATATCGTGTTGAAGTTCGGCGGTCTCACGGTGATCAACAACATGAACATGAGCATCGCGGAAGGCTCGATTATGAGCCTGATCGGCCCGAACGGTGCCGGCAAGACGTCGATCTTCAACTCGATCACCGGGTTTTACCAGCCCAACTCGGGTCAAATTAATTTTCGCGGCAAGCCGATCATGCGTAAGAAACCGCACCGGATCACCCAGGCAGGCATGGCCCGCACGTTCCAGAACCTGCGCTTGTTCAAGAGCATGTCGGTTATCGACAATGTCAAGTCTGGTATGCATTGCCGGTCTCATGCGGGGTTCCTGGGGTCGGTCCTGAGGTCGCCGGCGCAGCAGCGTGAAGAAAAAGCCATCACCGAGCACTGTGAGCAGTGCCTCGACTTCGTTGGCATCCTGGAGTTCAAGAACCGCAATGCCGCCACACTTGCCTATGGCGATCAGAGGCGCGTCGAATGGGCCCGGGCGCTGGCGACCAAGCCGAAGTTCCTGCTCCTCGACGAGCCGGCCGCCGGGTTGAACTTTGACGAGAAACAGCAGCTTATCAAGCTCATCAAGAAGATTCGCGATGAGCTCGACATCACCGTGCTGCTCATCGAGCACGACATGGGGCTGGTCATGAAGGTCTCCGAGTACATCTATGTCATTGACTACGGTCAGAACATAGCGCAGGGCCTGCCGGAGGAAGTCAAGAACAACCCCAAGGTCATCGAGGCCTACCTCGGAAAGGATGAAGACTGAACATGTCTGAAGTCGTCTTGAAAATCACCGACCTGAATGCTCATTACGGTCACATCCATGCGCTGCGGGGGATCAGTCTCGAGGTCAGGGCCGGGCAGATCGTCACCCTGCTTGGCGCCAATGGCGCCGGTAAAAGCACGACCATGAAATGCATCTCGGGACTTTTGAAGCCGACCGGAGGCAAGATCGAGTTCATGGGGGAAAGCATCTTTGGCGCGGCGCCCCATGACATCGTCAAGCAGGGGCTCATCCACGTTCCCGAGGGACGCAGAATCTTCAAGGGAATGACGATCCAGGAAAACCTCGAGCTCGGCTCCTTTACGCTCAAGGACGATGCCGAGCGCAAGCGGCGCATGGATTACGTCTACGAACTCTTCCCGGTGCTTGGAGAAAGACGGCATCGGGACTCGGGGATGCTCTCCGGCGGCGAGCAGCAGATGCTCGCCATGGGCCGGGCCCTGATGGTGGGCCAGAAGCTGGTCCTGCTCGATGAGCCCTCGATGGGACTGGCGCCGTTTCTGGTCAAGAACATCATGAAAGTGGTCAAGAAGCTCAACGAGGAGGGGATCACGATCCTGCTGGTCGAGCAGAACGCGAAGATGGCCCTGGGGGTCGCTGATTATGGCTATGTCGTTGAAACCGGCGAGATTGTCATGCATGATGGGGCCCAGGTCCTCAAGAGCGACGAGCGCATCATCAACGCTTATCTGGGCGAATAAGGGCTGCTCAAACAGCCCTTCCCGCCGTCAAGGATACTGAACATGGATTTCTCAGGAAAGGTCGCCCTGGTCACCGGGGCCGCTTCGGGCATGGGCGCTGCGACGGCCAGGGAATTCTCCGCGGCCGGGGCGAGTGTGGTGATTGTCGACCGGAATGCGGAGCTGGCCGCGCAGCTGGCAGCCGAACTCGCCGCCGAGCCGCCCCTGGTCGGTGATGTCAGCGACCCCGACTTCTGCAGCCAGGCCGTCGCCACGACCCTGCAGCGATATGGTCGCCTCGATGCGCTGGTCAATGCCGCGGGGATCATCGTGCGTGCCGATGCCCTCGGTACCTCCGATGAGCAGTGGCAGCGGGTCATGAATGTCAATGTCAACGGCGTGTTTTTCATGAGCCGCGCCGCGGTTGCCGTCATGAAGGCGCAGGGTTCCGGCAGCATCGTCAACTTCGGCTCGATCTGGGGCGAAGTCGGCGCCTCCGGGGTGACTGCCTATTGTGCGTCGAAGGGCGCCGTGCACCAGATCACCCGGGCCATGGCCCTGGACCACGTCAAGGACGGCCTGCGCATCAATGCCGTCTGCCCCGGCGAGGTCAACACGCCGATGATCAAGTCCGAGCGCTCCGGTCCGGTGACCGCCGAGATGATGCAGGCTTTGGCCGATTCGGTCCCCATGGGACGCCTTGCCGAACCGGTCGAGATCGCCAGGGTCGTCCTGTTTTTGTCATCGGATGCTGCAAGTTACATGACCGGGGCCATGGTAAACGTGGACGCCGGCTTCACGGCGAGGTAGGGCCATGGAATATCGCCTCCTCGGCAGGACCGGAGTCCGGATTGCCCCGCTTTGTCTCGGGTCAGACAATTTTGCCAACCCGACGCCGGAGGCCGAATCGATCGCCATGATCGAACGGGCCATGGACGCCGGGATCAACCTGATCGACACCAGCAACAGCTACGCCAAGGGGGAAAGCGAACGGATCATCGGCCGGGCGCTCGCCGCCAGCGGCCGCCGCGACCAGGTGCTGATCGCCACCAAGGCCCACTACCCGGTGGGTCCGGGACCGAACGATCGCGGCAACTCCCGGCTGCACCTGATGAAGGCCTGCGAAGACTCCCTGCGCCGCCTGCAGGTGGATCATATCGATCTCTACCAGCTGCACCGCCCCTCCTTCGAACTGCCCATCGACGAGACCATGAGCGCCCTGACCGACCTGGTCCGCCAGGGCAAGGTGCGTTACGTCGGCTGCTCCACGACCCCGGCCTGGAAGGCGATGGAGGCGATCATGGCCAGCGAGCTGAAGGGATATGTCCGGTTCGTCTCGGAGCAGCCTCCCTATAACCTCCTGGACCGGCGCATCGAAAACGAAATGGTCCCGCTGTGCCGGGAGTACCAGATGGGGATTCTGCCGTGGTCGCCCCTGGCCATGGGCATCCTGGCCGGTCGTTATGCCGACGCCGCGGATACGCCAGCTGATTCACGGGCCAGCCTGCGTGGCGGCATCTATGCCGAGCGGGTCACTGCCCGTGGCATCGAGGTCGGCAACCGCTTTGTGCAGCTGGCCAGGGAGCGCGGCATCTCGCCGGCGCAGATGGCGGTGTTGTGGGTCAAGGACCAGCCCGGGGTGACGGCGCCACTGATCGGTCCGCGCACCCTCGAACAGTTGGAACACTTTCTCCCCGTCATGGAGATGAAACTTGATGACCAGCTCAGGGCTGCTTGTGACGCGCTGGTCCCGCCGGGAAGCGCGGTTGCCAATTTTCATAATTCCGCGCCCTGGATGAAAATGCAGATTCTCTGATTCCTGCGCACCTCCGGAAATGTCCTGCCCCGGCCGTGGCGTCGGCTGTCAAGAGCCTAGCGCCGCGGCCCGGTACTGACCACCTTTCTCCGCTGTGGAGCCCGAACGCATGAGCAAGCTGCCGCCAAGCATATTCAACGATGTCATCGGTCCCGTGATGCGGGGCCCCTCGAGCTCGCACTGCGCTGCCGCCCTGCGGATCGGCCTGATGGCCAGGGATCTCATGGGTGGTGTTATCGAGCAGGTGCTGGTCGAGTTCGATACGGGCGGCTCCCTGGCGACGACCCACCTTTCCCACGGCAGCGACATGGGGTTATGGGGCGGCCTGCTCGGGTGGGACGCGACCCGCGAGGAGCTGCCGCAGTCGGCAAAGGCCCTGGGCGCCGCCGGCATTCTGGCCGAAGTGCGCGTCGGCGCTTATGGCGACCCTCATCCGAACACCTACCGGCTGACCCTGCACAACGCCAAGGAAACCCACAGCCTGACCGCCATTTCCACCGGCGGCGGCATGATCGAGGTCACCGCGATCGACGAGCTGCCCGTCTCCCTCCTCGGCGACCGCTATGAAACACTCATGTTTCTCGGTGCGGACAGTGTCGAGAGCCTGTCCGCAATCCAGGGGCATTTCCCCACCGGGCAAGTCAAAGTCAACCGCAATGCCGCCGGCGGCTTCGTACAGATCAGCGGAGGAGACCCCGTCGACTGGGGACTAAGCGATCTGCCCGGGGAGTTTTCAGAGCGCGTGACCATCAGGACCCTCAGTCCGGTGGTGCCGGTCCTGACCCGGTCCGATATGTCGCTGCCCTTCCTCTCCTGCCGGGAGATGCTGGACTATAACCGGAACGCGGACCTGCCGCTCTGGGCCCTGGCCGCGTGCTACGAAAGCGCCCGCGGCGGCATCTCCGAGGCCGAGGTCTTCGAGCGGATGCGGGACATTGCGCGGATCATGCGCGGAGCCATTGACCAAGGCGTTGCCGGGACCGACTACGAGGACCGGATTCTCGGCTGGCAGTCCGGCTCCTTCAGGAAATTGATGGAGCAGGGCGCCCTGCTCGATGGCGGCATGCTGAATGCGATCATTCTCGCCGTGACCGCCACCATGGAATGCAAGAGTGCCATGGGATTGGTGGTCGCCGCTCCGACCGCCGGCTCCTGCGGGGTGCTTCCCGGAGCCTGCCTGGCCGCGGCAGATTTCATGGGCAAAAGCGAAGACGATGCCGTCAAGGCCCTGCTGGCTGCCGGGATGATCGGCGTCTTTATCGCCGAGCATGCCACGTTTGCCGCCGAAGTCGGCGGCTGTCAAGCCGAGTGCGGTTCTGCTTCCGGCATGGCCGCGGCCGGCCTGGTGACCCTGGCCGGCGGAACTGTCGAGCAGGCGATCTCGGCGTCATCCATGGCCCTGCAGGCCAGCTTCGGTATGGTCTGCGACCCGATCGCCAACCGCGTGGAAGCCCCCTGCCTCGGGAAAAACGTGCTGGCTGCGGCCAATGCCCTCTCTGCCGCCAATATGGGACTGGCCAATTTCGATGCCCTGATCCCCTTGGATGAGGTGGTTGCCGCCATGGACCAGGTCGGCAGGAGCCTGCCCCACGAGTTGCGTTGCACCGCCCTCGGCGGTTTGTCGTTAACCGATACATCGCGGGCGATCGAGGATCGCTTGCGACGCCATTGATCACCATTGACTGGACTTGTGAGGAGAGATCATGAAAATCAGAATGCTGGGTGCAGCCGAGGTCAGGGCGGCACTGCCGATGCCGAAAGCCATTGCCGCAATGAAACAGGCTTATGTACAGTTTTCCGCCGGCCAGGCAACCGTTCCGTTGCGGACCCACGTCCAGACGGAGAAGGGGGTGACCCTGCTGATGCCCGCCTACCTGCATGAAAGCCGGAATCTCGGCGTCAAGATCATCTCCATATACGGTGAGAACCAGAAGCTCGGTCTGCCGACGATCTCCGCAACGGTCATGGTCCTCGATCCCGAGACCGGATTCCCACTGGCCCTCATGAATGGCGGCAGCCTGACAGCGATCCGCACCGGCGCCGGCGGCGGTGCCGCAGCCGATGTGCTGGCCCGCAAGGACGCCAGAACCCTGGCCCTGTTCGGGGCCGGGGTTCAGGCCCGCACCCAGTTGCAGGGGGTCCTGGCGGTCAGGCAAATCGAGCGGGTCTACATCATCGACCGGTTGGCTGATGCGGCCAGCCGTCTGGCGGACGAAGCGGCGACCTGGCCGAAAGCACCGGAGATCATCCTCGGCGCCTCACCCGCAGAAGCCGTGCGGGCAGCGGATATCGTGGTAACGGCGACCACCTCGCCGGAGCCGCTCTTCGACGGCCACGATCTCAAACCGGGGACCCATATCACCGGGGTCGGCAGCTTCACTCCGGACAAGCGCGAAATCGATGAAACTGCCGTTCGGCGTGCCCTGGTGGTGGTCGACTCGCGTGAGGCCTGCCTGGAGGAGGCCGGCGATCTCCTCATCCCCAATGCCCCCATCGATGCGGAGATCGGCGAAATTCTCAACGGCGACCTGCCCGGTCGGCAGAACGATGAGCAGATCACCTTTTTCAAATCGGTCGGCATCGCCGTGCAGGATACCATGGCCGCCGCGCTGGTCTTCGCCGCAGCCGCAGAACAGGGCCTGGGGGTTGAGGTCGATTTCTCCTAGGCGCCGCGGGCATCCGCAGGCTGCTCCTCAGGAACCATGCCGATGCGTTTGACTGATCACGAACGGGAGATCCTCTCCGGCAGCGAGGGAGAAGCGGCAAGGCTCGCCATGCAGATCCTCGTTGACCTGGGGGAGATCTACGGCGCCGGTGAAATGCTGCCGGTCAGCCAGGCGCACATCGACATGACCCTCTACATGGTCGATGCCGGGGTCGAGTTTGTCGAGCGGTTGGCGGAGCTGGGCGGCCGCTTTGCGGTCCCGACCCAGCTCAATCCCAGCGCCATCGATTTCAGGCGCTGCCGCGAGCTGCGGGTCCCCGCAGAACTCGAGGAGAAAAGCCGGCGGCTGGAACGGGCCTACCTGAAGATGGGCGCAGTGCCGACCTGGACCTGCGCACCTTACCAGCAGGGGATGATTCCCGGATTCGGTGAACAGATTGCCTGGGGTGAATCCAACGCGATCGCCTTTGCCAATTCCGTCATCGGGGCGCGGACCAATCGATATGCCGATCTTGTCGACGTCTGTGCCGGAATTATCGGCAGGGTGCCCCGTTTCGGCCTGCACCTGAGTGAAAACCGCCGGGCTGAGGCCCTGGTGGTCCTGGAAGGCTTCACGTCGGAGATGTTTGCCAGCAGCGCAGTCTATCCGCTGCTCGGTTACCTGTTCGGAGAAATTGCCGCGGACCGGGTCACCGCCCTTGCGGGGATGCCGGAATCGGTGACCATCGACGATCTCAAGGCCTTCAGTGCCGCTGCAGCTTCATCCGGCGCCGTCGGCCTGTTCCATCTGGTCGGCATCACCCCCGAAGCGCCGTCACTCGAAGCGTGTTTCAGGGGCGGGGCACCCGAGCCTGTGGTTGTGACCCCCCGGATGGTTGCGGAAGCCGAGGAGCGGCTCTCGGACAGCACGGTCGAGCATCCTGACCTGGTCGCTCTCGGCTGCCCGCACTTCTCCGCCGATGAGTTCGCAGCCCTGAACGAACTGCTGCAGGGTCGGCCGGTCGATGAGTCCATTGCCTGCTGGGTCTTCACCAGCCGGGCCGTCTACGCCCAGATCGAGCGGCGCGGTCTGCTCGCCCGGCTGCAATCCGCAGGAGTCGCCGTTTTTAGCGATGGCTGCCCCTTGCAGTACCCGGTGAAGAGCTGGGATTTTCGTGCGGCGATGTCCAATTCGGCGAAGTTTGCCAATTACTGCTATTCGCAGACCGGGCTCAGCGTGGTCTATGGCAGTCTGCGCGAGTGTGTCGAGACGGCCGTGAGCGGCAGGGTCTCCAGGGAGGCCGGGCTATGGCGCAGGAACTAGCCGCCTGCTGCATCGTCGCCGGGGCCGCTGCTGGCGAAGTGCTCGCCACATCCCAGTCGATCAGCTTCTGGGGCGGTGTCGATCCGGCAACCGGACTGATCAACGATCCGCGACATGAACTCTTCGGACAGTCGATCGCCGGTAAAATCCTGGTCTTCCCTTACGGCAAGGGCTCAAGCACCGGCTCGCTCATGATCCTGGAGCTGGTGCGGGTCAATAAGGCCCCGGCGGCTATGATCAACCTCAAGACCGAACCGATCCTGGCGACCGGGCCGATTGTCAGCAAGCACTTCTACGGCCGGGAGATTCCCGTCGTCACAATGGAGAAGGCCCTGTTCGAAACCCTGAGGTCGGGACAGTATGTGCGGGTCGAGGCAACCCTCGGCCGGGTTGTTGTCTCTGAGCCGCTGTAGGGTAAATCGTGATGACCTTTTGCGGAGACTGCTGAAGATGAAAGACTGGAGAGCGCCGCAGCACTGGCGGAACATAACCTCCATCGATGCCCACACCGCCGGAGAGCCCTTCCGGGTGATCACCTCGGGCTTCCCTGAACTGCCGGGTGCAACGATCCTGGCCCGGCGCCGTTTCGTCAAGGAGCACTACGATCACCTGCGCACCGCGCTGATGCTCGAACCGCGCGGCCATGCCGATATGTACGGCTGCCTGGTAACTCCGCCGTCCACCCCGGATGCCGATTTCGGGGTGCTCTTCATGCACAACGAAGGCTTCAGCACCATGTGCGGGCATGGCATTATCGCGATCACGACGGTGGCTCTGGAGACGGGCCTGGTTGCCAAACAGGCCCCGCTGACGACCTTGCGCATCGATACGCCGGCCGGGCTGGTGACCTCGAGGGCGCATCTCCGGGAAAACCGGGTTGCGAGCGTCTCGTTTCTCAACGTCCCCTCCTTTGTGCTTGGCCTGGACCAGGTCGTGGACGTCCCCGGCCTCGGCGAGGTGCGCTACGACCTGGCCTTCGGCGGCGGCTTCTACGCCTACGTCAGGGCCGCCGACGTCGGGCTCGAAGTATCTCCCAAAGACCTGCATCAACTGATTGCCAAGGGGATGGCGATCAAGCGCGCCGTTATGGCCAGCCGTGCGATTTTGCACCCCTTCGAGGAGGACTTGAGCTTCTTGTACGGAACGATTTTTATTGGTGAACCGAGGGGCGAGGGGGCCCATTCGAGCAATGTCTGCATTTTCGCCGCAGGCGAGGTCGACCGCAGCCCGACCGGGACCGGCGTCAGCGGCCGACTGGCGATCCACCACGCCCGCGGCGAAGTCGCGGTCGGCGAGACCCTCGTCATCGAAAGCATTATCGGCAGCTCTTTCCGCTGCACCGTGTTCGAAGAGACGGTGTTCGGCCCCCATCGGGCCATCATTCCTGAAGTCACAGGGAGCGCCTACATCACCGGCCGGCATGAGTTCCTGATCGATCCGGACGACCCGCTGAAAGATGGCTTCGTGATGCGCTGATTCCTGGGGGAGGATGAATGGAACGATCGACTGATTTGGCTGGCATGGAAAGGGCCGGGCTGTCGTCTCTGGCGGTACTCGGTTCGGTGGGGCAGGGCGGCATCGTGGTCGAGGCGGGCGGGGCGGTTCTGCACGCCTGGGGTCTGGTCGCGCGCCACCTGGACAGTGCCGGCCCCGGCGGCCTGAGCACCGTTCTGCCAAAGCTCCAGGGGCAGCTGGATGACGTGCTTGCCTCCGGCGAGCCGTCGCTGAGGCTTGACCTTGATGACGCCGTGTCCGGCTGCATGGCCTGGGCCGGAGCCTGTCCCCTGGACCACTCTGCAGCCGGAGCCCTGGTCATCCTGCTCGAGAACGGCCCGGTTCAGCATTTGACTCGAGAATTGGACGCTATCATCGAGTCCTCATCCGACGGCCTGTTCGTGTGCGACGGCAATGGTCGCATCCTGCATATGAACCCCGCCTCCGCCAGGATCAACCATGTCTCGCCGGCAAAAGTAATCGGTCGCGACTACCTCGATGTGGCCCGGGAGGGCTATGTCATCCTCCCCTCGGCGGCGCTCGAATCGATCAAAAAACGTGCCGTGGTCAGCCTGCTGCAGGAGAATCGTTATGGGCTCAAGCTGATCTCCACGGCAACCCCGATCTTCGATGATGACGGCGCCCTGCTCCGCGTGGTGGTCAGCGAGCATGACATCACCGAGATGGAGCGCCTGCAGCGGCAGCTTGAGGAGCAGCAGGCGATCGGTGACCAGTACCGCGACCAGGTCTTGGAGCTCCAGCAGGAACAGCTCACCGCCCGGCCCGTTATTGCCAGAAGCCCTGCCATGGTCAGGGCCCTCAAGCAGGCGCTCAAGCTGAGCAAGGTTGATTCTACCGTGCTGATCCTCGGCGAATCGGGAGTGGGGAAGGGTCTGGTCGCCGACCTGATTCATCAGAATTCCAGGCGCGCCGATTGCCCGGTCATCAAGATCAACTGCGGCGCCATCCCCGAGACCCTGGTCGAAGCAGAATTGTTTGGCTACGAAAAGGGCGCGTTTACCGGTGCGGTGACCAGCAAGCCGGGGCATCTCGAACTGGCCGATGGCGGCACCCTGTTCCTCGACGAGGTCGCTGAACTGCCCCTTGCCTCGCAGGTCAAGCTGTTGCGTTTCATGGAAGACGGCCAGGTCACGAGGCTGGGCGGAACCCGCAGCCGCAAGGTTGATGTGCGGATCCTGGCCGCCACCAACCGCGACCTGGAGCCGCTGGTGCAAGGGGGGGCCTTCCGCATCGATCTCTTTTATCGCCTCAGTGTCATCCCCTTGAGGGTCCCCGCGCTGCGGGAGCGCAAGGAGTGCCTGGTGCCGCTGGTCCGTGCCTATGTCGATCACTTTGCCGAGCGCTCCGGTTGTTCCCGGCGGTTGACAAGCGCTGCCCTCGATCACCTGGCAGGCTACCGGTTTCCGGGAAATGTGCGTGAACTTATGAACATCTGTGAGCGCCTGGTCGTAATGAGCGATGCGGAACTGATCGATGTCAACGACCTGCCGCAGGCTATAGTCACAGGTGGCGGTGACGAGCCTGGCTCTGCGGCAAACTGGCCCGCCGCCATGTCGATGCACCAGATCATGGAAAGTGTCGAGCGGGCCGTGCTTGTCGAGGCCAGCAGGCGCTGGCGCAGACAGCAGGGGATAGCCATGGCCCTCGACATGAGCCAGCCGACCGTCGCCCGAAAGCTGCAGAAATACGGGATTTCATTGACCGGTCATGAAGAGGCCTGAGCCCGGGAGAAGCGTGATGGAAGAGATTGCTTGGCAAGATTTCACCAGAGTGGAGCTGCGGGTCGGCACGATTGTCGAGGTCGAGGATTTCCCTGAAGCGCGGGTGCCGGCTTACAAGATCAAGGCCGATTTCGGGCCGGAGCTCGGTGTCAGGAAGTCCAGCGCCCAGGTCACCGACCTTTACCGCAAGGATGATCTGCTCGGGCGGCAGATCGTCGCTGTCGTGAACTTCCCTGCCAAGCAGATCGGTCCCATGCGCTCGGAATTCCTGTTGACCGGTTTCTACCGGGAGGACCGCAGCGTGGTCCTTGCCGTGCCCGAACGCGATGTGCCGAACGGAGCGAAGCTCGGCTGACGACCCAACTGCCGGATTGGTGTAGGCGGCGCGTTTATGCTTATATAAATAATTTATGCACGAATGAATAAAAAGTCATGGCCACGCCATATCCGGGCACCCTTTCCCTTCGGAAAAACCTGTATATCCGAGAGCTTGTCTGTATCCTGTTTTCCCGACCGTTGGTATCATTCTTGCTGAATAATTCAGTGACTCTCTGATGTCGGAGGCCACCGGTTGCCGCTCAGCTTGTGCCGTCGCGACGTGTCAGGGTAAAATAAGTAACATGCCTGCTGGTTGACGCATGCAGCATGAACCTTCCAGTGATTGAAGCAAGGGGTGTCGCTCGTTATGGAAAATGATCAGAAAGTCGTTCCGCAGCGCAAGGCCGCTACCGAAGGCAACTTCTACCCGGTCAAACCTGATGCCATCGGCCCCGGGATGAACCCGCGCATCCAGCGCCTGCGCAAGCTGAGCGTTGCGACCGAGCCGAGCCTGTCAATCGAGCGGGCCCTGCACGAAACCGCATTCTACCGGGAAAATTACGGCAAGCACTCGATACCCGTGCTGCGGGCGCTGAACTTTCTCGACCACTGTCAAAGGAAGTCCCTCTATATCGGTGACGACGAACTGGTCGTCGGCGAACGCGGCCCGCGCCCCAAGGCGGTGCCGACCTTTCCCGAGCTGACCTGTCACAGCCTGGAGGACTTCCAAGTCCTCAACACCCGGGAGCAGCAGCGCTACACCATCAGCGAAGCCGACATCGCCACCTATGCCCGCGAAGTGATCCCCTACTGGCAGGGCCGGACGGTGCGTGAGCGGATCTTCAACCATGTCCCCGAAGAATGGCGGGCCGCTTACGAAGCCGGCCTGTTCACCGAATTCATGGAGCAGCGGGCGCCGGGACATACGGCGCTGGATGGCCAGATCTACCGCAAGGGGATGCTCGATTTCAAGCGCCAGATCGCCGCCGAACTGGCTGCGCTCGACTACCTCGATGACCCGGAAGCGACCGACAAGGCCGAAGAGCTCAAGGCGATGGATCTCTCCTGCGACGCCGTGATCCTGTTCGCGGAACGCCACGCCGAGCTGGCCGAGACGATGGCAAGCGAAGCGGGCGACCCGCAGCGGGCCGCCGAATTGCGGAAGATCGCCGAGGTCTGCCGCCGGGTGCCGGCCCACGCCCCGAGAAGCTTTCACGAGGCGATCCAGATGTACTGGTTCGTCCACCTCGGCACCATCACCGAGCTGAACGGCTGGGACGCCATGAACCCTGGGCATTTCGACCAGCATCTGGCCCCGTTCTACGCCGCGGATGTCGCTGCCGGGGTGCTGACCCGGGAGCAGGCCAAGGAGCTGCTCTGCTGCTTCTGGATCAAGGTCAACAACCATCCGGCACCGCCCAAGGTCGGCATCACCGCCCGTGAGAGCGGCACCTACAACGATTTCACCAACATCAACATCGGCGGCATTACCAGCGACGGCAAGGACGGTGTGAGCGAGGTCTCCTACATCATGCTGGAGGTGATCGAGGAGCTGCACATCCTGCAGCCCGGCAGCTCGGTGCATGTCAGCAGCAAGACTCCCGACCACTTCCTTAATACCGCCTGCAAGGTGATCCGCCAGGGTCACGGTTATCCGTCAGTGTTCAACCCGGACGTCTATGTGGTCGAATTGCTGCGCCAGGGCAAGTCCCTCAAGGATGCCCGCGAAGGCGGCTGCAGCGGCTGCATCGAGGTCGGTGCTTTCGGTAAGGAGGCTTTTGTCCTGACCGGCTATCTCAATGTGCCGAAGGTCCTCGAGATTACCCTGAACAACGGCATCGACCCGGTGACCGGCAAGCGCGCCGGCATAGAGACCGGGGATCCGCTCAGCTTCGCAAGCTACGATGAGCTGTACGAGGCCTTCCTGAGGCAGCTCAATTTTATCGTCGACACCAAGGTGCGGGTCAGCAATTACATTGACCGCATGTTCGCCAAGTATGCCCCGGCCCCCTTCCTCTCGGTGGTGATCGAGGATTGTATCAGCAA
Source organism: Geobacteraceae bacterium (assembly GCA_024640545.1). GTDB lineage: Bacteria > Desulfobacterota > Desulfuromonadia > Desulfuromonadales > BM103 > JAHEDT01. The sequence goes on from JAHEEU010000046.1 coordinate 13,858, forward strand.
GGGCAGGGACTACTACGACGGCGGGCCGCGCTACAATACCAACTACATCCAGTGCACCGGGCTCGGCACCACCACCGACAGTCTGGCCGCTCTCAAGAAGCACGTCTTCGAGAACCAGGCCTTCAGCATGGAACGGCTGCTCGGCGCGGTTGCCAGGAATTTCGCTGGGGAGGAATTCCTGCGCCAGACGATTCTCAACAAGACGCCGTTTTTCGGCAACGATGACGATTTTGCCGACGATATCGCCCTGCAGGTGTATCGTGACCTGCTTGCGGCCATCGACGGCAAACCGAACGTCAAGGGGGAGTCCTTCCATCTCAACATGCTGTCCACCACCTGCCACATTTACTTCGGCAAGGTGATGGGCGCGACCCCCAACGGCCGCCTGGCCGGCAAGTCGATCGCCGATGGCACCTCACCCTCCCACGGCGCCGACACGCACGGCCCCTCGGCGGTGATCCGTTCGTTGACCAAGCTCGATCACACCATGTCCGGCGGCACCCTGCTCAACCAGCGCTTTCTGCCCAGCCTGCTCAAGCGCGACGAGGATGTCGCCAGGCTCGGCCAGCTGATCCGCAGCTACTTCACCCTCGGCGGGCACCATATCCAGTTCAATATCGTCGATACGGCAACGCTCAAGGCCGCCCAGGAGACACCGGAGGATTACAAGGACCTGCTGGTGCGCATGGCCGGCTACAGCGACTATTTCAACGACATGAATGCCGACCTGCAACAGGAAGTGATCGAACGTACCGAGAACGAGTCCTTCTGAACATGTCGCAGGGGCTGGTTTTCGACATCAAGCGATATTCGATCAACGATGGGCCCGGCATCCGCATCACCATCTTCCTGAAGGGGTGTCCCCTCAACTGCCTCTGGTGCCACAACCCGGAGAGCATCTCGCCGAACATCCAGAAGCTGTTCAGCACAGCCAGGTGCATCGGCTGCGGCGAATGCTGCCGTGTCTGTCCGGTGCAGGCCTGTCGCCTGACCCCGGGGGGGCTCGTCACCGACGACCGCCTCTGTAACTTGTGCGGTAAATGCGCGGAAGCCTGCCCGACCTTGGCCACCGAGATGTCCGGGCGCTATCGTTCGGTTGACGAGCTGCTCGGCATCATCGAGAAGGAGCGGCCGTTCTTCGACCAGTCGGGCGGTGGAGTGACCTTTTCCGGTGGAGAACCGCTGCAGCAGCCGGAGTTTCTCACGGAGATTCTCGAAGCCTGCGGCAGGAAGCATATCCACCGCGCCGTCGACACCTCCGGCTTCGTCAGAACGGCGACCCTGCTGAAGATGGCGAAGTCCACGGACCTGTTCCTCTATGACCTGAAGATGATGGATGCCGAACGGCACAGGAAGTACACGGGGGTCGACAACCGCCTGATTCTGGATAACCTCAGGGCGCTGGCGGAGAGCGGCGCGGCCATCCAGATACGCATCCCCCTGATCGGCGGCGTCAATGACGATGCTGCCAATCTGGAGGCCACCGCGGCATTCGTTGCTGAGCTGCAGGGAGCGAAAAAGGCGGTGAACCTCCTGCCGTTCCATGATGTTGCCAAGGGCAAAGACGTAAAGCTTGGCCGGGTGCGCGATCTGGCTGGCCTCCATGAGCCGGGCGGGGACGGCGTGGCGATGGCCGTCGAACTGTTCTCCCGTTATGGCCTGAACGCGAACGTCGGCGGTTAGGCTGTAGAATAATGCTTTTTCGCATACCCTCCCCACTAAAAAAATATTATGCATATTTGCATTTATTTATATATAATTCTATTATTACATGTATTTATATTAAAAAAAGAAGTGAAAAATTATGCGTTTCCGCATAAAGCCTTTCTGATAAACCTGCGCTTTCCAGGCTGAACAGGCCCTGAACTGCGAAAATTTTTTTCTGACCCCCCTGCGCCACAGCCTTCCGGAAACCCATATCAGCCTATGCAAGGCCCTGATATTAAAAGACTATCGGTTTTCTCATTCCGCCGCGGCAGGGCTTTCTCGTGCAATCGCCGTGGTTCTGGCCGGTGATCACGAAATCGGCCTGCGGCTTGGCATCCTGTTTGCTCCTAGTATAATCAGAACCGTAGGCACAGGTTGACGGTTCTGCAACATTGGATCATTTGCCTGACAACATAAATCCGCATGAAGAAAGGTCGTCGTCATGAATCTGTTAAACAATGCCATTCTCAAGGTCCCGACACCTGTCAACGAACCGATCTACAGTTATGCGACCGGAACACCGGAGCGCGCTCTGCTCAAAGCGGCACTTGCCGACATCGCTTCGAAGAAGGTGGATATCCCGCTGATCATCGGTGGCCAGGAGGTGCGCACCGGCAAATTGGGCAAGGTGGTCATGCCCCATGATCACCAGCACGTGCTTGGTGAATATCATATCGCCGGGGAGAAAGAGATCAACATGGCGATTGACGCCGCAATGGCCGCCAAGGCCGGCTGGGCAAACCTGCGCTGGGAGGAGCGGGCGGCAATCTTTCTGAAAGCCGCGGAGCTGCTCTCGGGCAAGTATCGCTACGTCATGAATGCGATCAGCATGCTGTCCACCAGCAAAAGCGCTTACCAGGCGGAAATCGACGCTGCCTGCGAACTGATCGACTTCCTGCGCTTCAACGTCTACTACGCTCAGCAGGTCTATACCGATCAGCCGCTCTATTCTCCCAAGGGGATTTGGAACTTCGTGCAGCAGCGCCCGCTGGAAGGCTTCATCTTTGCGGTTGCGCCGTTCAACTTCACGGCCATTGCCGGAAACCTGGCGACCTCTCCGGCCATTATGGGCAACACGGTCCTGCTCAAGCCGGCCTCGTCCTGCGTCTATACCCCTTACCTGTTCATGCAGATCCTGAAAGAAGCCGGGATGCCCGATGGCGTGATCAACTTTGTCGCCGGGCCCGGATCGATGGTCGGCAAGCTGTGCCTTGACCACCCGGATCTCGGCGGCATCCACTTCACCGGTTCGACCGGTGTCTTTCACCAGATGTGGCAGACCGTCGGCAACAATATCGCCAGGTACAAGTCCTACCCGCGCATCGTCGGCGAGACCGGCGGCAAGGACTTCGTCTTTGCTCACAAAAGCGCCGACGTGAAGCAGCTGGTGACCGGCATCATCCGCGGTGCCTTCGAGTTCCAGGGGCAGAAATGTTCGGCCGCGTCACGGGCTTATGTCCCGGCCTCTC
>JAHEEU010000047.1 GCA_024640545.1 Geobacteraceae bacterium
CCCGCATCGCGGGGCGTTTTTTTGTCGCGGGGAAAAAGCGCCCATCACCACAAACCAAAATCGATTTTGAACTTGCATTTATCTTCTTCTCTTGTTTATCAAAAACATTGAGCATTACTTGTTTTTGTTATATATTGATTTTTAAATACTTGAGGAGGAAACCATGAAACCCATCCTGACTTTCGTCGGCATCATGGCCGCCTGGTACATTCTCAACCGCTGGATACTGCCGCGCCTGGGGGTCCAGACCTGACTCTCCAACACCTGCGACCTCCCCGTGCGGGAGAAGGAAGAGACCAGCAAGCGGGAAGAGCAATAGATTGCCGCCCACAGCACAACGCAAAAGCGCCCCGGCCATTCCGCCGGGGCGCTTCCAGTTTCTCAACCCGCCTGTGCCTCAGCGCAGGCTCGTCGCGCAGCGCGGGCAGGTGAACATGCTGGTGGACGGCACCTTGTGTCCGCAAGTCGGACAGTTGAACCAGTAGCGGCAATACTTGCACTGAGGATCGGAAAGACCCTGTTTCTTTTTGCACTTGGGGCACATACGGTACATCTTGCGGTGGGTAATGTAATCTTCAAAAATCAGCCCGCATTTTGCACAGACCTTGGCATCGCGACGATGATTGGGGGCCTCGCAGCGCGGCGCCGGGCAGACAAAAACCGTGTGACAGGAGTCACACCAGTACTTGCCGCGGGTCATTTCCTTACAAACCGAACACTTTTCCATCAGACGACCTCAATCGATTCCAGATCAGCCATAAAACACGAACGCCCATTGTCCACGGGGACGGCTCCGTTTGCAATCAAGTTAATCATTTCCCGGCAAAATTTCCACCCCGCCCATAGTGAATGGGGGTTCAAAAATCAACCAAGCAGACCAGAAACATGAAAGAGCCGGGCCTTCAAGGCCCGGCTCTCTTTGATCGCAGCGGGATGAAGATCAGGCAACCTTGAAGAATGCCACCGGCCCGGCATGGCAGACCGCGCAGGGGCCGTGCGGTTCACCCTCGAGGGTGTTGCCGCACACCTTGCAGACATAGTAGTCGACATCCTGGTTGCTGCCAAGGTGGTCAAGGGCCTTCTGGTAAAGTGCCGCATGGACCTTTTCGACCGTGTTGGCAAACGAGAAGCTGCGCAGGGCAGCGTCAAAACCTTCGCTTTTGGCTTCTTCGATCATCTTTGGGTACATGCTGGTAAATTCTTCGGTTTCGCCGCTGATCGCTTCCTGCAGATTTTCGAGCGTTCCCTTGATGCCCCCCGCCACCCGTAGGTGGGCATGAGCGTGCACCGTCTCGGCCGCAGCGGCGGCACGGAACAGCTTGGCAACCTGCTTATGACCTTCAGCCTCGGCCTTGTCGGCAAAAGCCAGGTACTTGCGGTTGGCTTGAGACTCGCCGGCAAAGGCTCCATACAGGTTGCTTTCGGTTTTACTCCCCTTCAGTTCAGCCATTGTTCTCTCCTCTCCATGAAAAGGTTTGACAAACACAAATGCAGGTCAATATTATCGATTCAACGAATCGTGTCAACCAGAAGAAACCCTTTCTGCAATTTAACCAGGAGCAGCTGATGTCCATCTACCGTGTCGAAAAAACCGAGCTCCCCGTGGTCATCTTTCAGGCCGACGGCTCTGTCATGAAGGGCGTCGTCTTCCTGAGTGCCAGCGCCTACAGCCACATGGGTCGCCAGGGCCTGCTCGACCTGCTCAAGGAACCGGGGAACTTCTTCCCCTTCCGCAGCGAGTCCGGAGCTTTCTGCGCAGCCAACAAGCAGACCGTCACCCATATCCGCTTCGACCCTCCGGCAGATGACAAGGCCTATCAATCACTGGGCGATCGCGAGGACGTGGAGATCAAGTTCGTTGGCGGCGAGCAGCTTTCCGGGACGGTGACCATCGAGATGCCCGAGGGACGCAAACGCCTGTTTGACTTCATTAACGCGACGAAATCTTTTTTCGAGCTGCACAACCAGGAGGCCCACTACCTGGTCAACGTAACCCAGGTGCGTGACATCAGTCCACTCTGAGCTGACCAGCGATCAGAGCGGTTTCACCGGCCGGCAGGGAGCTCCCTGCCGGTTTTCTGCTTCAGCTCACAGGTTGACGTACGAACGCAGGTAACGCCCGGTGTAAGATCGCGCACAGCGTGCCACGTCTTCGGGAGTTCCGCAGACGACGATCTCGCCGCCGCGGCTGCCTCCTTCGGGGCCGAGATCGATGATATGATCAGCGGTCTTGATGACATCCAGGTTGTGCTCGATGATCACCACGCTGTTGCCTGACTCAACCAGGCGCTGCAGGACGCTGAGCAGGCGGCTGATATCGTCGAAATGCAGTCCGGTGGTCGGCTCGTCGAGGATATAGATGGTCCGACCGGTGGAGCGCTTGCCGAGCTCCTTGGCCAGCTTGACACGCTGCGCCTCACCCCCGGACAGGGTTGTGGCACTCTGCCCCAGCTTGATGTAGCCGAGGCCGACGTCGCGCAGGGTCTCCAGCTTGCGCTTGATACGCGGGATATTGGCAAGGAACTCCACGGCCTGATTGGCGGTCATGTCGAGCACATCGGCAATCGTCTTCCCCTTGTACTTGACCTGCAGCGTCTCCCGGTTATAGCGCGCACCCTGGCACGCCTCGCACTGGATATAGACGTCGGGCAGGAAGTGCATCTCGATACGCAGGATGCCGTCCCCCTGGCACGCCTCGCAACGCCCGCCCTTGACATTAAAAGAGAAGCGCCCCGGCTTGTAGCCGCGCATCTTCGCCTCCGGCAGCTGGGCGAACAGGTCGCGGATATCGGTGAAGATGCCGGTGTAGGTTGCCGGATTGGAGCGCGGCGTACGGCCGATCGGCGACTGGTCGATGTCGATGACCTTGTCGAGCTGCTCGAGCCCGAGGATGGCCTGAACCGCTCCGGCGCGCTCTCTGGAGCGATACAGCCTTTGCGCCAAGGCCTTGTGCAGGGTGTCGAGCACCAGGGATGACTTTCCGGAACCGGAAACGCCGGTGACGCAGGTCATGACGCCCAGGGGGATATCCACGTCAACCGCCTTGAGGTTGTTGGCGGTGGCCCCCTTGATGCTCAGCTGTCCGCTGGCCTTGCGACGCACCCCGGGCAGCGGTATCGCCAGGCGGCCGGAAAGGTAGTCGCCGGTCAGCGAGGCGGGGTGGTTGAGAATCTCCTGGGGGGTCCCCTGGGCGACCACCTCGCCGCCGTGGCGGCCGGCACGCGGCCCCATGTCGATCACGTGGTCGGCCTCGAGAATGGTTTCCTCGTCATGTTCGACCACCAGCACGGTGTTGCCCAGGTCACGCAGGCGCTTGAGAGTTTCCAGCAGGCGCCGGTTGTCGCGCTGGTGCAGGCCGATGGACGGCTCGTCGAGAATATAGAGGACGCCGACCAGTGAGGACCCGATCTGCGTCGCCAGACGGATTCGCTGGCTTTCACCTCCGGAAAGGGTACCGGAGGTCCGGTCAAGGGTCAGGTAGTCGAGGCCGACATTGATCAGGAAGGAAAGACGTTCGCGAATCTCCTTGAGAACCCGCCGGCCGATTTCCGCCTCCTTGGCGGGGAGTTCCAGCTGCGCGAAAAAGTTTTCCGCATCGGTGACGCTCAACGAGCAGATCTCCTGGATGTTGCTGCCGCCCACCCGAACACAGAGGGTTTCCGGCTTGAGGCGCGCGCCGTGGCAACTCGGGCAGGACATGATATTCATGAACTCTTCGAGCTTTTCGCGGGTCGCCTCGGAATCGGTCTCGCGCAGGCGCCGCTCCAGGTTAGGAATCACGCCTTCAAAGGGCTTGTGATAGAAGTGCCGATGGTTGGCCTGGTCGTAGAAGAACTTCACCTGCTCTTTCCCCGAACCGTGCAGCAGAATCTTCTGAACGCGCTCCGGCAGCGCGGCAAAGGGCGTGCGGATATCGAACTCGTAGAAGTCCGCCAGCGCTTCGAGCACCTGCAGGTAGTAGTAGCCGGTCCGGGTCGACCAGGGAGCTATGGCGCCTTCGCGCAGCGACAGCTGCCGGTTGGGTACGACCTGGTCGGGATCGAAATACATGCGGGTGCCCAGACCTGAACAGTCCGGACAGGCGCCGTACGGGTTGTTGAAGGAGAACATGCGCGGCGTCATCTCCGGAATGGAGATCCCGCATTCTACGCAGGCATGCCATTCCGAGAAGAGCTGGCTCTCGCCGTCGACCACTTCGACCCGTACCAGGCCTTCGCCGAGGCGCAGCGCCGTCTCCAGCGAATCCGCCAGGCGGCTGGCGATCCCCTCCTTGACCACGAGCCGGTCGACGACCACTTCGATCGTGTGTTTTCGATTCTTGTCGAGGGGGATCTCCGCGCCGAGTTCATGCATTTCGCCGTCGATACGCACCCGCACGAAGCCGTCGGCCTGCAGCTGGCGCAGTTCCTTGCGGTACTCCCCCTTGCGCCCCCTGACCAGCGGTGCCAGCAGCAGCAGCTTGGTTTTCTCGGGCAGGGCGAGCACCCGCTCGACCATCTGCTCGACGGTCTGCGAAGCGATCTCCTTACCGCAGGACGGACAATGCACCCGGCCGATGCGCGCAAAAAGCAGGCGCAGGTAGTCGTAGACTTCCGTGACCGTACCGACGGTGGAGCGGGGGTTCTTCGAGGTGGACTTCTGCTCGATGGAGATGGCCGGACTCAACCCCTCGATACTCTCGACATCCGGCTTGTCCATCTGTTCGAGAAACTGCCGGGCATAGGCGGACAGGCTTTCGACATAACGCCTTTGCCCCTCGGCATAGATGGTGTCGAAGGCCAGGGTGCTCTTGCCGGAGCCGGACACCCCGGTGATGACCACCAGCTGGTCGCGCGGGATCTCGACATCGATATTTTTCAGGTTGTGCTCGCAGGCACCTTTAATAATGATTTTATCTACCATGATTTAAACCAATTCCGGGTTTCACGAAGACCGGTCGCAAAGGGAACCATATTCTATGGATTGTCATGCCACGCGGCTTGGCGTTTTGGCGGACAAAATCGAACGTTTGCCAAAACCTCAGGACACAACATCCGCAATCAGCGTTCCCGCCTGTCTGCCATCCCGGCGGCCATTCTGACCGCGGCGACCAGGCTGGCTGGACTGGCCTTGCCGGTACCGGCCAGATCGTAAGCGGTACCGTGGTCGACAGAGGTGCGCACAATCGGCAGGCCGAGGGTGACATTGACGGCGTCCTCGAAGTGAAGCAACTTGAGGGGAATCAACCCCTGGTCATGGTACATGCAGATCACCGCGTCGTAATCTCCCTGCACGGCAAACCAGAAGAGGGTGTCGGCACTGTGCGGGCCACTGGCCGCAATCCCCTCGGCTTGGGCCGCGGCTATGGCCGGGACGATATAGCGCGGCTCCTCGTCACCGAACAGGCCGCCTTCCCCGGCATGTGGGTTCAGTGCCAGCACCGCCAGACGCGGATTCTCGAGACCGCAGTGCTGCTGCAGGGATTGCGCCGTAATGCGCACGGTCGTCAGAATGCGTTCCGCCGTCAGGCGCTGCGGTACCTCGCGCAGAGCGCAGTGAGTGGTCACCATGCACACCCGCAGGCGCTCTCCGGCCAGCATCATGACCACCTCGTCAACCCGGCAGCGGTCAGCGAGAAGTTCGGTGTGTCCCGGGAAATCGACTCCGGCGAGCTGCAGCGCCTGCTTGTTGATCGGTGCCGTCACCATGCCGGCGGCATCACCGGCGAGGCTCGCGTCACAGGCCCAGCGGATATAGTCGGCCATGGCCCGCCCCGAGGACGCCAGCGGCTGGCCGTAGCGATGCCGGTCCGGCTCCAACCTGGAAAGCTCCCGGACCGGCAGGACGTAATCGCCCAGCACAAGCTCGGCAGAGCCCAGCGCCAGGCGGGAACCGCTACGGCACTCGCAGGACCGGCCGCAGGCCGCCGCCGCCCGCTGCAGAATCGCCATGTCTCCGGCGACAACCAGCGGTCGGTCAAGGTGGACAAAAGCTCCCGAACAGACGGCCTGGACGATGATTTCCGGACCGACCCCCGCCGGGTCTCCCATGGTGATGACGAGCGGCTTTTTCATAGAATTCTGTCCCCTCCACGCAGCACGAACCTACAGTATAGCCCAGGCATGAAAACGTCCTCAACCTGATTTGCATTTTCACGGTTTACCGTGCCGAGCGTGAAAGCAGTTTTCAAACAGCCCGGGAACCGTTATACTTTGCACAATTTCATCGAGTTACGCAGAACTGGAGTGCATGTGATGAGTGATGACCTGTTCGAGCAGCGCCGGGCGGAGCGCCGTTATGCGCTGAATTTCCTTGACTACGAGATTCTCTCCGCCGCCGGTGAAATCAGAGGTCGCGGGCTGGCCCGAACCCTCAACGTCAGTGAGGCCGGACTTCGCCTGGAAACCGGCCAGTTCTTCGAACCTGGGCAATTGCTGCGCATCACCCTCGGTCTTGGCAACGAACTGGTCCAGGTCATGGGCCGGGTGGTCAACTCCCGACCGGAAACCGACGACCTGTGCAGCAGCGGAGTCGTGTACATTGAATTCGATCCGGCCGACCGGATCACCTACCAGAAATACTTCGCGGCTCTGAAAAAAAGCCTCGACCAATAATCCCTTGGTTATGTCCTGGGACTGATTCCCTAGTTTTATCCTCCCGCATCCCCTCCAGCTTAAACGCGTAGCGCAAAGAGCGTGGCGCGATAAGCCAAGAACAGAAAAGAACGGCCCCGCGGCAAGCCGCGGGGCATTCAGTGTTCAGCATCCAATATTTAGAAAAACGCGCTAATCCGCCGGGGCCGGCCTTAAATTCTGTATCCTGCCAGCGGTGTTCTGCCTTGGTCTTGCGGAGGCTTGTTCAATCAAAGGCGGATATCGATAAACGCCTTGTCTTTGAGATGCTTGGTCCATTCCTTGAGGCGAACGTCGGTCTTCTGGTCCAGAATCCTCTCGTAGATATCAGCTTTGACCGTGTCGAACTGCCGCAGCCTGCCAGGCAGAAGTTCGTCAACCCGCAGCAGATGGACTGATCCGGCACCCACCACCGGTTTGCTGAACCCGCCGGGCTCAAGCCCTTTAATCGCTTCGGAAAACCCGGGAACCAGTTCACTGTGGAGGAAACGGCCCATTTCACCACCTATGGCTCCGTAAGTCTGGTTGTAGCTCTTTGCCACCTGGTCGAGCGCTTCGCCTCCCTGCAGGCGGACCAGGGCTTCATCGGCAACCTGGAGAATCTTCTGGCGCTCCTGATCGGAGGCCTTTGTCGAGATCGGGAAGGTGATGGCGCTGAGCCGGACCTCGGCTGGCAGACGATAGTCATCCAGGTGGGCGCGATAATATGCGACGATCTCCCGCTCAGGGACATCGACCTTGCTGCGAACCTCTTCCCCGATCAGCTTGTAGCGCAGGATCTGACTCCGCAGGTTCTCGCGGTAGGCCTCGAAATCCACCCCCTGGAGTTGCAGCGCCTGCTTGAGCTCCTCGCGGGTCAACTGGTTTTTCTTCTGCACATCGTCCACGGCCTTTTCCACTTCTTCGTCGGTGGCCCTCAGGTTGAGCGCCGTGATGCGCTGCTGCAGAAGCGTCTCCTCGATCAAGCGCGACAACAGCTCCTGACGCAACGACCCCAGCTGCGCTGGAGAGGGCTGGCTGTCCTGTTTGGCCAGCTGCTCCTTGAGTTTCAGGTCAAGCTGATTGGTTGTGATGATGTCCGTGTTGACGACAGCCGCAATGCGGCTGACGACTTCCGCAGCCGCCGGGCTCAGCCCGATGCTGCATAGCAGCAGCAGCGCAATACCGATACGTCTCATGGTGACCTCTTCCTCGATGGTGTCTTACCTGGAGGCACGTTGCCGCCGAACCTGTCTTGGCAAAAAGGCGGCTAACGGGCCCCTAATTGCGCTTTTCGGCCTTCGCTTCCAGTTGCGCCCAGTCCACGCTGATCACGGCACGGGCGCGCATATCCTGGAGCCAGCCGAGATACTGCTCCTCTTTTTTACTCGCCTCCAGTGCCGACCTGATTTCCCCTTCGGCATCCTGCTTGCTGAGTCGCGCCGCCTTGCGCTTTTCTTCGACCAGGAAGATGTGGTAGCCGTAATCGCTTTTGACCAGATCACTCAGGCGGTTGACCGGTAGATCGAAGACAATCGCATCGAATTCCGGCGGCATTTGACCCCGAGCGAAAAACCCGAGATCGCCCCCCTGCTGGGCATCCGGCGAGAGGGAATATTCGGCTGCCACCTCGGCGAAAGCTTGCCCCTGGCGCAGCAACCCCAGGGCCCTCTGACCTTCAGCTTCGCTCGCCACCACGATCTGCCGGGCCCGCACCTGGGCCGGGCGATCAAACTGGTCGCGGTTGGCCTCGTAATAGGCTGCCACTTCCTCATCCGTGACCGAAACGCTTGCATAGACGGCCTGATCGAGGAGTTTCTCCATGATCAGGCTCTCCCTGAGCTCCTCGCGCCAGGCCGACATGCTCATGCCGCGCTCCTGGAGCATGGTCTCGAAGCTGCTTCCGGGGTAATCTTTCTGATAACCGTGCAGCGCATTTTCAACATCGGCCTCGGTGACCGAGATGTTCAGCCTCCGGGCCTCGGCATGAATCAATTCACGATCAATCAGCTGCACCAGGAAGGAGCGCTGCAGTTCTTCGCGCTCGATCCCGCTCAGCGGCTGGTCCTTCTGCAGGCTTTTTTCAAACTCGGTGAGGAATTCGGTCTTGCTGATCGCCTGATCGTTGATTTGTATCAGGGGCGGACTTTTTTCCTTGGCCGGCTCTGAGCTGCAGCCGGAGGCAAATCCGAGCAGGCAAAGGGAAAGCAGAATCAGGACTCGCAGATGATATATGCGCATGGTCATGTGCAGAATGGGCGGTTTCAAAGTGATACAAACTAGCATAGCCGGCAAAAGGCTTGCAATTCCTTTTTCGCGATGGCCAACACCTCTTCCCTGGGCAAACGGCCGACGCGGATGCTCAACCGGTAATCGGGGCTGAAGCGATATTTCCTGGCGTCTTCCAGGAGAGCCAGGATCTGTTCCGGGGCCACCCGGGTATTCGCCGGAAAGGCAAAGGTCAGGTTGTGGCCATCATACTCGGCCACTTCAACATGCAGCTTTTTCATAAGCACCCGCAGCTTCATGACTTCCAGCAGCAGTTCCGCCGCGGACGGCAGTTCACCGTAGCGGTCGCGCAGTTCGTCGCCGGCCTGGTAGATCTCCACGTCATCCCGTGCCGCCGCCAGCTTGCGATACAGCACCAGGCGCTGGTTGGGATCGGCCACATAATCTTCCGGCAGAAAAGCCGACAGGCCGAGGCGAATCTCGGGATCGATCTGCGTCTCGCGCTCCTGTCCCTGTAGCTCGTGAATCGTCTCCTCGAGCAGCTCGGTGTACATTTCAAAACCAATGGCCGCTACCTGGCCGGCCTGCCGGGCGCCGAGCAAGTCGCCGGCGCCGCGCAATTCGAGATCGTGGCGCGCGATGCGGAAACCGGCCCCCAGCTCCGACTGCTCCTGGAGGACCTTGAGTCTCTCGCGGGCATCCCGGGTCAGGACCCCCTCGCCGGGAATCAGCAGATAGGCATAGGCGCGCTGGTGCGAGCGACCGACCCGGCCACGCAGCTGATAAAGCTGGGAGAGCCCGAAGCAGTCGGCGCGGTTGATGATCATGGTGTTGGCTGTGGGGATATCGATGCCGTTCTCGATGATCGTCGTGCAGACCAGCAGGTTGGTCTGGCCCTCGATAAAATCGAGCATGACGGTCTCCAGGTCTTTTCCCGGCATCTGCCCATGGCCGACACCGATCTTGGCCTGGGGGACCAGCTGGCGCAGGAAATCGGCCATGGCATCGATCGACTGCACCCGGTTATGGACAAAGTAAACCTGGCCGCCGCGGCGCAGCTCGCGGAGGATCGCGTCACGGATCAGGTCATCGTCGAACCGGGTCACGTAAGTGCGGATCGCCTGGCGATCAACCGGCGGCGTATCGATGATCGACAGGTCGCGCAAACCGGCCAGGCTCATGTGCAGGGTACGCGGAATCGGAGTGGCGGTCAGGGTCAGCACATCGACCTCGGCACGCATCTTCTTCAGCCGCTCCTTATGGGTCACGCCGAAGCGTTGTTCTTCATCGACCACGATCAGGCCAAGGTTCTTGAAGCGCAGGTCGCGCTGCAGCAGCCGGTGGGTGCCAATCAGGATATCGACCTGGCCTGCGGTGGTACGTTCGATGATCTTTTTCTGCTCCGCCGGCGTGCGAAACCGCGACAGCATCTCGACAACCACCGGGTAATCGGCAAAACGTTGCCGGAAGGTCTCCAGATGCTGGCGAGCCAGCACTGTGGTCGGCACCAGGATGGCCACCTGGCGACTGTCGAGCACCGCCTTGAAGGCGGCCCGAATTGCAACCTCCGTCTTGCCGTAGCCGACATCGCCGCAGATCAGGCGGTCGACCGAGCGGGGCGAGGTCATATCGTCGAGGACCGCCTCGATCGCTTCGAGCTGGTCGGGAGTTTCCTCATAGGGGAAGGCCGCTTCGAATTCACGGAACAGCCGGTCGGGCGGCGCGTAGCTGAACCCCTTGGCAAGCTGCCGTCGCGCCTGGACCTGCAACAGGTCGCGGGCCAGCTCCTCGATCGTCGCACGGGCCCGCAGCTTGGCCTTTTCCCAGGCTCCGCTGCCCATCTTGTCGAGTCGCGGAGTGCCGCCGTCCGCCAGGTACTTCTGGACTTTTTCGATGCGCTCCACCGGCAGGTAGAGGCGGTCTTCACCAGCATATTCGAGGTGCAGGAAATCCCCTTCGACGGCACCGGTCTTGAGGTGGACAAGGCCAAGGTAACGGCCGATCCCGTAGTCGGCGTGGACAACCAGGTCGGCGGTCTTCAGGTCGGCCAGGGACGATTCGAACACTTGTTGGCGGCGGCGTGTCCGGCGGTGGCTGCGCGGTCCGAAGATCTCGTCGTCGCAGATGACGATGCGCTTTTCCTCAACCAGCCTGAAACCCCTGTCCAACGAACCGGTGGTCACGGTCAGACCGGCCGGGAACTCCCGCCCCGGCACCAGGTCCGGAATCCAGGTTGCCGGCAGTTCGCTTGGCGCCAGCAGATCGAGCAGGCGTTCCGCCTGGCCGCGCTGGTGGCAGACCACGAGTATGCTCCATTCGTCGCTCAGCCATCCGCGCAGACGCTCCACGAGAGGGGCCAGGCTGCCATCATGGGCCGCGTGGTCGGGGCGCAGGTCGGCGTTGCCCGTCACCGGAACGCGGTAGACCGGGTGGTCCTCCTCGAGCCGGTACACCTGCAGCGCCGCCAGATCGATGCGCGGACCCTGCCCCAGGCGGCCCTCCAGGTCCTCGCTGCCAAGGTAAAAGTCCCCGACGGGCACATAAGGCTCGCCGCTGCGCGCGGCGCGCTCCACACCGCTGCGCACGGCCGCGTCAAACTCGTCTGCCACGGCGAGCACGGCCGGCGGGTCGAGGACCAGCCAGCTGAACCGGCCCAGGTAGTCAAAGAAGGTGTCCAGACCGTCGTAGTTGAGCGGCAGGAGATTTTCCCGCCCGGGACCCAGCAGTCCCTCGCGAACCTCCTCGAGGATCGCTTCCCGTTGCCCGCGCGGGATTTCCAGTTCGTCACAGCGGGCTTTGAACCGCCGGGTAAAGGTGTCGAGATGGCTTCCGGCGAGAATCATTTCCCGGGCCGGTGCTAGCTCAAGCCTGACCATGTGGTGATCCAACGAGCGCTGGCTGGCTGGTTCGAAGCTGCGAATCGCCTCCAGTTCATCGCCGAAAAACGCCAGGCGGACCGGCTGGTCGAGCATCGGCGGGAAAAGGTCCACCAGATCGCCGCGTACGGCAAAACTGCCGCGCTCCTCGACCAGGGTCACACGCTGATAACCAAGCGCCCCCAACCCCTGCAGCAACGCATCACGGGAGATCTCGCTGCCGACCTCGAGACGCAGCCGCAAGGTCTCTAGGACCGGACGCGGGAGAACCTTCTGCTGCAGCGCCTTGACCGTGGAGACCACGGCCCGGCCGCGCCCATTGGCGAGCGCCGCCAGGGTCGCCAGCCGGGTGGCTTCGATTTCGGGATGCGGGCTGAGCGGTGCGTAGGGTTCGGTCTCCCAGTGCGGGAAGAAGAGAATGTCGGCCTGATGGCCGTGGAAGAAGCTCAAGGCGCGGTAAAACCGCTGGGCCTCGGCCTGATCGGCAGCCACGATCAACAGGCATGCGTCAGCCCGGTTGCGTGCCAGCAGCTCGGCGGCAAACCAGGCATCGCTGCTGCCATGCAGGCCCAGAATCTCGCTGCGCCCGACAATCCCCCCGGAAAAGGGCTCCAGGGCTGCGGACAAGGTGCATTGTTGAATGTGGGGTTCAGTCGTTGCGGGCATGCCGGTCTTCGGCGCAAAGCAAGCTCTTGCCGCTGCCAGTTACGGGGGAATCAGTCACGTGGGACAGCCAGCATGCGATCCAGGGTAAGCTTCGCAGGGATCCTGACCTCTTCGGGGACCGTCACCTGGGGGCTCATGGTCTGCAGAGCCTTGAGAACGTCATCAAGGGACGTCAGCTTCATGTTCGGACAGATCAGCCGCGTGGTCGGCAAAATAAACTCCTTGCCGGGGTTCTCCTTGCGCAGGCGATAGAGGATACCCGCTTCGGTGCCGACGATGAAACACTGCGCCGGGCTCTCCTTGGCGAAGGTGTACATGCCGCTGGTCGAACAGACATGGTCGGCATGGGCAAGCACCTCCGGGGGGCACTCGGGGTGGGCCATGAAGAGCGCGTCCGGGTAGTCGGCCTGGGCAACCTTGACGTCGTCAACGGTAAACCGTTCGTGAGTCGGGCAGTAGCCGTCCCAGAAGTGGCAAATCTTGTCGACCTGGCCGGCGATATAGCGACCGAGGTTGCGGTCCGGAGCCAGGATCACTTCCGGCTCGGCAAGCGAGGCGACAACCTTGACCGCATTGGCGCTGGTGCAGCAGATATCGCTCTCAGCCTTGACGGCAGCGCTCGAGTTGACATAGGTCACCACCGGTACGCCGGGGTGCCGGCTTTTGAACTCGCGCAACCCTTCCGCGGTGATCATGTCGGCCATCGGGCAGCCGGCATCCAGGCGCGGCAGCAGGACGATCTTCTCGGGGGCCAGGATCGCGGCACTTTCAGCCATGAAATGCACCCCGCAGAAAACAATGACCGGCTTGTCGGTGCGCGCGGCCTCCATCGACAGAGCGAGGGAATCTCCTGTTATATGAGCCATTTCCTGGATTTCATCACGCTGGTAATTATGGGCCAGGATCAGCGCATCGCGTTCCTCGGCCAGGCGGAGAATTTCATTAATGGTTTGATTCTGATTCATGATACAATCTCATCCTTACCTGAAGGTTGCCGTATACTAGAGTAAAAACCTTGATATGTCAAACGCTTATACCCCCACGGGGTGCTCTTGACAGGACCCATTTTTGCCGGTATCCTCAGCAAGCTTCAACCCATTTGAACCCGCAAAAAGGTGATCGCACATGTTTGGTATCGGCTTCCCGGAACTGCTCCTGATAATGGCGCTCGCCCTGATCGTCCTGGGGCCGAAACGTCTCCCCGATATCGCCCGGGCCCTCGGCCGCGGGCTCGCGGAGTTCAAAAAGGCGACCAGTGAACTGAAGCAGACCTTCGAGGAAGAAACCCGCAGCCAGAATATCACGCGGCCACCGGGTTCGCCGGGCAAAATCACCCCCCCCGGCGCAATGCACGAGAATTACCCTCCAGAGGCAAACCCTCCAGAGGCAAACCCTGCGGAGGCGACGCCTGCAACTGAACCCGACCCGGGCATGAATGCCGGCAGCGACGAGCAGGGCCCTGTGCCTGAATCACACGGCAGGACCGAAGGCCGCAAGGATGATTGACGACCGGATGCCGTTGACCGCACACCTCGAGGAACTGCGGCGCAAATTGATTATTTCCGGCATCACCTGGCTGGTGGCTTTTCTGGCCTGCTACACCTATGCCGAGAAGCTCTTCGACCTGATTGCCGGTCCGGTCCGGCAGGCCTTGCCGAAAGGGACCTCGCTGGTTTTCATCACGGCCACGGAACCCTTCTTCACCTACCTTAAAATCGGCGCCCTAGCCGGCCTGCTGGTCTCCCTGCCGGTCATCTTCTGGCAGATCTGGTCCTTCATCGCGCCCGGACTCTACCAGAACGAAAAGCGCTATGTCATTCCCTTTGTGCTGGTCAGCACCCTTTGTTTTGCCGGTGGGGCTTTTTTCGGTTTCAGTTTCGTCTTTCCCATGGCGTTCAAGGTGCTCATCGAGTTCGGCACCGGCAGTGGCGAACTGAATGCCATGCTCTCCATGGGGTCCTATCTGGCCCTCTCCAGCAAACTCCTGCTCGCCTTCGGCCTGGTCTTCGAGCTGCCGGTGGTGATCTTCTTCCTGGCGCGCATGGGCATCGTCGACTACAAGATGCTGGCGCGCAACCGCAAGTTCGCCCTGCTGGCAGCCTTCGTGGTCGGAGCCGTGCTCACCCCCCCGGACGTCTTTTCCCAGGCCGCGCTGGCCCTGCCGTTCATCGCCCTCTACGAGGTCGGCATCATCGTCGCACGGCTGTTCGGCAAACGTCGTTCGGCCGAGGAAGAAGAGGATGGCGAAGAACCTGCCGCCGATTAACCGCTCCGGAAGGACTGCGCCCTGCAACAAAGCGGACCCGGCATTTTGCCGGGTCCGCTTCCTTTTTAGACGATCGGCAAGCGGGGCGCTACTTGGTGGCCTTTTTCAGGCCCCCCTCGATATTCTGCTTGAAGCCGTCGAAGCTGCGGTCCCTAAGCTGCTTGCCGTCGATATAGACGGCGGGAGTGCCGCGCACACCGGCCTGCAGGCCGAGCTGGATGTCCTCAGCAATTTCCTTCTGCAGCGCCGGGTCGGCGACGTCCTTGTCGTAGCGTGCCATATCGAGGCCGACGCTTTTGGCCAATTCGCGGATCTTCGCATCGCTGAGCTGGTCAAAGTTGGCGAACAGCTTATCGTGCAGCTCCCAGAATTTCCCCTGGTTGCGCGCGGCAATACTGGCGAGGGCTGCTGGCTGGGCAAACGTATGCATACTCAACGGAAATTGCTTGAACACCAGCCGCACCTGCTTGGGATAGGCCTCCTGCACCTTTTCCAGAGTCGGCAGCAGACGGGCACAGTAGGGGCATTGAAAATCACTGAAGATGGTGATGGTGACCGGTGCGTTGGCCGGGCCCCTAACCGCCGAACTGTTCACCGGCAGCGGCTGGATGTAAGCAAGGTCGACCAGCTGCAGCTCCCTGCTCCGGGCCTTGCCAAGATACAGCCTTTGGCCGTCCGGCGAAACCTCGAGGGTGGAGACGTCGGCATCAACGGTCAAGCGTTCCTGCTGCTCCCCGTCGGCAGAGAAGATCAGGACTTCGCCCCCCTCGAGGAGAACGAACAGGCGCCCGTCGCTCACACTCTGGGCAATCCCTAACGGCGCCTTGTTCAATACCTCGCTTTTGACCAGGGTTTTTTCCAGTTCCGCGTAAGCCGGGCTGACGATCACGACCAGCCCGAGCAACAGCGCGACAATCCGACATGCTCCTGACATTATGGTAGTCCTCTCTGTACCTGAATGTGGTGCGCTCTTCCCGTGATTCTTCTCCACCTATTTTTACTCGCTGCCCCTCATGATGTCAATGACACGGCATGACGGGCTTGACAATCGCCCCGAGCGGCGGCATAACTTGAAGCGCCATGTCATCACCTGCCCTTGCCATACGCAACTTGTCGAAAGTCTACGACGGCACCCCCGCCGTGAACGATATCTCGTTCACGATCGAAACAGGGGAAATTTTCGGCCTGCTCGGTCCCAACGGTGCCGGCAAGAGCACCACGATCAACATGATCGGCGGCGTCACCCAGATCGGCCGCGGTTCGATAGAGATCTTCGGCCATGACAACCAGAGCGACTACCGAACCACCCGGCGTCAGGTCGGCGTCATGCACCAGGAAATCGTGATCGACAATTTTTTCACCATTGACCAGGCGCTAAAGTTTCATGCCGGCTACTACGGCGTCAACAACGACGAGAGCTGGCGCCAGCGCCTGATCGAACGCCTCGGCCTCGGGCCGCACCTGCACAAAGTCATGATCAAGCTGTCCGGCGGCCTGAAACGGCGCTTCATGATCGCCAAGGCGCTGATTCACAAGCCCCGCCTGCTGATCCTCGACGAACCGACCGCCGGGGTCGACGTGGAGCTGCGCCACACGCTGTGGGATTTTGTGCGTGAGATCAACGGGCAGGGGACAACCATTCTCCTGACCACACATTACCTCGAAGAAGCCGAGCAGATGTGTGACCGCATTGCCATCATGAACCATGGCAAACTGATCGCACTCGAAACGACCCGCACGCTGTTGAAAGAGCTCGGCACGCGCAGCCTCCTGATCCACCTGCAGACACCGGTCAAGGCGTTGCCCGCAAATCTCTGCTGTCAGGGCGCGGAGCTGGATGCAAGCGGCACAACGCTGCAGCTGACCATGTCGGCCGGTCAGGCGACTGGCGACCTGCTCAAGAGCCTGTGCGACTTCGACCTGCCGATTGCCGACATCGAGACCAGGAAGGCCAGCCTCGAGGAGATCTTCCTGCAGCTGACCCAGGCCGGCAGGGTGAAGCCATGAACCAGAGACCAGAACCGGAATTTATCTCCTGGCTGCCCTTCTATACCTTGCTGCAGAAGGAAATCCGCCGCTTTCTGCGAGTCGCCTCCCAGACCCTGGTGACGCCGGTCATCACCGCGTCCCTCTACCTGTTCATCTTCGGAGCCACCCTGGGAGAGCGTATCAGCGTGCTCGAGAACTTCAGCTACGCCCAGTTCGTGATTCCCGGCCTGATCCTCATGGGCGTGATCAACAATTCTTTTTCCAATGTGGCTTCATCGCTCTTCATGTCGCGCTATCTCGGCAACATTGTCGACCTGCTGGTCACTCCGGTCA
>JAHEEU010000201.1 GCA_024640545.1 Geobacteraceae bacterium
TAGACCCTCTCGTAAGGATCGAAGAGCCTTTTGTATTCATCGAGCGCATAGCGGTCGGTCATCCCGGCGATATAGTCGCAGACGACCCGCTCCCGGCCGTACTGTCCGTACTTGGCCTGGTAGCTGGTCGGCAATAAAGTCGGGTTCTGCAGGTAATTCTCGAACAGCATGCTCAGGAAGCGCTCCGCCTTGATGCGCATCCGTTCGACCTTGTAATGGCGGTACAGGTTCTTGTAGAGGAAGGCCTTCAACTCGCGATTGCGCAGCGCAGTGTCAGCGCTTAAAGTGATCAGGGTCGTGGCATGACGGCGAACGTCTTCCAGAGACCCAACCCCTGCCGCCAGGATATTCGCCTCGGTCTGTTCGATCAGGTCGAGGATCAGAAATCCGATCAGGTGACTGATCGTCTGCAGGACCTGGCGGTCATCGGGCAATGCCGGGTGCTTTTGCTTCACCCTGGCATAAGTCTCGGCCCAGAGCTCGACCTTCATCAACGCGGCCGGTTCGAGGTAGCCGGCCTTGAGCCCGTCGTCGATGTCGTGGTTGTTGTAGGCGATTTCGTCGGCCAGGTCGATGATCTGCGCCTCCAGCGTGGGCCTGAACTGCGGGAGGTACTCTTCGAAGCCCGACCCGTCGGGGAGGTCGTAATCCGAGGAGTGCTTGATGATCCCCTCGCGGGACTCCCAGCTCAGGTTCAGTCCGTTGAAATCCGGATAGCGTTCTTCCAGGTGTTCGACGATGCGCAGGGACTGCCGATTGTGTTCGAAGCCGCCGTAAGGGGCCATCAGGCGGTTGAGGACTTCTTCGCCGGTGTGCCCGAACGGCGTATGCCCCAGGTCGTGGGCCAGGGCCAGGGTTTCGACCAGGTCCTCGTTGAGGTGCAGGCGGCGGGCGATGCCGCGGCCGATCTGGGCGACTTCCAGGGAATGGGTCAACCGGGTGCGGTAGTAATCCCCCTCGTGGTTGACGAAGACCTGGGTCTTGTATTCGAGACGCCTGAATGCGGCGCAGTGGATAATCCGGTCGCGGTCGCGTTCGAAGGCGGGGCGGTCGTCCTTGTAGAGTTCTTCATGCCTCCGGCCGCGGGACGCAGCGCTCTTGGCGGCATACCCGGCCAGGTCCTGTCTTTCCATACTCTCCTCCATGCTATAGCCACATTTAAGCCACGCGGCAGCTCATCTGTCAAGGTCGATCTGGCACGGCTCCGCTTGACCACGACATCTGATTGTGCTAGTTTTTTTCGCACGTTACGCGAACCGGCAAGGGCTTGAAGGGAGCGGTTGATGCGGGTTATCGCCGGCAGTTCACGGGGCAGGCGCCTGGCAGTATTCGAGGGGCTCGATGTCCGACCGACCCCCGACCGGGTCCGCGAGGCCCTGTTCAGCATCCTGCAGAGCAAAATGGGCAGTTTTGCCGGAACCCGGGTCTTGGACCTGTTTGCCGGGTCGGGCGCCCTGGCGATCGAGGCCTTGAGCCGCGGCGCGGCATCTGCCCGGTTGGTGGAAAAAGCCCCGGGTTCGCTCAAAATCATCCGCGAGAACCTGGAGCGCTGCCAACTGGCCGACCGGGCAAGCGTGCTCGCCGGTGACGCCTGGCAGGTCCTGCAGGGCTTCGCCGCCGAGTCCTTCGACCTGGTGTTCATCGACCCACCTTACGGACAGGGCCTGGCGGAGCGGGCGGTCGCTGAAGCCGGCCGGCGCAGACTCCTCAGCGAGGGCGGCATCCTCTGCGTCGAAACCGCGCTCAATGACTCCCTGCCCGAGTCTTCCGGGCCGCTGCACCGCATCGACCGGCGCCGCTACGGCTCAATTGTGATAAACTTCTATTCCTATTCGACAGGGGAACCTACATGACCAAGCACATCGCCGTCTATCCCGGCTCTTTCGACCCGATCACCTACGGCCACCTGGACATCATCGAACGCGGCCTGGAGGTCTTCGACGAAATCATCATTGCCGTCGCCCGCAATTCCGAAAAGCGCAGCCTGTTCTCCACCGCCGAGCGGATCAGCCTGATCGAAGAGGCGCTCGACGGCGACCCCCGGGTCAGCGTGGACACCTTCGACGGCCTGCTGGTCGACTATGTCGTATCCAGGGGGGCCAGGGTGATCCTGCGCGGCTTGCGGGCGGTCTCCGACTTTGAATACGAGTTCCAGATCGCCCAGATGAACCACAACCTGAAAAGCGAAGTCGAAACCCTGTTTATGATGACCTCGGTCCCTTACGGTTACCTCAGCTCTTCAATCGTCAAGGAAGTGGCCGGCCTGCAGGGCCCGGTCGAAACCCTGGTGCCGCCGGTGGTTCGGAAAGCCCTGGCCGGCAAGTTCGGCAAACCTGAGAATGACTGAAGGAGGCTTCATGATCAAACGCGAGATGACCATCTCTGAAATCATCGCCAATTACCCCGAGACCATGCCGGTCTTCCGCGCCTTCGGCCTCGACTGCATGGAGTGCCAGATTGCCGACTACGAAGAGGTCGAGCATGGTGCCGGGGTGCACAATGTCGACATCGATCAGCTGCTCAAGGCGCTCAACGCGGCGATCGGCAAATAGCTGCACACCGGCCTGACCTGAATGGCCGGTCCGGGCGAGACCTAGAATCCGGCACTAGGCTTCGTCAAGCCCGACCGGCCGCCGTCCCGCGTTCTCCACGAAGCCTTCCAGCTCTGTCACCAGCCGTTCCAGGGCCTTCACCACGACATCCTCGATCTGCCGTCCCTTCTCCGCGCTCGCCCTGGTCGGGTCGCCCCAGACGCCGCTCGGCCAGAATGGCAGCTTGTCCCGCACCAGGATATGCCTGGGGAAACAGGGATAAGCGGCCGGAGCGCTCCCCTTCACCAGGTGCGGCCGCGTAGCCAGCATGCGCGAGGTCTCGATCTCGCCGGCATGGGAATCGCCGGCCGTCTCGATGATGGCGCCCCCCTCCCCCCTGGCCAGGTCGTATTCCGTGGCCAGGGCGATCCGCATCCCGGGCAAGCTTCTGAGCAGCTCTTCTCCGGCATCCAGCAGCGCGGCGTTGTGGGTCCCGCCGGCGTGACCCGACAGGACCACGAAGTCCCGCAGTCCCTGGCGATAGAGCGCATGCACCACGTCGCAGAGCAGGGCCTTGAGCGTTCCGCTGCTGATGCCGATGGTCCCCGGGTGGTCGGCGGTCGAGCGGCAGACCCCGTAGGGGATCGCCGGGGCGACAAAGACCGGCCGCCGCTCCGCCAGGCGAACGCAGACATCGTAGGCCTGGAAGGTGTCCGTGCCGATCGGCAGGTGGGGGCCATGCTCTTCCGTGGCGCCGACCGGCAGCAGGACGGTGCGGGTCTTGTGCAGCCCGGCGCTGAATTCCATCGAGGTGATCTCTTCGATGACCATGCAGACACTCCTTGAAAACGAAAAGCGCAGCAAAAAATTTCTCAACACAACGCAAAGGGCAAACCCAGGACGCGAAACAACGCCTGCTGTTCAAAAAAAAGACAAGGACGGGCTGGCCGTCCTTGTCTTGAATCAGTCGATCACCCACGCCGCTGGATGGGGCGGGCGAATCGGGCTGCTACACTCGGGGATGAACGGCAAGCGGCCTCACCTGCCGAACTGGAAGGTCACGCCGGCCATCGCACTGAGGTGATGACGCCAGTCCGAGCTATCGTGGGTGTCGAAATCGTTCGAGCTGCGATAATCGAGGATGTGGCGCACATCCACCCTGAAGGCCATGCTGTTGTTGATCGCATACTTGACGCCGCCGCCCCAGAACCCCATGTAATCCTCGTCATCATGGCTCGTATTGTCGAAGTCATAGACGAGGCCGCCGGCACCGACCGCCAGGTAGGGGTTCAGGCGCTGTTCCGGCATGAAGTGATAGAGCACACCGCCGGTGACGGTCCAGATATCGAGGTCTTCGTTATTGCCAGTGGAGAAATCGGTCTGGGTCGGCGTGTAGCGGACGTCGGCTTCGATGGTCCAGTTGGCGGTCAGGTTGTAGCCGAGCGCCAGGCCCATGGACACGTTGTTGTCGAGATCAAGGCCGCCGTCGATCACGTGATAACCGAGCATGGGCGTAAAGGTCCAGGCGTTCGGGCTGTTCCAGGTCTGGGTCAGAATCGATGCCGAAGCCGCCTGGTCGCCAGCAAACAGCGGGTTTTCACTGGCCGGTGCGGTGAGATAGCCGGGATAATCACGATAGACTTTCGCCGTCTGGATATCGGCAGCGACCGCCCACGGGGCGAGGGTTACAAAACATACGACGGCCAGGGTGATACACGACGCAATACGAACCATGAAAAACCTCCTGAATAACAGATGAACGGGCTGCAAGCTTGCCGAAAATCGTTGAAAATAGCAAGGGCTTCGTTAAGCGACCCCCAGCCAGGGATGGATCTGCGGGATGATGCGGACATCCCGGTGCGCCGCTGCGGCCAGCGCCTGCAGACCGAGCAGGGCGGCCCCGTCCAGGGCCGAACCGGAGGCCAGGGTGCGGGGCTGCAGGATCAAGGGGGTCTCCGGAGCATGCCGATCGACCAGGCGGGCCGCGGTAAGCAGTTCGGTGTCCGTCGTGCCGGCATCGACCACCAGCTTCACCTGGCAGAGTCGGTCACCGGCCAGGGCCAGGAAAGCGGCGTGCTCTTCCCAGGGGGTCGCCGCCCCGGTAACCGCGGCGCCCTTGATGTCCATGGAGATCCAGTCGATCAGCGGCAGGACCTTTGCCAGCT
>JAHEEU010000202.1 GCA_024640545.1 Geobacteraceae bacterium
ACAAAAAGGCTTGACAGGGAGTAGCGCCTTTGTTAAATGTATCCGGCATTTTGGGTGCAGGCACGTAGCTCAGTGGGAGAGCACTACCTTGACACGGTAGGGGTCGGCAGTTCAATCCTGCCCGTGCCTACCAAAAACTTCACCCGGAACACGCAGAGGCATCCACGGATGCCTCTTTTCGTTAAAGGAAACAGAATGTCAATGCTGAATGTTACATTGCCGGACGGAACCGTTAAGGAAGTAGTTCCAGGGGCTACGCCTCTCGATGTGGCACGTTCCATTGGCGAAGGCCTTGCGCGACAGACCGTCGCGGCATACCTTGGCGACACTCTGGTCGATGCCTCGACGCCCATCCTGGCCGATGCTGACCTGCGTCTGGTGACACTCAACACTCCTGATGGTTTGAAGATCTATCGCCACTCGACAGCCCACCTGATGGCCCATGCGGTCAAGGAACTGTTCGGCCGCGAAGTTCAGGTGACCATCGGGCCGGCGATCGAATCCGGCTTCTATTACGACTTCTACAGCGATTCGCACACCTTCAGTCCGGAGGAGTTTGAAAGGATCGAGCAGAAGATGGCCGAGCTGGCCAAGGCCGACCTGCCGATTGAACGCCAGGTTGTCAAGAGCTCGGAAGCGATCGATCTGTTCCGTGAGATGGGCGAGGCCTACAAGGTCGAGCTGATCGAAGACCTCGCCCAGGACGAAGTGAGCCTCTACCGTCAAGGCACTTTTGTCGATCTTTGCCGCGGTCCGC
Source organism: Geobacteraceae bacterium (assembly GCA_024640545.1). Taxonomy (GTDB): domain Bacteria; phylum Desulfobacterota; class Desulfuromonadia; order Desulfuromonadales; family BM103; genus JAHEDT01. The sequence goes on from JAHEEU010000202.1 coordinate 758, forward strand.
ACATCCCCTCCACCGGTATGCTCAAGGCTTTCAAGCTGACCAGTGTCGCGGGCGCCTACTGGCGGGGCGACGAAAAGAACGCCATGCTGCAGCGTATTTACGCGACGGCTTTTACCGACAAGAAAGAACTCAAACAGCACCTGCACCGTCTTGAAGAAGCGAAGAAGCGCGATCACCGCAAGCTCGGCCGCGAACTGGACCTGTTCTCATTCAACGACGAGGCCGGTGCCGGCCTGGTGATCTGGCACCCGAAGGGCGCCCTGATGCGCACCATTATCGAAGATTTCGAGAGACGCGAGCATCTCAAGCGCGGCTATGACATCGTCGTGGGCCCGCAGATCCTGCGTACCGAATTGTGGAAAACCTCCGGGCATTTCGACAACTATCGGGAGAACATGTACTTCACCGAGGTGGACGAGCAGAGTTACGGCATCAAGCCGATGAATTGCCTGGCCCACATGCTTATTTTCAGGTCCAAGAAGCGCTCATACCGCGACCTGCCACAGCGTTACTTCGAGCTGGGTACGGTTCACCGCCATGAAAAGAGCGGGGTGTTGCATGGCCTGTTGCGTGTGCGTGGTTTCACCCAGGATGACGCGCATATCATCTGCATGCCGGAACAACTTGACGGCGAGATCAAGAAGGTCCTCACTTTCGTCCGCGACGTCATGGGGATTTTCGGCTTTGAATATGAGCTCGAAATTTCGACCCGCCCGGAAAAGGCGATCGGCTCGGATGAAGACTGGGAGCGGGCCACCCACGCTTTGCAGAGCGCTCTCGACGATACCGGTCTGCCCTACGAGATCAACGAAGGAGACGGGGCTTTCTACGGACCGAAGATCGATGTCAAACTGAAGGACGCTCTTGACAGGAAGTGGCAATGTGCTACAATCCAGTGCGATTTTACCCTCCCGGAACGCTTTGATCTCAGCTATGTCGGGAGCGACGGCGAGAAGCACAGGCCGGTCATGGTCCACCGGGTGATCCTGGGGGCCATTGAACGTTTTATCGGTGTGCTGATTGAACATTACGCCGGCAATTTCCCGCTCTGGATTGCCCCGGTTCAAGTAAAAGTCCTGAATGTGACCGACAGCCAGGCCGCCTACGTTGAGCAGGTTTGTGATGAACTGCGCTCTCAGGGTGTGCGCGTGCAGGCTGATCTGCGCAACGAGAAGCTGGGTTTCAAGATTCGCGAAGCCCAAATGGAAAAGGTTCCGTACATGCTGGTGATCGGCGACCAGGAAGTGGCAGCCGGCACCGTGACCGCGCGGCATCGTTCAGGTGAAAACCTGGCATCGATGGCCCCAGCGGATTTTGTCCGTTTCATTCAGGAAGAATGCCGACAGTATCATTAGGAGGTGCGTCATAAGTAAGGACACGACCAATATCAACGAATCAATCCGTGCCAGCGAGGTTCGCGTCATCGATGACGAGGGCGCCCAGCTGGGTGTCATGGATCTGAAATCCGCCTTGCAGGCTGCCGAAGCTCAGGGTCTCGACCTGGTCGAAGTCTCGCCGACAGCCAAACCGCCGGTCTGCCGGATCATGGACTTCGGCAAGTACAAGTACCAGCAGAGCAAACGTGCTGCCGAGGCAAAGAAAAAACAGGTCAGGGTTGAAATCAAAGAGGTCAAACTGCGTCCCAAAACTGACGAACACGACTACCAGTTCAAGGTGAAAAACGCCAAGCGCTTCCTCGGTGAAGGCAATAAAGTCAAAGTGACGATCATGTTCAGGGGCCGTGAGGTAACTCACCCAGAGTTCGGCCGGAAGATTCTCCAGCGGGTTGCCACCGACCTTATTGAGCTGGGCCAGATTGAAAGTCATCCGAATATGTCGGGACGTTTCATGAGCATGGTGATCGGGCCCCTGAAGAAATAATTGATAACGGCCCTAGGGCCGAGCAGAAGATAATCCAGCAAGGAGATTAAAGCGATGCCCAAGATCAAAACCAACCGCGGTGCTGCCAAGCGTTTCCGTAAAACCGGAACCGGCAAGATCCGCCGGAACAAGGCTTTTACCAGCCACATTCTGACCAAGAAGTCGACCAAGCGTAAGCGCGACCTGCGCCAGGCAACTCTGGTTGACAAGAGCGACGCCAAGAATATCAGCTGCCTGATCCCTTACCTCTAAGGGGCGGACGGTACCACAACAACCCGTGAACTGTGGGGCACAACTGTCTCCCCCTTCAGATCCGGGTACGGGGCAACCCGTTTATCTGATTCTCAAGGAGAATAGCTATGCCAAGAGTAAAAAGAGGATTCAAAGCGAGACGCAGACGGAACAAGGTGTTAAAGCTTGCCAAGGGCTATCGTGGCGCCCGCAGCAAACTGTTCCGGAGCGCAACTGAAGCAGTAGACCGCGCACTCAGCTATGCCTTTCGTGACCGCCGCGTCCGCAAGCGTGATTTCCGGGCCCTGTGGATCGCCCGGATCAATGCCGCCGCCCGCGACAACGGTCTGTCTTACAGCCGCCTGATTCACGGTATGAAGCAGGCCGAGATCGGTATTGACCGCAAGATACTTGCCCAGCTCGCAGTCACCGACCCTACGGGGTTTGGCTGCATCGTCGAGAAGGCCAAGTCCCAGCTTCAGTAACTGCCGAGTGTTAAAGAGATGGGGCCTCCCCCATCTCTTTTTTTTTGGCCCGCGGCCTGGCTTAATGCCAGGCCGGTGCATTCTCAGGTCCGGAATATCATGAAAGATAAATTGAACAAGATCGAAGCAGCGGCATTGCAATCTGCCGCTGAAGTTGTCAGCGAGGCAGAACTGCAGCAGGTGCGTGCCCGTTACCTGGGTCGAAAAGGCGAAATCACTGCGGTTATGAAAGGCATGGGGCAGCTGTCCGCCGAGGAGCGCCCGCTGGTCGGCGCGCTTGCCAACGAGGTCAAGGATCGCCTGGAAGCAGCCTTTGTCGAACGCCAGAAAGAACTGCGCAACCAGGCTATGCAGCAGAAATTGGCCAGCGAACGCCTGGATGTCACGCTGCCCGGCCGCAAACATCGGCGCGGCAGCAAGCACCCGATCACCCAGGTCACAGAGGAGATCGTGGCCATTTTTGCGGCCCTTGGTTTCGGGGTTGCCGAAGGGCCCGAGATCGAAAAGGACTTCTACAACTTCGAGGCCCTGAACATCCCCAAGGATCACCCGGCCCGGGACATGCAGGATACCTTTTATGTCTCCGAGGATGTCGTGCTGCGGACTCATACCTCTCCGGTGCAGATTCGCACCATGCTGCAACAGCAGCCACCGGTGCGCGTGGTGGCCCCTGGGACCGTCTACCGGCGTGATTCCGACATTACCCACAGCCCCATGTTTCACCAGATCGAAGGCTTTCTGGTCGATCGCACGGTGACCTTCGGCGACCTCAAGGGGATTCTGACTACCTTTGTGACTGAATTCTTCGGCCAGAACACCGCAGTCCGCTTCCGGCCATCGTTTTTCCCTTTTACGGAGCCAAGCGCCGAAGTCGATATCCAGTGTGTGATCTGCGGCGGCAGCGGCTGCAGGGTCTGTGGCCAGTCCGGCTGGTTGGAAATCCTCGGCAGCGGCATGATCGATCCGGAGGTCTTCAAGTCGGTCGGATACGATCCCGAGTTGTACAGCGGCTTTGCCTTTGGAATGGGCATCGAACGCATCGCCATGCTCAAGTACGGCGTCAACGACCTGCGGCTGTTCTTTGAAAACGACCTGCGCTTTTTGAAGCAGTTCTAGTAAGGCAGAATGCAGGAAACAGAATACAGGAAACAGAATACAGAAGGCTGGAGGCTGGAGGCTGGCCGCAAGGCACTGGCAACTGGTAGCTGGCAACTGACAACTGATAACTGATAACTGGCAATAAACCATCTACAAATCATATAGTTGCATTTTTGTTATATAAAGGACTTTAAGTATGAAAGTCACCTTGAACTGGCTCAAGGATTACGTCGATTTC
>JAHEEU010000203.1 GCA_024640545.1 Geobacteraceae bacterium
GCGCGGGCCGCCTGCTCGGGAACGACCGCGTAGTCGGCAAAGACGCCATTGATGTCAACGCCGAGCCGGATTTTGTTGCGGCAGATATTGGTCAGGCCCCTTTTACACATCGGGCACTCGCCGCAAAAATAGTTCGGGTGGATGGTGACTCTCTGGCCGATGCGAAACCTCGCTGCACCGGTGCCAAGTGTCTCGACCGTGCCGACCGCCTCGTGACCGGGGATGACCGGGAAGGGGGCCGCCAACTTCCCTTGGTACATGGAGCTGTCAGAACCACAGATCCCGGCCAATTGTACGCGAATTCTCAGCTCATTCGGCCCTGGTTCCGGCACCGCGACCTTCTCGATGCTGAGCGTCTTGACATCTTTGAGCACTGCCGCTTTCACGATTGCCTCCTAGTCCTATTATATGATACAAGATTACTACTAGATAGGTTATACCCGGAATTGGTGCTTTGCAACTAAAATTCTGTGAACGGGTAAATATCTGGTATCCCCGGCGCACACTGGCTGTATTGACGAGACGAGTAGCAAACGGCGTCCTCCGTGTGGATTTCTTGCAGGAGGCCCCATTATGGTAAAGCGCAGCCAGCACGAGTCTGCATGTGATCGGCCATTGCTATAATGAGTTTGTGAGATATCCTAAATCAAGCAAAGTTATCCTATAGAGAAAATAAGTTTGACAGGACATTTTTGCACGTATATCCTAATGTTCACAATAAAATACTATCTAGAAGGACGTTAAAAGGGAGTCGTCAAATGAAAAAAATTCTGGTTCTTCACGGCATCAACCTGAACATGTTCGGCAAGCGGGATTCGGCCCAGTACGGGACGGCCACCTTGCAGGAAATTGACGACCAGATGGTGACCCTGGGCAACCAACTCGGCTACGAAGTGGAGTGCTTTCAGACCAACTGCGAAGGCGAGATGGCGGAGCGCATTCACCGCGCTCATCAGGAAGGCGTTGCTGCCGTCGTTATCAATGCCGGAGCCTGGACCCACTACAGCTACGGCATTTCCGATGCCCTGGCCATCTTGAAGGCACCGATCGTCGAAGTGCACATGTCGAACGTGCACGCTCGGGAGCAGTTCCGGCACCATTCGGTATTTTCCCATGTCGTCAAAGGTCAAATCTGTGGTTTCGGCGTTACCAGTTATCGGCTTGGCATGCTGGCTGCCGACGCTCTCCTCAAGGGATAGTTAGGATTTGGTCCCAGCCAGGCGCTAAAGACACTTTTCAGGAGAAGGATGATGGCTAAACCTCTGTCGGAAGAAGCAAAGCAGAATATCGATGAACTGATTGCCCGGGCCCGGGCTGCGCAGGCCAAGATCAACGATCTCGACCAGGAATCCGTTGACCGTGCCATTCGAGCGGTCGCCTGGGCGACGGCCAACGAGAAGACCTTTACCCGCCTGGCGCAGATGGGGGTTGATGAAAGCGGGCTGGGCGATCGCGAGGGCCGCCCCAACAAGCGCTTCAAGATCATGGGGATTCTGCGTGACTGCCTGCGCCAGAAGAGCGTCGGCATTATCGAGGAAATCCCGGAAAAGGGGCTCGTCAAGTACGCCAAGCCGATCGGCGTGATCGCTTCGCTGATTCCGACCACCAACCCGGCGCTGACCCCGCCCGGGGTCGGTATCTATGCCCTTAAGGCCAGGAACGCGGTGGTTTTCGCTCCCCATCCACGCAGCAGGCAGACGACCATCGAGACGATCAACGTGATGCGCGCCGCCCTGAAAAAAATCGGCCTGCCCGAAGACCTGTATGTCTGCGTGGAACATCCGAGCATCCCTTCGTCCCAGTACCTGATGAGCCAGGTTGACCTCTCCATTGCCACCGGCGGGCCGGCCATGGTCAAGGCGGCTTACAGTTCCGGCAAACCGGCCTACGGCGTCGGCGCCGGCAACGCCACCATGGTGTTCGACGAAACGACAGCGCAGGATGTCAAGACCGCCGCTGCCAATGTTCGTACCAGCAAGCTCTCCGACTTCGGCTCCGGCTGCTCGGCAGACGGCAACCTGCTGATTCATGACAGCGTCTATGCGCAGATGCTGCAGGCCCTCCAGGCAGAAGGCGGCTACCTGTGCAATGCCGAAGAAAAAGCCAAGTTGACCACAGTACTATGGGATGACGAGCGCCACCGGACCATGGACACCATCGCCTGCGCCGCCTCGAAAATCGCCGAGAAGGCGGGATTCACCCTCCCTGCGGGCAAGGCCTTCCTGCTTTGCGAGGAAGACCACATCGGCCCCGAATTCCACTGGTGCAGCGAGAAGCTCGGCCCGATCATCGGCGTGTTCAAGTACAGCGGTACCTTCGACAAGGCGATAGCCCGCCTGCAGCAGATCTATGCCGTCGGCGGCATCGGCCACTCCTGCGGCATCTACTCGTTCAACGACGAGCACGTCCACCAACTGGCCCTGGCCATGCCGGTCAGCCGGATGATGGTGCGCCAGGCCCAGTCCAAGGCCAACTCCGGTTCCTTCACCAACGGCATGCCGATGACCTCGAGTATGGGCTGCGGAACCTGGGGTGGCAACATCACCAATGAGAATGTTTCCCTCAAGCACTACATCAACGTTACCTGGGTCAGCCGGCCGATCCCCGAAGACCGCCCGTCGGACGCAGAGCTGTTCGGCGAGTTCAACGGCGACCAGTCCCTGGTTTTCTGAGTTATCCGTTGTGGGCCGGGTCAAGGAAACCCCGGCCCTGCAACATTCATTGGTTTGATATCTAGGAGCGCAGCAATGGAACCTGTGAGAATCGGCCTCATCGGTGGAGGCCTGATTTCTGCCAAGCATATCGAGGGCTCGAAACATATCACCAACGGCAAATTGGTCGCGCTGTGTGATGCCAATCCCGAGCGCAAGGTGCTTGCCGACCAGCTGAATATTCCTTTTTTCACCGACTACCAGGAGATGATTACCGAGGCTGATCTTGAAGGGGTCATCGATGCCACGCCAAACCAGTTCCATGCCAGGGTCGGCATGGACTGCGTTGCCCGCGGTGTCCATGTGCTGACCGAAAAGCCGATTGCCTCATCCCTGCAGGACGGCAAGCGACTGGTCGAGGCGGTCAAACAGAGCGGGGTCAACCTGCTCGTCGGCCATCACCGCCGCTATTTCCCGCTGGTTCGCAGGGCACGTGAGATTGTCCGGGGCGGGGAACTCGGGCAGCTGATCGGCGTTTCCGTGTTGTGGGCGTTGATGAAGTCTGACAACTATTTTGAAGTCGCCTGGCGCTCCCAGAAGGGGGCCGGACCGGTACTGCTCAACATTATTCATGAAATCGACAACCTGCGTTTCATCTGCGGCGATGTCGCCGAAATCGATGCCCGTGCCCGGCGTCTGGTGCGGACCGGCGAAGTCGAAGACACTGTCGCCGTCAATTTCGAGATGACCAACGGCGCCCTGGGCACGGCCCTGGTTTCCGATACGACCCCATCCCCCTGGTCCTATGAACTCACTTCCGGGGAGAATGCCGACTATTTCAAGACCGATCAGGACTGTTACCGCTTTCTCGGCACCAAGGGCTCCCTGTCGTTTCCCAACATGGAACTCTGGAGCCATCCGCACGGCAACCAGAAAGGCTGGTGGGAGCCGCTGATGAAACGTTCTGAAACCGTTCCGTATTTTGCCCCATTCACCGCTCAACTGCAGCATTTCTGCCATGTTATCCGTGGCGAGGAAGAACCGGTCATCACTGCGGAAGATGGCCTGTTGACCCTGGCAACGACCCTGGCGGTCCTCGAGTCCAGTGAGACCGGCCGTTCCGTCAACCCCATGGAACTGCTCGAAAGCTGTTGACCGGTGGATGTGGATAACGCCCGGTCTTCGGATCGGGCATGAACCGGACGTTTGGAGATTGAACGATGGCAAAGCAATTTTCGTTGGAACCGCTGACCGTACTCGGCTGCACGCCGTCGGAGATGGTCAATATTGCGGCGCGGACCGGTTACGATTACATCAGCCTCCGTCTGATCCCGATGGGCGTGCCCGGCGAGGCTCACTGCCTGCCAGGCGACAGTGAGATGCTCCGGAAAACCAAGGCTGCTCTGCAGGAAACTGGCGTCAAGCTGCACGATATCGAACTGGCGCGCATTCTCAAGGATGTGGAACCGATCAGCTATGTGCCGGCCATGGAGGCGGCCGCTGAACTCGGTGCCAAACACCTGATTTCCAGTGCCTGGACCGGAGTACGGGACGATCGCGCTTTCGTCATCGAGCGCTATGCTGAAATCTGCGACCTGGCGCGGCCCTTCGGTTTAACGGTCAGCCTCGAGTTCCCCAGTTTTTCCCGGTTGACCAATCTTGCCGAAGCGGCCGATATCGTCCGCGCTGCTGGTCGCCCCAACGGCGGTATCCTGATCGATACCCTGTATTTTCACCTGTCCCAGGTCAGCCTCGAGGACGTCGCGGCGCTTCCCCGGGAATGGTTTCACTTCCTGCATATCAGCGACACCCGAAAAGAGATTCCGCTCACCCGTGAAGGGTTGATCCATATTGCCCGGGACGAACGCCTCTACCCTGGCGAGGGCTGCATCGATTTTGCCGCGCTGGTCGAGGTGTTGCCGGAGGTGATCTTCGCGATCGAGCTGCCGAACCTTGATCGGGTCAGGAAATACGGTTTCGAGGGGCATGCCCGGCGCTGTCTGGATGCTGCGCGGCGGGTTC
>JAHEEU010000048.1 GCA_024640545.1 Geobacteraceae bacterium
CCCGGCATGAGTAAAGCCGAAGTATTGCAGCAGATGGGCAACCCGACCGACGCTTCGGGCAACGGCAACGGGGAATACCTCTATTACGTCCCCGCGAATCGCTTCTGGGAACGCTATTATATCCACCTGGTCAACGGCAAGGTCGAGTCCTATGGGCAGCTCGGCGCACAGTCCGAGCAGGCCCAGTAACGGGCAGCTGCGCGCGCCAAGGAGAAGATGATGGCCACAAAGGTTTTTTTTGCTGACATGCGGGCCGGCCTGCGCGAGAACCTGCACACCAAGCTGGAGCGGTTGACTCAAATGGCCGGGCTGCCGGCCATCGTCCAGCCCGGCGAACTGGTTGCCGTCAAAATGCATTTCGGCGAAAAAGGCGGGCACGCCTATATCAGACCGACCTTCGTGCGCCGGATCATCGACCAGGTCAAGAGGGCCGGCGGCAAGCCCTTCCTAACCGACTCGAGCACTCTCTACCCTGGCGAGCGCAAAGAGGCCGTATCCGCTTTGACCTGCGCCATAGAAAACGGCTTTGCCTACGCGGTCGTCAATGCTCCGCTCATCATGAGTGACGGTCTTCGCGGACATTCGGCCCGCCGGGTGGCGGTCCCCGGAGAGCTCCTCAAGGAAGTCGACATTGGGCTTGAAATCCTCGAGGCCGATGTCCTGATCGTGCTCTCCCATTTCAAGTGTCACGAACTGACCGGTTTCGGCGGCGCCATCAAAAACCTCGCCATGGGTTGTTCAAGCCGCCAGGGGAAACTCGAGCAGCATTCCACCGTGGCGCCGACTGTCTCCACGAAGCACTGCACCACCTGCGGCGCCTGCCTCAAGGCCTGCGCCCACGGCGCCATCGATCTCAGCAGCGGCAAGGCGGCCATCGATACCGCACTCTGCACCGGCTGCGGCCGCTGCATCACCATCTGCGAACCCCAGGCGATCCGCATTCAGTGGAACGAAGAATCCGCTCTGGTCATGAAGAAAATGGCGGAATACGCCCTGGGAGCACTTTACGGGAAAACCGGGCAACGGCTCTTCGTCAACTTCATTACCCAGGTGTCGCCGGCCTGTGACTGCTACGGCCACTCCGATGCGCCGATTGTCCCCGATATCGGCATTCTCGCCTCGACGGATCCCGTGGCCCTGGACCAGGCCTGCGCCGACCTGGTCAACCTGGCCCGGGGTTTGCCGGATACCGCCATGCAGACCGGCCATGAACCGGGCTGCGACAAGTTCCGCGGCGTCCATCCGCACATCGACTGGGAGATCCAGCTGGAGCATGGCGAGAAGGTCGGCCTGGGTCAAAGAGCCTACGAACTGGTGAAGCTGATGCCGGAACGGGAGAAATGGTGATCAGCCAGTCCTCAGGTCACTGGAAAACCAACCTTTGTATACTGTGCGAGCGGGCCGTGATCTATGAACGCCTCCCCAGATGACAGATCGTTTCACGCCTGTCCTTCCATGATCGCCACTCCGTTCGGGGAAACGTCCCAGGCAGCCGTGTCTGCACCAGACTTCAGCGAACAGGAGCAGCCGCAAGCTCTTGTCAGGGTCAAAGCGCTGACTTTCGATGTTTTCGGCACGGTGGTGGACTGGCGGTCATCCATCATCAACGAAGCACAGGCACTGAGCAGGGCCAAGGGGACAAGCTTCAATTGCGAACGGTTCGCAGACTCCTGGCGGGAAGGCTATCGGCCGGCTATGGACCGGGTGGAACGGGGCGAACTGCCATGGATCAACATCGATGGTCTGCACAGGCTGATCCTCGACGAACTCCTGCTTCAATTCGGGATCAAGGGCCTTTCCGAGGCGGAAATCGACGATTTGAACCGGGCGTGGCACCGCTTGGCTCCCTGGCCGGATTCTGTCCCCGGACTGAGCCGCTTGCGTTCCCGCTATCTGCTCGCCACCCTCTCCAACGGCAACATGGCGCTGCTGGCGAACATGGCCAAAAGCGCAGGATTACCCTGGGACTGCATCTTGTCCGCTGAACTGGCCGGGCACTACAAACCGGCGCCCCAGGCTTACCGAATGGCGGCCCGTCTGCTAGGTCTGCGGCCCGCAGAGATCATGATGGTTGCCGCGCACAGCGACGACCTGCGCGCGGCCAGGCAGGAAGGCTTCCGCACAGCGTTTATTTCACGTCCGACCGAATACGGCCCCGACGGGCCCGGGGAGTCTGCCCCGGAAGGGGAAGTCGACGTGACCGCCGCGAACCTGTTCGATTTGGCAGAGCAATTAACCGGTTGATGGCCACACCTCCGTAACGCCAGCACGGCTCTGGCCGCCTGCCAGTCAGGTCCGGGAAGGCTGCCGAGACAAAATGCCGGTCTTAGCTGCATTATTCAGGACTCCCGCCCAGGGCCGCGCCCCCTCCGACGCCACAGAAGCTCCCCGCCTACCATATGCCGCTACGCACAAATCAAACTTCGTTATATTTGATATGTGTTTTTTCGCAGAAAAAACCACTTATTTTATAAGGGTTTTTTCTGGTATCTATTCAGAAGCAACCCATGTTGTCAGATTTCTCGATGCGTCCACGGCAAAGATTAAAATGAAAGGATAACAATGTTATTTTTTATTGACAGGCCGTCATGCATCCTAGTACGTTTACCAAATACCGTAATGCATAATTATAAATTACACCTTTTCCCATAACTGTTGGTCTGGTCCGAGGGCCTCAATGGCAAAAACCTCCAGAATAACCACCCCGGCACTCTATCAGGAAGTCGCCTCCAGACTGCGCATGCGGATTTATTCCCAGGAGCTCAAGCCTGGCGAGGCGATTGACGAACTGGCCCTGGCCGACGAATACGGCATCAGCCGCACGCCGATGCGCGAAGCCCTGAAGGTGCTGCATGCCGAAGGGCTGGTCAGCCTGGAGCCGCGGCGCGGCTGTACGGTGACGGAACTGACCCGGCAGGATATTGACGAGATGTTCCCGGTCATGGCCCTGCTCGAAGGGCGCTGCGCATATGAAGCCGTAAAAAAAGCCAAGGCGGCGGACATCAGGAAGATCGAAGAATTGCACGGCCGGCTCGAGAAGCATGCCGCCGCCAACGACATCGAGAAATACTTCGAACTCAACTGCGTCTTCCACGAGCAAGTACAGAAGTTGGCGGGCAACCACTGGCTGGAACGGATCACCACCGATCTGCGCAAGTTCCTCAGGCTGATGCGCGGCCGCCAATTGCACCTTCCCGGCCGCCTGCAGCAATCCCTCGCCGAGCACCGGATGCTGCTGGCGGCATTCGAGAACCGCAACCCGGCCGCTGCGGAAAAGATCATGCACGATCACCTGATCAACCAGTGGACAGCATTACGCGAATATGACTCGCTTGATGAATAGCGCCTAAAGGGGTCGGTCAAACAACAGCGCCGCCGGTGCAGCCCCGACGTAAAAGGATTTCTTTCATCCTGAAGGAGGTACACAATGTCGATCTTAAAGAAAACAGTAATTTGGACGCTCGTTATGGCTTTTACCGGCATTACCGCCACGGCCGGCGCCGCCACATTGAAGGCTTCACACCAGTGGCCGGGCGGCAAGGGTGACGTGCGGGACGAAATGGTGCAGATCATGGCCAGAGAGGTCGCCAAGGCCAATGTCGGCCTGGATATAAAAATCTACCCTGGCGCGGCTCTTTTTAAGGCGAAGGAACAATGGAATGCCATGGTCAAGGGGCAACTCGACATCTCCGCCTTCCCTCTCGATTACGCCAGCGGACGCCATCCGCAGTTCAGCTCGACCCTGATGCCGGGCCTGGTCAAGAACCATGATCATGCCAAGCGCCTGAACAACTCGCCGTTCATGACCGACATCAAGAAAATCATCAACGATGCCGGAGTTGTGGTTTTGGCCGATGCCTGGCTGGCCGGCGGTTTTGCTTCGACAAAAAACTGCATCCTGGGGCCTGATACCATCAAGGGCCAGGTCACCCGTGCTGCGGGCCCGGCTTTCGAGCAGATGCTGGCTGGCGCAGGCGCCTCGATCGCCTCGATGTCCAGTGCCGACATCTACCAGGCCATGCAGACCGGCGTCCTCGATGCGGCGAACACCAGTTCCGGAAGTTTCGTCTCCTACCGTCTCTACGAGCAGGTCAAGTGCCTGACGGCTCCCGGAGATTATGCGCTGTGGTTCATGTATGAGCCGGTCCTGATGTCGAAGAAAAGCTGGGACAAGCTCAACAAGGCCCAGCAGGATGCCCTGATGGAGGCCGGCAAAGTTGCGGAAGCGTACATGTTCGGTGAAGCCAAGGGCCTCGACGACAAGATGGTTGACGTCTTCAAGAAGGCCAACGTGGAGGTTGTGACCATGAACGCCGAACAGGCTGCGGCATGGAAAGCCATCGCCGACAAAACGTCCTACAAGAACTTCTCCGAGAAGGTTCCCGGCGGCAAGGAACTGATCGAAAAAGCTCTCGCAGTCGAATAACACCTTTCCCATCATCCCCGGGAACGTCTGTCTCCCAGCGTTCCCGGGGTTTTCCACCGCGTCAATTTTGACGCAGCTTGATTTTTTCCATTCCTGGGGCATGAGGTTCATATGAGGACATTCAGCAAGTTGGTCGGCATGCTTTCAGACGCGTGCGGGATTGTCGCAGCCGCACTGGTCGGTATGGCCATTCTGGTCGTCTGCCAGATGGTCGTCATCCGGTATTTTCTCAATGAATCGACCATCTGGCAGACCGAGTTCGTCACCTTCTCCCTGGTCGGCGCCACCTTCATTGGCTGCCCTTACGTGCTCAAGCTCAAGGGCCATGTCAACGTGGACCTGCTGCCCACCTATCTCGGTCAGAGAGGCCGCTTCATCCTGGCCATGATCGCCAACCTGCTGGGGCTGCTGTTCTGCCTGCTGCTGACCTGGAAAGGGTATGAACTTTTCCACGAGGCCCTGGTCAACGGCTGGACGACCGATACCATCTGGGCCCTGCCGCTCTGGATCCCTTACCTTCCCCTGCCCCTCGGCATCGGCCTCATGTCATTGCAATATCTCGCAGACACCCTGGCCCTGATCAGCGGGCAAGAGCTGCCATTCGGCCTGGAGCCCCAGAGCTCGAGCGAAGGAGAATAACGCATGACCCCCTTAGCAATAGGCATTCTCATCGCGCTGACCACTGTGATCGTTCTTGCATGCGGGATTCCGATTGCCCTTGGACTGGGGCTGGTTTCGACCCTCTTCCTGGTGATCTACGACGGGTTCGGCTCCCTGGACATCCTGGCGGACACAATCTTTGCAGGGATCGCCGAATTCTCCCTCGTCTCCATCCCGATGTTTATTGTCATGGGCGCGGCCGTCGCCTCTTCGCCTGCCGGCAAGGACCTTTACGAAGCCCTTGACCGCTGGCTCAACCGTATCCCGGGGGGATTGATCATGTCTAACATCGGGGCCTGTGCGATTTTCGCCGCCCTGAGTGGTTCCTCTCCGGCGACCTGCGCAGCGATCGGCAAGATGGGGATTCCGGAGATGCGCAAGCGCGGCTACCCGGACGGCCTGGCGACCGGTTCGATTGCCGCCGGCGGAACCCTCGGCATCCTCATCCCGCCATCGGTCACCATGATCGTATATGGCATCGCGACGGAAACATCGATCGGCCGGCTCTTCATTGCCGGGCTGCTCCCCGGGCTGATGCTGACCGGATTGTTCGTTGCCTGGTCGCTCTACACCGCCTGGCGCAACGGATTCACCTTCGACTTCACCGGGCAGGGGTTCACGCTTAAGCAGAAGCTGGAGGTCATGCCACGGGTTCTGCCATTCCTCTTCATCATTGCCGGGGTCCTGTTCGTCCTTTATGGCGGGGTTGCAACGCCATCGGAAGCAGCGGGCGTCGCGGCCCTGTTCGTACTGATCCTGGTTGCATTCATTTACAAGGTCTGGCAGCCGGCAAAAATCTGGGCGATCATCAACAGCTCGATGAAGGAGAGCGTGATGATCATGATGATTATCGCCGCTTCGGCACTGTTTGCCTATACTCTGTCGAGCCTGTACGTCACCCAGTCGGTTGCTGAATACATCGCAACCCTGGATGTCAATCGCTGGGTCCTCATGGCTCTGATCAACCTCTTCCTGCTGGTCGCCGGCTTCTTTCTGCCCCCTGTTGCGGTCATCGTCATGACGGCCCCGATCCTTCTGCCGATCATCGAAACGGTCGGCTTCGACCCCTACTGGTTTGCCGTCATCTTCACCATTAACATGGAAATCGGCCTCATCACGCCGCCGGTCGGCCTGAACCTCTACGTGATCAACGGGATTGCCCCGGATGTTCCGTTGACAACGGTGCTCAAGGGGTCCATACCCTACGTGCTGTGCATGGTGCTGGCAATTATTATCTTGTGCATCTTCCCCGAGATAGCAACCTGGCTGCCAACGGCACTGATGGGGCAGGCAATCTTCTGATTGATCTGCCTGGCCAAAGGCAATGGCAATTGATGGCGCTGCTTTACGCAGCCAGGCTTGCAGGGGCTCCTGATCATCATGAACAAGTGGCATTCGCAGGTTGAAAATCGCCGGTTACGGTTGAAGCGTGCAGCGGCAATCTGCGGGGAGAAAGTGGTGCCGGCCGGCCGCATGCAGGAACTGCTCGAGGCGGTGCTCGAGCCGGGCGACCGGGTCTGCCTGGAAGGCAACAACCAGAAGCAGGCCGATTTCCTGGCCGGCTGCCTGGCCAAGGTCAATCCGGAGCGGGTTCACGACCTGCACATGGTGCAGTCGGTCATAGCACTGCCCGAACATATCGAACTCTTCGAGCGTGGCATTGCCCATAAAGTTGATTTCAGCTTTTCCGGGCCGGTCGGAGTGCGCATGGCCCAGCTGGTCGCCGCCGGAAAAATCCAGATCGGCGCCATTCACACCTACCTCGAGCTGTTCGGCCGCTATTTCATCGACCTGACGCCGCAGGTTGCGCTGATCGTCGCGCACAGCGCCGACCGCGAGGGGAACCTCTACACCGGCCCGAACACCGAGGACACACCGACCATCGTCGAAGCCACGGCGTTCAAGAGCGGCATCGTCATCGCCCAGGTCAACCAGATCGTCGACCGGCTGCCGCGCGTCGACATCCCGGCGGACTGGGTCGATTTCGTCACGCAAGCCCCCACGCCCCACTTCATCGAACCCCTCTTCACCCGTGACCCGGCCCAGGTCGGCGAGATCAAGATCCTCATGGCGATGATGGTCATCAAGGGGATTTATGCCGAGTACGGCATCAATCGCCTCAACCACGGCGTGGGCTTCGACGCGGCCGCCATCGAACTCCTGCTGCCGACCTACGCGGACAGCCTCGGCCTGAAGGGGAAGATCTGCCGACACTGGATGCTCAACCCGCACCCGACCCTGATCCCGGCCATTGAATCCGGGTTCGTGCAGAGCGTATACTCGCCGGGGTCGGAGCTGGGGATGGAAGGCTATGTCAGCGCCCGGCCCGACGTCTTCTTCACCGGCGCCGACGGCAGCCAGCGGACCAACCGCGCCTTCAGCCATGCCGCCGGCCATTACGCCTGCGACCTGTTCATCGGTTCAACCCTGCAGATGGACCTGGACGGCAACAGTTCGACCGTCACCCTGGGCAGGATCGCCGGCTACGGCGGTGCCCCCAACCTCGGTTCCGATGCCCGCGGGCGACGCCACTGCCAGCCGGCCTGGCTCAAGGCCGGCCGCCAGGCCCATGACCGGCCGGCAGCGATGCCCCGGGGCCGCAAACTGGTCGTGCAGATGGTGGAGACCTTCCGCGAACAGATGCAACCGACCTTTGTCGAGCGGCTCGACGCCTGGACATTCATGGAAAGCAGCGGCATGGAGCTGCCACCGGTGATGGTCTATGGAGACGACGTCAGCCATATCGTCACCGAGGAAGGGATCGCCAACCTGCTGCTGTGCCGGACCGAGGAGGAGCGCAGCGAAGCGATCCGCGGTGTAGCAGGCTATACACCTGTCGGCCAGGCGCGTTCACGCAGCATGGTCGAAAACCTCCGCGACCGGGGCATCATCCAGCGCCCGGAGGATCTCGGCATCGACAAGCGCCTGGCAACCCGTGACCTGCTCGCCGCCCGCTCCATCAAGGAACTCGTGCACTGGTCCGGGGGGCTCTACCAGCCGCCACAGCGCTTTCGTAACTGGTAGCCGTCCCTAGAGACGGCCGCCGTCAGAGGAAAGAGCATATGGAGCACCTGCGGTTTGAATTCAAGACCCCCGGAAACCGGCCCAGCGGACGGGCGAGCGCTCTGGTCGGGGTCGTGTCCTCGGGCAATCTCGAAGTCATGGTTGAGAGCACCGACTTGAACGAAGCCTGCCAGGTCGAGGTCAACACGTCCGCCCGCGGCTTTGCCGCGATCTGGCAGGCCGTGCTCACCGATTTTGCCGAGCGCCACGACCTGGCCGGCCTGCGCATCTCGATCAACGACGGCGGGGCGACGCCGGCCGTCGTCAGCCTGCGTCTTGACCAGGCCATCGAGGAGTTCCTGGGGATGTCGTCATGAGCGACCTGTCCGGCAGGCACCGCGGCCACAGCTATTACGAGGCCAACGCCAGGGGGCGCATTACCCACCTGCTCGATGCAGGGAGCTTCCGGGAGATCCTTGGGCCGACCGAACGCCTCACCAGCCCCCACCTCGAACTTCTTGGCCTGCCCTGCGCTTTTGATGACGGCATCGTCGTCGGGCATGGCCGGATCGACGGTCGCCAGGTGCTGATTGCCAGCCAGGAAGGGGGTTTCATGGGTGGAGCGGTCGGTGAGGTGCACGGCGCCAAGCTGACCGGTCTGCTGGAACTGGCCGTGCAGGAACGCCCCGCCGCGGTGCTTCTGCTGCTGGAATCCGGCGGCGTCCGCCTGCACGAAGCGAATGCCGGCCTGATCGCCATTTCCGAGATCATCCGGGCCCTGCTCGCCGCCAGGGCAGCGGGTATTCCGGTTATCGGCCTGATCGGCGGCGTCTACGGCTGCTTCGGCGGTATGGGGATCGTGGCCCGTTGCTGCGACAGCCTGATCATCAATGAAGAGGGCCGCCTGGGGCTGTCCGGCCCCGATGTCATTGAAACCACCATGGGCGTTGAAGAATTCGATGCCGCCGATCGAGCCCTGGTCTGGCGCACGGTCGGCGGTAAACACCGCTTGCTGCTTGGAGAAGTCCAGCGTCTGGTGGAAGACGACATAGCCGCATTTCGCTCGGCAGCCCTCGAAACCCTGGAGCAACCGATCCAGGACCTTTCGCTGGAAGCCCTCGAGGCTGAGCACCAGGCCCTGTCTGCACGATTGACCGACTATGGCTCCTGCCAGGACGCCACAGAAATCTGGTCGCAGCTCGGCCTGCACGACCCCCTGCAGCTGCCCCTGCTGGACATCCAGAGTTTTCTTAAGGCAACCTGCAAAATCGGCCGGGAGGGAGCATGACCGTCGAAGCCCTGATGAAACAACTCTTCCCTGCCGGCCATGCGGTGCAAATCCAGGGGGACATCCTGACCGGCTCCGCCATGACGCCCAAAGGCACAATCGCTGTCATGGGGACCGCGAACCATCTTGCCGTAGGCGTCGAGACGGCCCTGGCACTGGCGGACTTCGTCCTGAAGGTGGTCAGGGAGTGGCCGGGCCGCCCCATCCTGATGCTGGTCGACACCCAGGGACAGCGTCTGAGCAAGCGGGACGAGCTGCTCGGCATCAACGGTTACCTGGCCCACCTGGTCAAGTGCCTCGAGATGGCCAGGCTGCGCGGCCACCGGCTGTTGAGTCTGGTCTACGGCGAGGCGGTCAGCGGCGGCTTTCTCTCCTTCGGTCTGATGGCGGATGAGATTCACGCCCTGCCCGACGCCAAGGTCCGGGTCATGAACCTGCCGGCCATGGCACGGATTACCAAGCTGCCGCTGGCAATGCTCGAAGAATTAAGCAGTGCTTCCCCCTCATTCGCGCCGGGGGTCGAAAACTTTTTGCAGCTCGGCGGCGTCTGCTCGATCTGGTCTGATATGCTTTCTGAGCAATTGGCAAACGCACTTGGCCGGCAAGCGGCCGGCGACCAAAGACGCCAGCAAGGTTTGCAGCGCCTCGGTCGCAAACTGGCCCACCAGGTCTCGCAGTCAGTCACGGCCTGTGGCCCGGGGGATGGCTGATTACGCGGCCCCGGAGCAGGTAAGCAGGCATTTTTTCTACAGACCTACTTTTCTCAGGAGGAGGATGTGATACCACAAATCAAAAAGATCGTTTATGCCACCGGACTGGGCAGCGGCGCGCCGCACGTCTTCCGTTATGCCCTCAGCCTTGCCCGCCAATACGATGCGAAGATCGACATCGTCTGCGGCCTCGCGCCACTCACACCCCAGGCCAAAGGGATTGCGGATATCTACATCGGCAAGGAAGAGTCGAAGGAATTCCACCGCCAGGCCAGGGAGCGGGTCAGACTCTCTGTTGAGCAGCAGGTGGAGGCCATGTGTCATTCGGCAATCATCGACGACCCGGATGGTTTCCAGTATGTCAACAGGATCAACGTGATCGAGGAAGCTCCGGACCAGGCGATCTTGAAGTGTGCCAGGGACGTGGCAGCGGACGTCATCGTCATGGGTACCCATCGCAGGACCATGGCCCAGGGTGTCATGCTCGGCTCCTGTGCGGTCAAGGTCGTGCACCAGGCGACGATTCCGGTCCTGCTGGTCAGGATCCCCGAAGGCTACAAGGACCTGCCGAGCAAATCTGGTGCTCCCGAGATGATTGATTTCTGACCCGGGGCCGGCGCCGGCCTGCGCATCCTTGCAGAGGGAAGCACTGCGGCCAGCCATGGCAAGGGTCATCGGGCACCGCTCCCCAGATCTTTGAAAAAACCAGATTGCCTCCCGGGAGATTATTCTTGTATACAAGAATTTATTTATGGTATACAAGGACGCATAAGGAGCCTGCCAGCGCGATGCCAAAGATTGCCTTGGCCCGGCCGGCAGGTTCGAACAAATCTGCAAATGACGGGAGAACAGCATGAATGGCTTGACCTACGCCCTGATGGCTTACGGCCTCACCGCGGCAATTTCCCTGGCTGTTGTCGGCCTGATCGTCTTCATCAACCGGATCATGCGTGATCGCACCCCCACCGCAAGCGAACAGGAGTGACCGGCATGGATCAGTTGATTCACCTGTTTCCCGGCCTCGGCTCTTTCCTGATCGATGAGCCGGCGGTGTCGGCAACCCGGCTGGGGCTGATTATTTTCGGCATGGTGCTGGCCTACTACGGCTTCAAGCGGACCCTCGAACCCCTGATCATGGTGCCCATGGGGGTCGGCATGGTCGCCATCAACTGCGCGGTGCTGTTCTTCGAGAACGGCACCCTCGGCAACATCATCCTCAACCCCCTGGTCAGCGATCCCGCTGAACTCGTCAATGTCATGCAGATCAATTTCCTGCAGCCGATCTACAACCTGACCTTCAGCAACGGCCTGATCGCCTGCCTGGTGTTCATGGGGATCGGCGCCATGAGCGACATCAGCTTCTTCCTGGTCAGACCCTGGGGCAGCATCATCGTCGCCATCTTCGCCGAACTGGGGACCTTTGCCACGCTGGTCATCGCCCTCAACTGTGGCCTGACCCCTGGCGAGGCAGCCGCCATCGGCACCATTGGCGGTGCCGACGGACCGATGGTTCTGTTCACTTCCCTGATCCTGGCCAAGGAGATGTTCGTACCGATTTCGATCATCGCCTATCTCTACCTGAGCCTTACTTATGTCGGCTACCCCTATATCGTCAAGCTGCTGATACCGGCAAAATACCGGGGAATCGAGACGGAATTCGACATGCCCGAGGTCTCCCGGCGCAAGAAGTTCGTTTTCGTGCTGGTGACCAATACCGTGCTCTGCCTGCTGCTGCCCGTGGCCGCGCCGCTGATCATGTCGTTCTTCCTGGGGATGCTGATCAAAGAGGCCGAGATCGAACCGCTGCACGACCTGCTGGTCGGGCCGATACTCTACGGCAGCACCTTCTTCCTGGGGCTTTTGCTCGGCACGCTGTGCGAGGCCAGGACGATCCTCGACCCGAAAGTCGGCATCCTGCTGGTGCTCGGCATTCTCGCCCTGGCCATTTCAGCCGTAGGCGCACTCTTCGGCGGCTGGGTGATCTACTATTTTTCGAAACGGACCTACAACCCGGTGATCGGCATTGCCGGTGTCTCCTGCACGCCGACCACGGCCAAGATCGCGCAGAAGATCGCCATGGAGGAAAACCCCTACTGCATGATCATGCCCCTGGCCATGGGGGCCAGCATCAGCGGTATCATCGTATCGGCGATCGCCACGGGGGTGTTCGTTTCCACCATCGGCCTGTTGAACCCGTGACACGCATGGCCCGGGCGGTTTGCAATTGCCGCCAGGCCTCCCGGCTACAGCGGCAAGGAGAGCGTTCATGAGCAAGAAGCAATGGGAATCCCGCAAGGCTGACTACCAGGCAAGGATGAACGCCGCGGCACCTTATATCCATGCGGGCAAAGTCGTGGCGGCGGCGGACACCACCAGGGTCCTGGAAGCGGTCATCCGCCCCTTCGACCGGGTCAACATCGAGGGCAACAACCAGAAACAGGCCGACTTCCTCGCCGAGAGCCTGATCAAGTGCGATCTCGAACAGGTCCACGACCTGCATATGGTGCAGTCCGCCGTGCCCTTGCCGGTGCACCTCGACATGTTCGAGGTCGGCATCGCCAAGAAGCTCGACTTCGCCTACGGCGGGCCCATGGGCGCGCGCGTGGCCGAAGCGATCAAGCACGGCAAGCTCGAACTCGGCGCGATCCACACCTACCTGGAGCTGTTTGCCCGTTACTTCATCGACCTGACGCCCCGGGTGTCGCTGGTGTGTGCCTACGAGGGTGACGCCAGCGGCAACCTCTATACCGGATTCAACACCGAGGATACCCCGGCCATCGCCGAGGCGACCAAGTTCCGCCAGGGGATCGTCATCGCCCAGGTCAACAAGCTGGTGGACAAGGTCTCGCGGGTCGACATCCCCGGCGACTGGGTCGACATCGTCATCGAATCACCCAAACCGTTCTTCCTCGAGCCCCTCTTTACCCGGGACCCAGCCAATATCACCGACACCCAGGTGCTGATGGCCATGATGGCCATCAAGGGCATTTACGGAGAGTACGGGGTCAAGCGTCTCAATCACGGCATCGGCTTCAACACAGCGGCCATCGAGCTGCTGCTGCCGACCTATGGCGAAGAACTGGGCCTGAAAGGCAAGATCTGCACGGAATTCGCGCTCAACCCGCACCCCACGATGATCCCCGCCATAGAAAGCGGCTGGGTGGAATCGATCCACAGCTTCGGTGGCGAACTCGGCATGCAGAAATATTGCGAGGCCCGCGGCGATGTATTCTTCCTCGGGCCCGACGGCACCATGCGCTCCAACCGGGCCTTCAGCCAGACCGCCGGGCACTACGCCTGCGACATGTTCATCGGCGGCACCCTGCAGATTGACAGGTTCGGCAACAGCAGTACGGCAACCGCCAGCCGGGTGGCGGGCTTCGGCGGCGCACCCAACATGGGCTGCGACGCCAAGGGCCGCCGCCATCCGACCGAGGCCTGGCTCAAGTGCGGCGCCGAATTCACCTCGCAGAGCGAATACCTCGGCAACATGCCGCGCGGCAAGCGACTCGTGGTGCAGATGGTGGAAACCTTCGGCGAGAAGATGGTGCCCACCTTCGTCGACGAGCTGGATGCCTGGAAACTGGCGCAGAACGCCAACCTGGCCCTGCCGCCGGTGATGATCTACGCCGACGACTTGACCCATATTCTCACCGAGGAGGGGATCGCTTTTCTGCACAAGTGCGGCAGCCTCGAAGAGCGCATGGCGGCGATCCGCGGCATAGCCGGATTCACCGAAGTCGGCCTGGCGGCCAAACCGGCGGAAACCAGGACCCTGCGCGACAAGGGAATTATCCGGACGCCGGACGACCTCGGCATAGACCGGATGCGCGCCAACCGGTCGCTGCTGGCGGCCAAGAATATCAGCGAACTGGTGGAGTGGTCCGGTGGCCTGTACGACCCCCCTGCCCGGTTCCGCAACTGGTAGGGACAGGAGAACTTCCGTGGCAAAAAAACTGCGCGAACTGACCTTTGAACTCAAGGCTGAGAGCCCCTCGGCTTTACCGACGGATTTCCTCCACTACGGCGTGGTGGGCTCCGGGGACATGGAAGTCATCATGGAGCACCAGGAGCTCGCCGGTGCGGTCCGCATTATCGTGCGCACCCCGGTTGCCGGCTTCGATGAAGTCTGGCGGCGGGTCCTTGAACGGTTCGTCAACCAAACCGGGATGGCCGATGCCCGTATCGAGATCAATGACAACAATGCCACGCCGGTGGTCGTCACCCTGAGACTTCATCAGGCGCTTGCCGAAATCGCCGAGGGAGGTGCACGGCATGTCTAGCGATTGGGAAACCCTGCAGAACCGGAGCTTTCTGGAAAGCAACGCCCGGGCCCGGGCGATCGGCCTGGCCGACCCGGGAACTTTCACGGAACTGGCCGGACCGCGCTGCCGCCTGTCCAGTCCGCATCTGCCCCTGCTCGGCGAAGCGGTGGAATTCGACGACGGCATTGTCACCGGAGTCGGCCGGCACGGCAGCAGGCCGCTCTTTATCGCCTCCCAGGAAGGGCGCTTCGTCGGCGGCTCCGTGGGTGAAGTGCACGGTGCCAAGCTGGTCAACATCGTGCGCATGGCGCACCAGGCCTACGACCGCATGCTGGCCGAGACCCCCGAGCTTCCTGAGGAGCGGCGGCCGGCGGTGGTGATCTCCTTCGAAACCGGCGGAGTGCGCCTGCACGAGGCTAACGCCGGCCTGCTGGCCCACGCCGAGCTCATGGACCAGTTCCAGGATTGCAAGGGGAAAGTGCCGGTCATAGGTATCATCGGCGGCCGGGTCGGCTGTTTCGGCGGCATGGGCTTCGTCGCGGCGGCCACCGACGCAATCATCATGAGCCCCTTCGGACGACTCGGCCTGACCGGCCCGGAAGTCATCGAAGAAGAGATGGGCAAGGACGAATTCGACGCCTCTGACCGCGCGCTGGTCTACCGGGTGACCGGGGGCAAGCACAAGTACATCATGGGGGATTGCAACCTCCTGGTTGAGGACACCATCGCGGCCTTTCGCCAGGGGCTGGGCAAGGTCCTGGCCATGTCCTACGCGGAGATCGACAGGTTGCGCCGCATCGGCAGCCTGGACAAGGTCAAGGCCCAGTTGCGCACCCTTGCCGCTCTCGTCGAAATCGCTCCCCGCGATTCCAGGGATGTCTGGACGTTCGCAGGCAACCCGGCGGCGGAGACCCTGGTCGACATGAAGCTCGATGACTTCCTGAGGACCGTAAAACGACTCGAGAATGCCAGCTAGGGAGGGCATACCATGGAAAACCTGATCGGACAGGGTCGCCTGGCCATTGACATGATCGTTGATCCGGACAGCTTCCGGGAAGGCGTCGTGGGGACCCTGCAGCTGACCGACGAGGAGTTCGGGCCGGGTGCGGTCGTCGGCACCGCCAGCCTCGACGGCGCCATCTGCACGATCATTGCCAACGACGCAATGACCATCAACCAGAAATTTCCAGTGGTCTACGCCGGCATTATCGGCCTCGAAGAAGGCTACAAGATGGCCCTCGCCGTCTACCACAGCATCGAGGCCGACCGGGACCGCGCTCCCGGAGAGAAACGCGCCCTGGTGCTGATCGTTGACACGCCTGGCAACGGGGCGGGCAAGCTGGAGGAGATGGCCGGCATGAACAAGGCCACCGGCGCCTACCAGATGGCCCTGGCCGAGGCCCGCAAGGCCGGGCACCCGATCGTCGCCATCGTGGTCGGCCGCGCGATATCCGGCGGTTTCCTCTGCCATGGGCTCCAGGCCGACCATGTCCTGTCCCTGTCGGCGGCCTTCAACACCATGATCCACGTCATGCCGCTCACCAGCATCGCCCGCATCACCCGGTTGGACATCGAATGGCTTCAGGAGCTGGCCAAATCCAACCCGGTGTTTGCCGCCGGACCGGACTTCTTCTATCGCCTCGGCGGCGTCGAGGAACTGGTCGACAGCATCCCGGCCATGCGGGACCGGGTTATCGCCCACATCGCCGAAGTGCGTGCTCTTAAGGCTGCCGGCAGGGAGGATCAGCTCGGGCCCTGGGGACGCGGCACGCTGGGAGAAGTGCGCGGCGGCCGGACAGTGCGCGGCAGGGTCATGCAGACCATGAACGAAGAGTTTGCCAAGGTGGCCGACCGCTACCTGAAATAAGCTGCGCCACCCTGCCGCAACTGGTAAAATTGCTTGTGAAACAGCACGGGAGAGGAATCACCATGTCGAAGGTCTTGCGGGAACTTGAGCAAATGGTGGAGGATTTCGGGAGTGCCCCGACCCTGGCCACAGCCGACCGTCGGACCCTCGCGGACAAGGGGATTGCCGGGGCGACCGCCGCGCACATCATCGAAGAAATCCACACCCCCTACAACCTCGCCTTCGTCAGCTTCACCACGGGTTCGACAGCCTTTCAGAACATTGTCGGCGTCACTCACGCGGAGCTTGCCGAACGCGGCAGAGCCTCGACCAAGGCCCTGGAGATGGCCGGCGTACAGCGCGGCGGCAAGGTGCTGGTCAGCTACGCGCCGCTGGTCAACGTATTCCCCGCCGCAGCGCTTTTGGAGTACGGGTTCAGCTGGAGTTTTCCGCTTCGCTCCAGCCGCGACGCCTTCCTCCTCGCCCTGTGCAGAGAGCGTCC
>JAHEEU010000049.1 GCA_024640545.1 Geobacteraceae bacterium
GTCGCCGGGAGAACCCGTGATTAGGGTAAGATAGGTAAATCAAAGGCCTGCGCGACAAGTGGCAGGCCTTTCACTTTGACAGGAGCAACGGGTGCTACCCTCCCCGCTGCTCGACCAGTTCGTCACAGAGGGCGTGATAGATTTCTTCCCCGGCCAGGAATGATTTGATCTGCACGCCCATGCCACCTTTCAGTTTATGCAGCACATTCGGCGGGACCTTTTTCGCCCAGCAGACTTCTCCCAGCATGGCGACCAGCCCCTGCGGCGGCCTGATCTCGATCTTGATGGTCACCCCCGGCTTGACGACGACGGCTGAGCGGATAAAGAGACCATCATGATTGATGTCGTCGGTAAATCCGAATTTTTCTGCCTTATCGACACCGAAATGCACAGTGAATCTTTTGCGATGCCTTTTTTTGAAGCGGCTTTCCGCCATATCTCCCCCACAGCTGGAAATTCATGTCAGGCCAGCGTCGATCATGCTCCGGCATATTTGGTTCGGCGTTCCTTCAAAAGCTTTGCATGTCTTTCTTCCTCACCGGCCAGCCAGTCGAAAGCCTCCTTGCCATCCGCACTCAACGCCAGGGTACTGGCCCGCTGAAAATATTCGGCAAATTTCTCTTCTGCTTCGATGGCCATGTCCAGCGCCTGCAGATCGGCATCGGCCATTTTCAGGACCGCTTCGAGGCGCGCAGCATCGGGGAAAATCTTCGCATCGGAAAACTGGCTCAAATAGGGGAGGAATTCCTCTTCGCAATCACTGAATGAACCGTCCTGGTATTTGACTTCCAGCTGGTTCAACCTGCGGAGGTGCTCGACTTCATCCTGGGCGAGCCAGGCAAACAGCTCTTTCAACATCGGGTCGGACGCCCGCTCTGCCATGGTAGAGTAGAAGCGATGACCATTCTTTTCGACTTCCTTGGCCGCCCTGATCACTTCAAAACCACTGAAGTATTTGATACCACTCATAGAAACCATCCTTCCTGTAAATACCTGGTTTTGTATCCCAGGCGACTCAAACTGTCAATTGCCAAACAGCTTGTGCAGAGAATCTTCCAACAGTTTACGGGCCGGGTCCTCAGAAGCCGGGGAATCTGCACCTTGCTGTTGCTGACCGTTTACCGGCGCTGAAGGTTCCGGCTTTTTGAAGAGCTTGTCGAGCTGCCGTCCCAGCTCATCGCTGATTGCTTTGGTCGCCTGTTCTTGTACCCCTTTCGGGTCCAGCCCGAAAGTCGGCGCAGCGAGCGTGCCTTTGAGCAGCAGCGGCACCCTGGACCAGCCTTCACTGTCTGCCAGGTAGCTCATAACGCCCCCATGGCGGTCAATTTTCTTTGCCAGCGAAGGGCTGAGGCGCGTGTCGAGGCCCAGGTTCAATGAACCATCCAGGCCGACAGTCCCTTTCGGGAAAAGTTTCAATGAATCGCTGAGCATCTGGCTGTCAATACTGACCTTGCCATCCAGGATTTTGAACTGACCGGAAAAATCTCTGAACTGGATGTCGTTGAGTTCCGGCAGTTGTAAAGAAGTGCTGAGGCCCTTGACCAGGCCCGGGCTGATCAACCGGCCGTCGGCAACCAGCATATTGCCGCTGCCCGACAGGCTGCGACTGAGGACCTGCCACTGAGTCCCGCGGCCGTCGATGGTCAACGCCAGGTCCAGGGCTCCCAGCAGGCTCCCGGAGGCTTTCGGTACAAATGCCGTCAGCAGGGGGTCTGCCTGAATGGCTTTCAACCCGACGGCTGCCGAATAGACGAGCCCCTTCCTGCCAAGGTCGATCCTCGCCGTGTTGCTGAAAGATCCGCCGGCAACCCGGCCATCCATGCGCGTCAAGTTCAGGACATTGTCTCTGAGCTCGTACTGGACCAGGAAATCTTTGATCGACAGGCCTTTCCATATCGTTTCAGCAAGCTTGATTGTGCCTGTCGCATGCAGCGGAAGATCAAAGGGGCCGATCTCATCCGTTGCCGGCCCGTGCTGGGCGGAATTTTTGGACTGGTCGGTCGCGACGGCCGAACCGGCACTTCCCAGCAATAGTGGTTCCAGCAGGAAACGCTCAGAGGTGATGTCGGCACTGACAATCAGCGGGCGGGAATAAATCCGCTGTGCCTTGAGAGCGATATCGGCCTTGTTGTCGCCTAACCTGAGCTGCAAGGCTTCAGAGACCACCCGGTCTCCGGTGAGACGCAGGCGACCAGAGAATGCAGGCCTTTGGGCACCGGCGGTCACCTGGATATCTTCCAGGTCAATGGTCGCCGTTTTCAACAAACCGGCCAAATCCTTCACCTGGCCGGCCAGGTTTGCTTCGGCGCCAACCGCTCCGGTCGGGTCGAGGGCACGCACATCGCCGACCATCTCCGGGGGAAGCGCATCGAGGGCCTTGCCGACCTGCAATTTAGGCAACGTAAGCGCCAGTTCTACGACCGGTCTACTCGTCACGCCGGAGACGCCACCCTTGGCGTTGACCTTGATGCCATTGTAATCGAGATCCAACTGGCGGAGCTCGAGATGCTGCTGGTTGAGGTCGGCCATGAGCTCGTAGTCAGCGGCAAGACGAGCATTTTTCAGTGGAGCCGCCGGCACCGCATCGAGCAGCAGGTCGAGTTCATCGAGCAGGAGGGTGCCCTTGAGAGTGACTTGGTCGGGAGACCCGGAAACTTTCGCGTTGATATCCAGCTTCATGCCACCCAGCTTCCCAGGCAGGCTGTCTTGAAAATATGGCTTGAACGGCACGACATCGAGATTCTGCAGCTCGACCTGGAACTCTCCTCCCAGGGGAGCGAGATTGATTTGGCCATCCAGGGAAAACGGGCTCCCATTAAGCTGGCACTTTACCGACAGAGGAATCACTCCGGTAAGAGTGACACCTTTCGCCTCAACCTGCAGCGCGGAGATTTCATAACGATACGGGGCCTTGTCATTCAGGACATGGTCAAAAAAGACCAGCTGTCCGTCCTGCAGAACAACCTGTGACACCAGCAGGCTGATGGGGTTGCCGGAGGCTTCCCGGTCGCCGGACGAGTTCCCGCCCTGCCCGCCGCCGGCAGCCATGAAATCGCTGAAGTTGAATTGTCCTGTTTTCAAACGAACGATCCTGATACTCGGCGTTTCCAGGCGGACCTCATCAATGACCACCTTCATGGCCAGCAGCGGCAGCAGTTGATACCTGAGTCGAACCAGGTCGGTCGAAACAAATGTTTCGCTGCCGTCCTGTTCATAGATACGCAGGCCGTGAATTTCGATTCCGGAGAACAGGCTGACCCTGATTTCACCCAGGTCGATCTTGCGATGCAGGTTCTGTTCGGCGAGCGGCAGGAATGCGGATTTGACCCGTTCCGGGGTAATCAAAACGCTGGCCAGAATAACCAGAGCGACCACCAGGGCAAGCAGCACGGCCAGAACGATAGAGAGTATCTTGACCCACTTCTTCATTTCAGAGACTCCCGTCAGATTCGAGGTAAGGGTGGAGAGCGGTGACCATCAAGTAAGACACCTTCGACTTTATAGAGGATCGTCAACACCATTCAACACCAGGATGGTTTGCCACTCCTGGACCGTGACCGGCTGCACCGACAAACGGTTGCCTTTGCGCAGCACCTCCATGCCGGCAAGCAGCGGATGTTGGCGCAGGTCTTCGCGAGTGAGAGGATGCGGGAGATGACACAGGTACTGGATATCGACCATGAACCAGATCGGCTTGTCATCAGTGGCCTTCGGGTCGAAATGCTGTTCACGCGGGTCGAGGGCCGTGTGGTCGGGATAACCTTCACGAACCACCTTGGCCAGTCCGACGATAGCCGGTTGCGGGCAGTTGCTGTGGTAGAAGAGCACCCCGTCACCGACCTTGACAACATCACGCAACAGGTTGCGGGCCTGGTAATTTCGCACCCCGTCCCAGTGCTCGGTACCGCCAGGCATCCGCTTGAGATCGTCGAGAGAAAAACCGGACGGTTCCGATTTCATCAGCCAATAGTTCATGTCAACACCGGGAGTTTGGAACCGGAAGTTGGAATTTGAAAAAATGCATGCAAAGCCAATCCCTGTCCCCGCTTATTTAACTTTTCTTGACCTCTGTCAAGGAGAGTCTCGTCATAACCGTTTAAGGTCGCATCAAGATTGCTCACCGTGAAGACAAGTATAACAAATCACTGTGCCGATTCGGACGACATTTTACAAAAATCTGTTAAAGTTGACTGGCCTTCCATTACAATTTTAAGCCGTCAACCAAACCATCCCAAAAGGAGAGAAGACATGTCCATGTTCTGTTACCAGTGTGAACAAGCCTCCAAAGGAACCGGCTGTACCACGATCGGCATCTGCGGCAAGCAGCCCGACGTCGCAGCCCTGCAGGACCTGCTGGTCTACACCCTCAAGGGGATCGCCTTCTGGGCGGACAAAGCCCGCGCCCAGGGGAGGAAAGACCAGGAGATCGACCGGTTCATGATCGATGGTCTCTTTACCACCGTCACCAACGTCGACTTCGACCCGGCAGCCATCGCCATTTACGTCGCCGACGGGGTCCGTCTGCGCGGCAAGGCCAAGCAGCTCGCCGGTGCCTACGACGGTCCCGTCCCCGCCGCCGCCCAGGATTGGGCCCTGCCTGGGACTTTGGCCGAGCAGGTGAAACTGGGTGAACTGCACGGCGTCAAGGATTACACCGTAAATGAGGACATCCACTCGGTGCGCGAGATCACCATGTACGGTCTCAAGGGCTATGCCGCTTACGCCGATCATGCCCGCATTCTCGGCAAGGAGTCGGATGAGATTTACGCATTTACCCACAAGGCCCTGGCCGCGCAGCTCGACGACAGCCTCGACCTGATGGCCAACGTCGGCCTGGCCATGGAAGCCGGGCGCATCAATTACCTTACCATGGAATTGCTCAACCAGGCCCATGTCGAGGCCTACGGTCACCCGGTCCCGACCCCGGTCCAGCTCGGCACCAAGGCCGGCAAGGCAATCCTCGTTTCAGGCCACGACCTGAAGTTCCTCGAAGAATTGCTCAAGCAGACCGAAGGCACCGGCATCAACATTTACACCCACGGCGAAATGCTTCCGGCCCACGGCTATCCGGGCCTGAAGAAGTACGCCCACCTGGCGGGGAACTTCGGCGGCGCCTGGCAGGACCAGCACCTGGAATTCGCCCAGTTCCCGGGCGCGATCATCTTTAACACCAACTGCATCCAGAAGCCGGCCGACAACTACAAGGACCGCCTCTTTAGCTGGGGCCTGGTCCAATGGCCCGGCGTCAAGCACATCGACGGCTGGGATTTCTCGACCGTCATCAAGAAAGCCCAGGAGTGTGACGGCTTCGAGGACAATCCCGGTCAGGAGATCCTTACCGGCTTCGGCCACAATGCCATTCTCGGCGTCGCCGACAAGGTCATCGAGGGCGTCAAGGCCGGTGCCATCAAGCACTTCTTCCTGGTCGGCGGCTGCGACGGTGCCAAATCGGGGCGCAACTACTACACCGAGTTCGCCGAGAAGGCGCCGAAAGACACGGTGATCCTGACCCTGGCCTGCGGCAAGTTCCGTTTCAACAAGCTTGACCTCGGCGATATCGGCGGCATCCCCCGCCTGCTCGACGTTGGCCAGTGCAACGACGCCTACAGCGCCATCCAGGTGGCCCTGGCCCTGTCGAAGGCCTTCGAGTGCGGCGTCAACGACCTGCCGCTTTCCCTGGTACTCTCATGGTATGAGCAGAAAGCCGTTGCGATCCTGCTGACCCTGCTCCACCTCGGCATCAAGAACATCAAGCTCGGCCCGACACTGCCGGCCTTCATTACGCCGAACGTGCTCAACTTCCTGGTTGAGAACTTCAACATCGCTCCGATCACGACGGCGGAAGCGGATCTCAAGCAGATTCTCGGCTGAACAGATCGACAATCGTAACAGCAAGGGACGGCTCAACACTGAGCCGTCCCTTGGTATTTTCGCCTGCAGCAAGCTGCCGATAAGCAGCTTCCCGCCGATGAGCAGAATTGTATTTATGCTTTGCATAAATCGTATATTTTGAATATATTGAACTTAAACAATCGCTGGCAAGGTGAGTTATGCCCCTATTCGAATACCATTGTAAAAAGTGCGCGAAAACTTTTGAAAAGCTGCTCAAAAAACAGCAAGCGGCCGTCGACTGCCCGCAGTGCGGACTACCGGCGCAGATAACCGTTTCCGTGTTTGCGTCGACGGGCGGCTGCGATGCCCCGTCAGGGTCGGGGTTTGGCTGACGAGCCTGATCTTCGAGCGCGTGGCGCTCAAACGACAACCTTGCATCGACAGGACGCAAACCGGCAGGATTCAACAGGTTTGCGCCATTAAGATGCGATCCCTTCAAATGCCGCAAGCTTTTCCCTGAAAAGGGCATCGAAACGCCGGGGCTTGCGCTTCTGGTAATCGAAACAGACCAGCACCGTCTCTCCTTCCACCGTCGCCTCTCCATCACGCTCGATGCGATACTCCATGGCAAACGACGACCTGCTGACCTGACTGACCCGGGCCCCGATGACCAGCTCGTCATTGAGAAACATTTCCGCCAGGTACCTGACCCTTGCTTCAGGCAGGATAATACCGCAATGGCCGCCGATATCAAGTTCTGAGTAGCCGCCGAGATGCTGCAGATAGGCGATGCGTGCGTCCTGGAAAAAATTCAAGACCGCCGAATTGGCAACATGGCCCCCGTAATTGACGTCGACGACCCGCACTTTATAGGGGATGGTAAAGCTGAAGCCTTCCATAAAATCTCCATTTCTAACAGGTCAGAGCGGAACATATAAAGCTGTAAGGCGGTAAGGCTTTACAGCCTTACAACCTTTCCGCCCTACAACTTGCAGTGCCCCTCTCATTTCTGGCACCCCGGACAAAAGAAGGTCGACCGCTGCCCGAGCCTGATCTGCTTGATAGGGGTACTGCAGACGGTGCACAAATCACCGTTGCGGCCATAGACGCAAAGCTCCTGGCGGAAGTAACCCGGGCGGCCCTGGCTGTCTGAAAAGTCGCGAAACGTGGTGCCGCCGGCAGCGATCGCGGCGGTTAGAATCTCCCGTACGGACTTTACCAGGCGCTCAAAAACCGCTTTGCCGACCTTTCCGGCCGGGCAGGTCGGGGCTATGCCCGCACGGAACAAGGCTTCGCTCGCATAGATGTTGCCAACCCCGACCACCACCCGGGCATCCATCAGAAACGGCTTGACCGCGACCTTGCGGCCGCGGGAGAGCCGATGGAGATAAGTCGCGTTAAACCCGGGGCTGAACGGCTCGGGGCCGAGGCCGACCAGGCGCTGATGCTGCAGGGGGTCTGCAGCTGACCACAGCATGGATCCGAAACGGCGCGAATCATTGTAGCGCATGGCCGTGCCATCGGTGAAGACGATCTCGACGTGGTCGTGCTTGCGCCTTTCGGCGTCGCAGGGCGTCAGGCGCAAGTGGCCCGTCATGCCCAGGTGGACGATGAGTGTACCTTGCGCGAAGGAGAAAAGCAGGTACTTGGAACGCCGGCCGACGGAGCGCACCTGCTGTCCGGGCAGCAGCCTGATCAGTTCGCCCGGCACCGGCCAGCGCAGCGCAGCATTGTGAATCACCACCCGGGCCACCTCTTTGTTGACAACCAGGGGTTCTATGCCGCGGCGGGTGGTTTCTACTTCCGGCAGTTCAGGCATACATCCTCATGCAAAAGAGGGCAATTGATGGCCTTGCATAGAGCTAGTCCCGGCATTTTGAATCCACAGTTGCCATGAGCCCGGTCAGGAAGCCTATGGCTTCAGGGGTTCCTTCCGCAGGTGCCCAAGGGGCAAGATCCTTTGCCGCATGTGGCGTGTAAGGACCGGGCTTGGTTTCGAAGAAGATACTCCCCGGCTCCAGGGCGACCATGCTGTGCCAGAGACCGGCGGGCAGGTCAACCGCCAGGACCTCACAACCGGACCCGAACGGGACCACCCGCTCGATGTCACCGTTATCGGCAAACACCACCAGGGCCATGCGACCGCGGACCGCCAGGAAGCACTCGGCCTTGGGCGGGTCCAGGTGACGATGCGGCCGGATATAGGTCCCCGGTTCCATGGCGTTGAAGAGTCGCTGGCAGGGGTCCGCATAGTCACCATGCAGGTTGAGGTTTTTGCGTCGACGCTCGGATTCAGCAGCGGTGCGACTCAACTGGTCAAGTCTGTCCCGATCGATAATCTGCATCTGTACCCTCAGTGAACCTAGAAGATGGTCGCCGGATCAAGTCTGGCAAAGTCAGAGATATTTACCTTGTGCGGATCTGCGGGGAGCTCTTCTGCCGACATTTTCTGCCCGCGGTGATAGCGCCAGGCGGCATTTTCCAGGCGCAGCCAGGCGAGTTCAGCATAACGCTGCAGCTCGCCATGGGCTTTCATCTCCATGAGGAATACGACCTGGGATTCGTACTCCGCCACATGTTCGGCCAGGATTTGACAACTGACGATCTGGTAGTCCTGGCCGAGGCAGTCCCTGCCGAAAGCCAGGTATTCGTCCCGTCCAGTGAACTGGCGGCGGAAGTTCGATTCAGAATGACAGGAATCGTAGATGAAACCGAAATCTGCGCTGGCGAAAGCCTCACAGCGAGCGATTATCAGCGCGGCCGGGGTCCAGGCCGAACGGCTGTGCTGGCTCATGACAGTAATCCGGGAGCACCTTGTGGTGCACATGGCGAACTCACGGGGACAACCTCAATCCCGGATCCGCGGATCCATGGCGTCGCGGACGCCCTCACCCAGCAGGTTGTAGCCAAGCACCGTAACGAGAATGGCCAGCCCCGGGAAGACCGAGAGCCACCAGGCGGTGCCCAGGGTCTGCTTGCCGGCTATCAGCATATTGCCCCAGGATGGTGTCGGCGGCTGAACACCGATACCCAGAAAAGAGAGGGCGCTCTCGGTAAGGATCGCGCCGGCAACGCCAAGGGTTGCCGAAACCAGTACCGGTGATATGGCATTGGGCAGGATGTGCCGGAAGATGATGCGCAGGTCCCGCGCACCGAGCGCCTGCGCCGCGAGGACGAAATCCCGTTCCCGGAGGGAGAGGAACTCGGCGCGGACCAGTCTCGCCACCCCCATCCAGCTGGTCAGGCCGATGATGATCATGATGTTCCAGATCGAGGGTTCAAGGAACGCAATGACCGCAAGTATGAGGAAAAATGTCGGGAAGCAGAGCATGATATCGACGAAGCGCATGATCAGGGCGTCGATCCAGCGACCGTAATAGCCGGCCATGGCGCCGAGCAATATGCCGATGAAAGTGGCGATGCCGACGGCCACAAAGCCGACCAATAGCGAGATCCTGGCCCCGTAAAGAATCCTGGTCAAAACGTCTCGACCCAGATCGTCGGTCCCGAAAAGGAAGGCGAGCCCCGGAGGCTGCAGCCGGTGTGTGATGTCGATGGCACCGGGGTCGCGGCCGAGGACCGGCGCAAGGACTGCCAGCAAGAACATGATCAGGACAATGAAAGCCCCGGCCATGGCCATCCGGTTGCGCCTTAAACGGTGCCAGAGTACCTGGCGGAAAAAAGCAGACATTTACGACCTTTGACGACAATGCCCATGAAAGGCCACAGGTTTGCGCCTTGCATGACAAGGCAGTTCATCCAGGCCCATGCGGCCGGCCGGGGCCCGATCCAGGAGAACGACATGAGCGGCCTGAGTTATCCAGCGGCTGAGCATGCGTACCGGGGAATTCTCCCGGGAATCAGGAGCCTGAACGGCCGCCGGCCTGGGTTTTGTCTGGCTATTACTTATAACTGATCGGCGCACCACGCGCTACCAATTATGACGTGGACACCGCTCTTCGGCAACTTCCGTCGACAGAGTTTGCCTCACAGCGCCAGGAATTACCTGAGTTTGCATTCTGCCTTCGAAAATTACCGCCGGCCGATGCCGAAATACTCGAAACCTTCTTCCTTAAGGCCGTGCGGATCGTACTGGTTACGACCATCGAAAATGATCGGCTGCCGCATCATCTCCTTCATGGCGCGAAAATCCGGATGGCGAAATGGTTTCCATTCGGTGACCAGCGCCAGGGCATCGACCTGCTCGAGGGCCTCGTACTGATGGCGTACGAGAGTCAGACAACCGTTTGCTAACCACTCGGCGGGGAGTTCCGCGCGGGCCGCTTCGAGGGCTTCCGGATCGTAGGCCAGCACCTTGGCGCCGGCGGCAATCAGCTCAGCGAGCAGGACGATCGCCGGGGCTTCGCGGATATCATCGGTGCCGGGCTTGAATGCCAGGCCCCACAGGCCGAAGGTCAGCCCGGAAAGATCATCGCCGAAGCGTGCTCTGATCTTCCGGAACAGCACGTGCTTCTGGTCTTCATTGCGTTGATGGACCGCCTGCAGGACCATCGAATCGTAGCCGTTCTGGCTGGCCGTGTGGATAAGGGCACGGACGTCCTTGGGGAAGCAGGAACCTCCGTAGCCGCAGCCGGGATAAATGAACGAGTAACCGATGCGGCTGTCGGAGCCGATGCCGAGACGCACATTCTCCACGTCGACACCGAGACGGTCGCAGAGGTTGGCGACTTCATTCATGAAGGAAATCTTGGTCGCCAGCATGGCGTTGCCGGCATACTTGGTCATCTCGGCGTCCTTGACCCCCATGAAAAGGATGCGATCATGATTGCGGCTGAAATCCTTGTAGAGTTCGTGCATGACCTCGCGGGACCGGTCTGAATCCACGCCGACGACGATGCGGTCCGGCTTCATGAAATCTTCCACCGCTGCGCCTTCCTTGAGGAATTCCGGGTTGCTGACCACATCGAAGGGGACCTCGGCCCCGCGCTTTTGCAGCTGCGCCAGGACGGCGGCCTTGACCTTTGCGGCAGTACCGACCGGTACTGTCGACTTGGTGACAACCACGGTGTACTCGGAAATGTGCCGGCCGATTTCGGAGGCCACGGCCAGGACATGCTTCAGATCAGCGGACCCGTCCTCGTCAGGAGGCGTTCCCACGGCGATAAAAATGATCCTTGTCCCCGTCATCGTCTCGGCGAGCGCCGTGCTGAAAAACAGTCTCCCTTCCTCACTGTTGCGCTGCACGATCGGCTTGAGTCCAGGTTCGTAGATCGGCATCCAGCCCTCCTTGAGTCGGGCCACTTTCTCGACATCGATATCGACACAGGTCACGCGGTGACCCATCTCGGCAAAACAGGACCCGGTGACGAGGCCGACATATCCGGTACCAACGACTGCCAGTTTCATTTCAAACTCCGTAAAGCGCCGCACGGCACGCGTGACGCACAAAAAGACCTGCATGAACAGTTCGATAAAGTGACTTGAATCACTTAAGATTTACCATGAACAAACCGAACATTTCCATAACCGATCAGGTTAATGTCGTTTTCCCGCCTCGCATCACGGCTTGGCCGCCGCGAGTTTCTTTTCCCAATCCCATGCCGTCCGCAGGATCATTTCCAGGTCGTCATAGCACGGTTGCCAGCCGAGTTCCCTGCGGATCTTCTCACAGCCGGCGATCAGTTCGGCCGGATCACCCTCACGGCGTCCGGTTTCCTCGACCGTGAAATCAAGGCCGGTCACGGCCTTGGCCATGGCGATCACATCCTTGACAGAGAAACCGTGTCCGTATCCGCAGTTGAAAATCGCAGAAGGCCGGCCAGCGGCAAGATATCGCAACGCGTCCAGGTGAGCCTGGGCCAGGTCTGCCACGTGAATGTAGTCGCGGACACAGGTGCCGTCCAGCGTCGGGTAATCGGTGCCGAAGACCTGCAGCTTCGGGAAAATCCCCAGCGCGGTTTTCAACGCCCTGGTGATCAGGTGGGTCGGGTTGGCGTAATCCTGGCCAAGACGGCTAGCCGGATCGGCGCCGGCCACGTTGAAGTAGCGCAGGGAGACGTAGCGGAAAGCCGCATCGGCCTGGGTCAGGTCGGCAAGGAACCGCTCGGTCATCATCTTGGAGGCCCCGTAAGGGTTGATCGGCTGCAGGGGCGCGTTCTCGAACACCGGCAACTGCTCGGGGTTGCCGTAAACAGCGGCCGTCGAGGAGAAGATCAGCTGCCCGGTCCCGGCAGTGCGCAGCGCCTCGAGGAGATTCAGCGCGTTGACTGAATTGTTGCGATAATATTTGAGCGGGTTGCTGACGCTTTCCCCGACCTCGATGGACGCTGCAAAATGCATGACCGCATCCGGATTGAATTCTTCCAGTGTCCTGATCAGCAGTTCTCTGTCGGCCAGGTCTCCGAGGACCAGGTCCCCGGCGAGCACCGCTTTCCGGCTGCCGGTCGAAAGATTGTCATAAGTCAGCACGTCGTAGCCAGCCTCGCCCAATGCCAGGACGACGTGGCTGCCGATATACCCGGCACCACCGGTGACAAGCACCCGTGCCGGTTGAGTTGTTTTGCTCATTTGACGACCCCCTCGAGGACCATGCCTCGATCAGTAATCCTGAATCCATTTGTACGACCCGGCTATTCGTAGCCGAATTCCTTCATCATGCGCCCGGAACTGGTCCAGTTCTTCTGCACGCGCACGAACAGTTCGAGATGCACCTTGACCCCCAGCAGGCGCTCGATCTCCTGGCGGGCGGCCTGGCCGATCTGGCGGATCATCGTTCCACCTTTGCCGACCAATATCCCTTTCTGCGAATCGCGCTCGACGTTGATGACCGCATTGATGCCGACCATGTTGCGCGCCGGATTCTCCTCGAACCGTTCCACCAGCACGGCGACCCCGTAAGGGACTTCGTCCTTGGTACGCATCAGGATCTGTTCACGGATCATCTCGGCGACGATAAAGCGCTCCGGCAGATCGGTCAGTTGATCCTCCGGGTAGTAGCGCGGACCTTCCGGAAGCAGTGCGGGGATTTCCCCCATCAGGCGCTCAAGGCCGTCGCCCTTCAAGGCGGAGACCGGTATGACGGAAGCGAACGGGATGATCTTGCGATAAGCGTCGATCAAGGGCAGCAGGCGCTCCTTGGCGATGGTGTCGATCTTGTTGATGACCAGCAGCACCGGCCGTTTGCCTTTCTCCAGGAGCCGCGGGATCATGGGATCCTGGTCGACCGGCCGGTCGGCTTCGACCAACCAGAGGATCACGTCGACATCAAGGCACGCTGAACGGGCCTGGTCCACCATGTAGCGATTCAGAGGGGAGTGTGCCTCATGAATCCCCGGCGTGTCGATGAACAGCACCTGGGCATGGTCGAGGTTCTGGATGCCGAGGATGCGGTTGCGAGTGGTTTGGGGCTTGGGCGAGGTGATCGCGATTTTCTGCCCGACAATCCGGTTCAGCAGGGTCGATTTGCCGACATTGGGCCGGCCGATAATCGCGACGAAACCTGAACGGAATTTCTGCTTCTCAGCCATATTGCCCTCCCTGGGGCGGTAGTGCATCAAGGTTAAAGTCCTGACCGGATATGCGCAGCAAACCACGGGCAATCGTTTTATCAGTCGTCAGGCAGACTGCAGCTCCATGCTTGGCCAGCCAGTCGCGGTTCTCTGCACGATGGCCGAGGGCGTCACTCAGGTCGTCCGGGTTGATGCTGATCGACCGCCCGTGCGAACCGGCGCTCAGCAGCGCCCGACGCCAGAGCCGCGAACGGACCAATTGCCCGAAAGCAGGGTGATAGGGCCCGGCCAGGAGATTGGCCTCCAGCTGCGCATCCGCCTGCAGCCCGATGCGAATCACCGGGACATCGTCAAGCCGGCAAAGGTGCAGCATGTCGGCACAGACCTCGACGGCTTCATCCAGGGTCCAGGGTGAGAAACCACCGGCTTTCCAGAGTTCCGCCAACGCCGTGCCGTCGATCACCACGGTCGGGTATATTCTCACGAAACCCGGCCTAAGTTCCAGCGCCCGTCGCAAAGACAGCAAAGCTTCTGCCGCATCGCCCCCGGGCAGACCGGGCATCAACTGTACGCCGACCTGCAGTCCGGCGTGGCGACATCTGCGGATTGCCGAGACACCGTCATCGGCGGTATGCCCGCGACCGGAAGAGTTCAGGACCGTGGGGTTGAAACTCTGACAGCCGATTTCGACCGTTGTCACACCCGCTGCCAGCAGTCGTGCAATGCAATCGTCGTCAAGGGCGTCCGGACGGGTGGAGATACGGATTCCCGCCACCCGCCCCGCAGCAGAAAAACGTCCTGCCATGGCGAGATAGCGGTTCTGCTGAACAAGCGGCAGCTGCGTAAAGGTGCCGCCGTAGAAGGCGATTTCGCCCACCCCACGCAGAGGCAGGCTCGCTTCTAGCCAAACCTCGACCTCACCTGCCTCGGGAATTGAGGGTTGACCGGTGGTCCGATCCTGGGCACAGAACAGGCAGCGGTGCGGGCACCCCGCATGTGGGATGAATACCGGGTAGATCTTCACGAATGCTTATCCAGCGATGCCAGGGCCGCTTGCGCAGCAGCCTGCTCGGCGCCTTTCTTGGTACGCCCCTCTCCCGTGCCGTGCAGTCGTCCATCAATCATGACTTCAACGAGATAACTGCGTTCATGAGCCGGCCCGGTCGTTTCGGCCAACTGATAGACCGGGAGCTCTCGCTGTGCGGCCTGCAGAACCTCCTGCAGCCGGCTCTTGTAATCCTGCCCTTCCTCGGCGGCCGCCTGCTGCAGCAATGGTACGAACAGGGGCAGGATCACCGACCTGGCGCTGTCAAAACCACCATCGATGAAGATCGCACCGAACAGCGCCTCCAGAGCATCGGCCAGCAGGCTGGCCTTATTGCGTCCGTTACTGCGCTCTTCGCCCCGGCCGAGCAGCAGACCTTTCCCCAAGTCGAGCGACCGGGCCAGGCGCTCCAGGCTTGGCAGGGCGACGACTTCAGCCCTGATGCGTGTCAATTCGCCCTCCGGAGATTTCGGCAGCTTGGACATCAGGTATTGACTGATGACCAGATCAAGAACCGCATCGCCGAGGAATTCCAGCCGCTCATTGTCCGGTACCTGACCAGGGCACTCATTGGCGTAAGACCTGTGTGTCATGGCCTCTGCAAGCAGGTGCCGATCACCGAAAGAGTAGCCGAGGGACTCCTCAAGCTTCTGCCACTGCGTATTTTCTGTCATGTCCAATGGAACCATAAATCAAAATATCGACGCTATTTCCTTCGACCACGATTCATCCGAATAGCCGCAAAAAGTCAGTTATGTTACACTACCTGAGCACATATATCAATTGCGCCATCTCACACAATCATTATAGTATGACGCTGTTTGCAATTATTACACTGAGCAACATTAATCCCGAGCCAACTTGTTGATTTATGTATTTTTTTTACTTTCCAAGACACCTGAGACAACGGTAAACTCACCCGCCTGCTGTGCTTGTACGCCATCTCATGTGGCGGGCGAGACGATCTTGTCCTGCGACGGCATGATCACCATGCCAGGCCTACCGGAATTGGCGGCTCAAGTCACAACCCTCATCACGAAGCGCAGGACTGCCGCCAGGAGATCGAAATGACTTTCGACCAGATACTGGGCCACGAACATCAGAAGGATATCCTGCGCCGTGGACTGAGCAACGGTCGAATCGCCCACGCTTACCTTTTCTCAGGTCCGGAAGGCATCGGCAAGCGCCTGATGGCAATGGCCCTGGCCCGGGCGATCGTCTGCCTCGAACAACGCGGCTGCGGGCATTGCCAGGCCTGTCGTAAAATTGATCACCAGAACCACCCGGACCTGCACATCCTCGAACCGGACGGCAACTCGATCAAGATTGAACAGGTCAGGACATTTCAACGTGAGTTGAACCTCAAACCGCTGGAAGCGTCGCGCAAGATCTGCCTGATCGAGCAGGCTGAAACCATGACCCTCGGTGCAGCAAACGCCCTGCTCAAAACCCTTGAAGAACCGCGTGGCGACTCGCTCCTGATCCTCCTGAGCGCCCAACCGAACCGGTTGCTCGAAACGATCCGTTCCCGCTGTCAGCCACTCCCCTTCACCAGGCATCCGAACAGCCGGATTCAGGCGGAACTGGAGAAGCAGTTGGGCATCGATGCGACCGAGTCGCATGTTCTGGCCGCCCTGTCAGAGGGGAGTTTCAAAAAAGCCTTTGGCAAAGACCGTGAACTTTACCTCGAACAGCGCCGGGAACTGCTAAAAACCTTGACGGGGTTATCCACAGGCAGTATCTTGCCCATTCTGGATTTCGCCGAGCAGCTGGCTGCCGACAAAACTGTTCTCATCGACATTCTGGAGATATTTCAGGCCTTTTTCCGTGACGTCCTGATGACCCTCGAGGGGCGCGATGACGAGGAGTTGGTCAACCTCGATCTCAAGCATAAAGTCCATAGGGTGGCGGCTCAGGAAAATGTCGCAAGTGTTCTCGCCAAACTGGACGCCTTAATGGCCGTTCGACGCCAGCTTGACCGTAATGTGAACCGGCAGTTGGCCATGGAGGTCCTCCTCCTGAGACTGGCCGCCTAAACGGCGCGAGACACATTAAATCTGCCAACAGATCTGATTCAGTGAGCTTATGATACGAATCGTCCCACTTAAATTCCAGCAAGCCGGTCGCCAATACGACTTCAACGCCCTGTCTCTGGAGCTCAATGCCGGAGACAAGGTGATCGTGGAAACCGATCGTGGCCGCGCCATGGCGACGGTGGTGGTCGTGCCGCGGGAGGTGCCTGAGGACCAGGCTCCGGATGGGCTGAAGCATATCCTGCGCATCGCGACGGAAGAGGATCTCGCCCTGGCAGAGACCAACGCCGCCCGCGAAAAAGATGCCCGCCGCTACT
>JAHEEU010000050.1 GCA_024640545.1 Geobacteraceae bacterium
AATGGCACTCTGGCGCGAGCGGCTTTTCAGGCTGATGTCGCGGAATGCCCGCACCGCAACCAGCTTCTTCGGGCTGCCGCCGAACCGCGTGGTCGAACTGGGCATGCAGATCGAACTGTGAGGTGCCCTGCCGGGAGGAATTCCGGCGGCGCTGCCCCGCAGTTCGCAGCAGGGGCACGCTTTCCTGGCGCGTGAATCGACAACGTCACCGCCGGAAGATCAATGAAGTATTAATCCCGCCGAACGCAAAGTTGTTACTCATCAGGCAGTCTATGTTCAGGTTGCGCCCTTCACCACAGATATAATCAAGCTCATCGCACGCGGGATCCAGGTTCTTCAAATTCAGCGTCGGAGAGAACCAGCCCTCGTGCATCATTCTGATGCTGAGCCAGGCTTCGATCGCTCCACAGGCGCCCAAGGTGTGGCCCAGGTAACTCTTCAGTGAACTGATCGGCATGCGCGGCCCGAAAATACTGTTCGTGGCCCGGGACTCGGTAATATCGCCGTAACCGGTTGCCGTCCCATGGGCGCAGACATAGCCAATTTCCTCGGGGGCCGTCCCGGCGGAGTCAAGGGCCATCTCCAGGCATTTCTGGATCGTCTCCAAGTTGGGTTGAGTAATGTGAGTCGCATCGCAATTGGTCGAGAAGCCGACAATCTCAGCATAGATTCGCGCCCCCCTCGCAATGGCATGATCCCTCTCCTCCAGAACAAGCGTCGCTGCCCCTTCGCCGATCACCAGGCCATCCCGGTCGACATCGAACGGGCTGGGCGTGGTCTTCGGACTGTCATTTTTTTGACTCGTGGCGAACAGGGTGTCAAAGACGGCCACTTCAGAAGGGCAAAGCTCTTCAGCCCCTCCGGCAACCATGATGGTCTGATAACCGTTGCGGATCGTCTCATAGGCATAGCCGATGGCCTGGCTTCCCGAGGTGCACGCACTCGATGTCGGTATCAGCCTGCCCCGCAGTCCGAAGAAAACCGCAATATTGACTGCGGCAGTATGGCTCATCATCTGCATGTAGGTGTTTGCATTGATGCACCGCGTGGTCTTTTCCGCGAGCATCACTCCGAACCCGCTGAGCGTGTCCGGGCTTCCGGTCGACGAGCCGTATGCCACGCCCGTCTTGCCTGAGCTCAGGATTTCGGCATCCAGCAGGCCGGCATCGTTGAGGGCATCATCCGTAGCGACCGTGGCCATCTTGGCAACACGCCCCATGCTGCGGGTCTGCTTTCTGGTGTAATTGGCAGGAGTGGCGAAATCATTGACCGGAGCGGCAAGCAAAGAGTTGAGCCCTTCGTAAACTGACCAGTCATCAACTTTCACCACGGTGTTTTCCAGCCTCTTAAGCCCCTCGAAGATCGTCCCCCAAGTGCGGCCTAAAGCTGTCACGCCTCCCATTCCGGTCACGACAACACGTTTGTTCAAATCATCCCTCCATTTATCGAGACCACCTGCCTGGTGACATATCCTGCAGAATCCGAGACCAGGTAAGCGACCAGACCGGCGACTTCTTCTGCGGTTCCCATGCGCTGGGCCGGGATCATCTTAAGGGCCTGGGCGCGGACTTCCTCGGAGACCATCCCGGTGTCGATCAATCCCGGGGCGACGCAGTTAACCGTTATGTTGCGCTTGGCAAGTTCCACTGCCAAAGCTTTTGATGCCCCGATAAGACCGGCCTTCGCTGCGCTGTAATTCACCTGTCCACGATTGCCGGTCACCCCGGAGACCGAGGACATGACAACGATGCGGCCGCCCTTCCGCTCCTGCACCATCGGCATTACGCAAGGGTGAATGACATTGTAGAAACTGTCGAGATTGGTACGGAGGACCTCGTCCCACTCATCGCCAGGCATCGCCGGAAAAGCGTTGTCGCGAACAACACCCGCGCAGGTGACGAGGCCATAAAAAGCCCCTTGGCCCTGGATCTCGAGTTCCAGTCGACCTGCACA
This sequence comes from Geobacteraceae bacterium, assembly GCA_024640545.1. GTDB lineage: Bacteria > Desulfobacterota > Desulfuromonadia > Desulfuromonadales > BM103 > JAHEDT01. Next base: position 1,954 of record JAHEEU010000050.1, read on the forward strand.
CTCATCACGATCCTTGACATCGAACTGGATCAGCCGCCCGCAGCCGCCGCGCGCCTGGATAAGACGCAGAGTTTCCTCGGCCCCCGAACGGTCCTGGTTGAAATGGGCAACGACCGTAAAACCGTCAGCAGCCAGCCTGACCGCTACGGCACGTCCGATCCCCTTGCTCGCCCCGGTAACAAGTATTCGTCGACTCATCAGAAACTTCTCTCCAGAATCTGCTTCAACTCCACCGCGTCTGGCAGATAGGTGCTCAACTGCGCCTCAGCCACGGTGCACTCACTGCAACTGATTGTACAATGGAAAACCCCCATATTTCCATCCTGTATGATCTTTTCCGCGTTAATAATCAAGCGGGCACCGGCGGGAAAGTCGCTCACTTTACTTATATATTTCCGACAGCCCAGCAGCATCCCGACACCCACGGCACGGTTTTCGGATTTTGCATGCTGGCCTCCCCAGACGGCTATCGTTTGAGCCATCAGCTCGATCCCCACCCAACCGGGCAAATTCCCCTGTCTATCAATGAAGGGCATCTCTTCTGAAACGGCGGCCTCACAACACGCCCTCTCCTCATCGACCGAAAGTACGGTTGTCAAAAGCAGCATTGGCGGTCTGTGCGGCAGCAGGGTTTCAAGTACAGGTTTCGAATGCATCTGTTCTCCCGAAGATCAGAGAAACGTTATTCCCACCAAATGCGAAAGAATTTGAAAGGCAAGCAGGTGAAGCAAGCAGGTCCCCTTGCTCCGCCAGTTTGATTGGCCTCAACTCCGGATCGATCACACCATCCCACAGGTGAGGAGGAACTCTCATTTCTCCACGCTGAGTCAGGACCAGCCAGCAAAGCGCCGCCTCAACGGCACCCGCGGCACCAAGGGTATGCCCAGTCAGTGGTTTCGTGGAACTGCACGGGACCAAAACTCCGAGGGTTTCCGCAACAGCCCTCGCCTCCATCAGGTCATTCAACCGGGTCGCCGTTCCATGGAGGTTCACGTAACCGATATGGCCGGCTGATAAACCTGCATCAAGCAAAGCATTCCTCATGGCAAGGACCGCGCCACGTCCCTCCGGGTCAGGCGCTGAAACGTGATGAGCATCAGAAGATTCACCAGCACCCAGAAGTGCGATTTCGGACCGCTCTCTGCTCAGCAGAAAGAGAGCCGCTCCTTCGCCGACATTGATGCCGTCACGATTAGCACTCATGGGGTTGCAAACCCCTTGAGCGATCGATTCCAATCCCGAAAAACCATTCAGAGTCAGGCGACAAAGGGTGTCGACGCCGCCCACGATAACCGCATCACAGATGTCAGCTTCCAGCAGATATTTGGCGCTGAGAAAGCAACGGGCACTTGACGAGCATGCCGTAGACAAGGTGTATGATGGGCCCTGCAAACCAAGAAAGGTCGCGAGCAACTCCGAAAGGCCGCCAATCTCCTGCTGCACATAATGATACCCGGCAGGAAAGGCCCCCTGCGCGGCAAAATGGGCAAGAGCCTCCTCGCCCGCTGAAATCCCGGAGGTGCTCGTCCCCATCACGACACCGATTCGGTCAGGACCATACTTGCTTACGGCCAAACCAACCGACGCTCTGATCTGATCGAGGACGGCAAGCAGCAGGCGGTTGTTACGGCAATCAAAGCTTGCAAACTCCCCGGTCAGTTCTGGGAGAGACCTGGAAATCTCTCCGACGAACGTTTTTTTCATACCATTCAGCCAGTTTTCGGCAACGCGCATTCCGGGACTGACCCCCTGCAGAAGCAGGTTGCGGATATCGGCAGCTTCAGTTCCAATCGCACTCATAACACCGACAGCATTAACGAAGATCATGGCTCACATTCATTTTTCAGAAGCTGGGACTTCGATCGGGCAATCACAGGCCATCGGCGACAGGATAAATGCCACCAGGATGCCGGCCAGGACAACCAGACCGAAGGTTTGAATCGCCGACGTATTGCTTAAAGACAGCAGGCCGAATGACAGCAGGGTTGTCGCCGCCGAAAGGCTGACCGCCAGCAGGGTAGAGGTCGGCTTCACTCGGCATTCTGCCATAAACAACGTGTAATCAATACCAATTCCAAGCACCAGGACCAGCCCCAGGACACCAAACAGGTTCAAAGGCAGGCCCAGAACGGCCAGGGCGGAGAGAGCCGTCGCACCGGCCAGGAAAGGCACCCATACGATCCGCACGGCTCTCTTCAACCCATAGCGCAGGCCAAGTAACAGCAGGATGACGGCGTAGCTGGCGATCAGCAAAAAAGATATTTTCACTCGGTAGAACCTGAAAAGCGCCGAGAGCTCATCTGCACGGGAAATATAATAGACGTCGTCCGACGCCGATGCAATGGGCTCCACTGCCCCTGCATCAGTCACTTCGCCCAGCGGAACTACGGCCACGCTTTTGTCACCGACGGTTCCCAGCCACATTTTGCGCCACCCCCTGCTCGCCGGACTCGCAAGCCATTCATCAATCGTCAAGGGGGTCAAGTCACGGGGATATGGACGCTTACTGCCTTGGGGGTCAAGCTTTATCTGCTCTTCCAGGACAGGCAGCCAGGGATCTACGAGTTGATCCCGCACCAAAGTAAAATCATTTTCCTGGCGCTGTCGAGACGGGATCATCGGTGAAATGCTGCGAAAGCCGGCAAGCGCGCCTTGCGCAACGGCCTTGCGCAGTTCAGGAGTGATTTTTTCCAGTTTTTGCAGCACTTGTTCGTCATCGTGCCCGCGAACGAGCAGGAATCGCTGGCTCGTACCGACACCTGTGATTGAAGCTATCTGCGCGCCCTGATGCTGTAACGAGGCAGGCGCAGCCTGGAGCTGTCGAATGTCGTCGTCGACCTTGAGATATGGCAGGGAGAACAACGTGAGGGCTAACAGGGCGCAGCTCAGGACACGTGATATTCTGGGGGCCCTGATATAGCCCATCCAGGCGTTGAGCGGCCCCGGCCATGGAAAAGGCTTGACTGAAATCGAGTTCAGCAGAATTGGGTACAGAAGAACGACCGTCAGAAACGCGGCAAGCAATCCGGTGCTGGAAAAAACGGCCAGCTGTTTCAATCCAGGGAAAGGTGTCATCAGCAGGACCAGGTATGCCAGGACGCTGGTTAACAGCCCCATGCATATAGCCGGAAGGATGCGTTGCAAAGCTGTTTGCGGCTGCCAATCCCTTTTTTCAGACAGCCATTCGCAAAGATAATGGAATGAGTAATCTATCGATACGCCGATGAGGCTCGCACCAATAACCAGGGTAAAGATATGAATGCTTCCAAAGACGAGGATCGTCAAGGTTGAAGCGAAAAGCAGCCCGCTCGATATCGACAACGCACTCAGCAGAAATGGCTTGAGACCTCTGAAGACCAGCCAGAGCAGAAGGACGACTCCCAGGAATGAGCCTGTGCCGATAGTCGTGATCTCTTTCTGGGCTTGCCTGATCCCGTGAGCGGCATAAAAAAGCGTACCCTGTTTTAAGATTTTCAAACCGGGAGCGCCCGCCTCTAGCCCATTTATGACCCCATCAATGGATTCTGCCAGATTTTTTGAACCTGCCAGTGAATACGGAGTGATCGCCAGTTCAGCGGTCACCATGACATAACTCAGGCCATCCTGCCCCTCGGCCGCCAGCCACCCGCCGTCAATCTGCAGCCGGCCCTGGTATTCCTGCAAGCCCAGAAGGAAATTGCGTGTCAGCAACATGGGGTCGGTGCGCAACTCATCGGCCCCGACACCGGCGAAGGGGTTGTAAACCTGGGCCAGCACACGCTGCACCCAGAGATCGCCGGCGTTCTTTTCCAGCAGGCTCCTGGCATCGTCTGACAAGAGTTGCGTGGCGTGAGATGAATAAAGCTGCCACCAGCGCTTTTCCTCTGCACCGGACAGGCGCGACTGAACGTTTTCAATCTCGGAAAGTCGATCTAGGGCAGCCGCCAATTGCCCGGCAGATGTTTTTGCCGACGCCCGATCAGGGTGGCCAACCAGAAAAACCAGCTGCCGGTCGGCGGTCTGCTGAACGATATGCACCGCCTGTTCGACCTGTAAGTCTTTTTCTACCTCCGGGAACAGGGCCATCAGGTCCGTTTCCAGGAGGCCCCCGGCGGGATGCAACCCGACCAAAAGACCTGCTGCCACGATCATCGCGACAAGCCAGACAAGTCCGAGAACCAGCTTAATTCTGGAAGTAAAGTTTCTCATCTGGGCTCAGGGAGGGGGGAGAAGCAGCCAGGTCGCTGAAATGAATCGACGTCTTGTTGCCGTTGGTCTCATTAATTTTCACGTCTTCGACCAGCTGCTGCCCCCGCAGCACGATGCTGGCGAAAACTTTGCGGATTTTTTCCAGCCGGGGCGTCAGGCTGACGTCCCAGGTGTCAACGCTGTGCATGGCAAAGTCGATGGCGAAAGTCTTCTCGATGGCTGAGTCTTCCTGCGTGAGCAGTGCCGAAACCAGCCCGACAAACTTGAAGAGCTCCGGGTTGTCTGCCTTTTTTCTAACATTAGCAGGCTGGTCTGGAAACAGTTGCTGAATGGCAGCATCAGTGATCACGTATCGCACTCTGAATGGCTCTTCCTGCGACCACACCAGGCCGATGTTCCGTGCGAGCAGCAAGGTCCCGGAAGACTCCAGAGGCTTCAGGCCGGCTATGTATCTCGTCTGCTGATAGCGGGCACGCAAAACCTCAACTGCGGCCAAATTGTTTTTGACCTCGGCCAGATTCATGGCGTGAGAGGGAATTGCATTGCAGAACAGCAGGCAAAGGCTTAAACACAACAGCCTCATGTTGAAACTCCCAGTTTATCGAGAAGAACCCCGGGGGTAACATAGCACATTTCATTGTTTCGCATATCCAAGGCAACCTGTGTCGTTGTCCCCCTGGTGGTTCGTTCTCCCGAACAGGCATCGTAAATTTCATATTCAAGCTTCAAATTGCACTCATACGCAATCAGCTTGGCCCTGACACGAACAAGCTGATGAAGGGTCAATGGCTTGATATATTTCACACGTACATCAACGATGGGCCATGCATAGCCTGACTCCTTCATGGCGAAATAGCCATAGTCAATCTTGTCCAGGAGCGCAGCTCTTGATTCTTCAAAATAACGCAGGTAGTTGCCGTGCCAGACAACCCCCATTATGTCGACATCTTGAAACGGGATTTTTATTATGACTTCCGAGGTTAGATCAATCATGGTAGATAGCCCATCTCTTTTCCTGGATCATTGACAAAAAGTTTCTAAGTTCTCTTTCCAAAGGGCGGTCTTCAACCAGGAGGGGAAACTGCTCCCGGCAGTCTTGCCACATCAACTCGAGGTCTTCGGAAATTTTCAGCGCGGCCGCCCCCTCCTCTCTCTGTCGAAGCTCCAGGGCCTGGAATGCTGCCAGCAGGCAAGCCGCGGCGACTTGTTCGGTTAAGGTCAGAATTCTCAGACAATCCCTAGCGGCTATCGTGCCCATACTCACCTTGTCCTGGTTGTGGCACTCGGTCGATCGAGAAAAGACACTGGCAGGCATTGTCAGCTTGAGGGCTTCCGCCGTCCATGACGACACCGCGATCTGCACCGCCTTAAACCCATGATTGATGGCCGAGCGCCCGGGAGCTGACCCACTCAAGTTCGCAGGCAGCCCGTGGTTGAATTTCGGGTCCACCAGCTGTGCAAGCTGACGATCGAGCAAATCGGCGATATTGGCGACAGCAGTTTTCATCGAATCCATAGCCATGGCAATGTGACCGCCATAAAAATGGCCGCCATGCATGACTGTTTCATTTTCGCCATCAATGAGAGGGTTGTCTGTTGCACTATTGAGTTCATTCTCAATCAACTGGCGCCACCATGATTTGCTGTCCGCCATGACACCAATCACATGGGGCGCACACCGGAGAGAATAGCGGTCCTGGAGCCTGTGGCTGTTGCGGGGGAGCTCTTCGCTGCCGAGGTCGCTTCTCAACCAGGCGGCAATTTGCTGTTGACCGGGATGAGCTTTCGCGGCGAAGAGGGTCTCGTTAAAATGGAACGAATTTCCCTTGATGGCGGCAACGACGACAGCGGTCAAGCGCGTGGCGAGTCGCATCAGGTAATCAGCGCGGTCGAAGGCCAGGCAGGCCAGTCCGGTCATTGCCGCGGTCCCGTTCATCAGTGCCAGGCCCTCTTTAGGCTTCAGCGGGACCGATTCCAACCCCTGCTGCCGGTAGGCCTCGAGCGTCGGCAACAGCTGGTCGTTCGAGAAGACCTCTCTTTCTCCGGCAATCACGGCAGCGACGTAAGACAATGGCGTCAGGTCGCCACTGGCACCCACAGAGCCCTCCTGGGGGATTCTGGGAACAAGGTCGAGGTTGAGCAGCGCGATCAGCCGCTCCAGGATGACCGGCCTCACGCCGGACAGCCCTCTGGAAAGAAAGGACAAACAGGTCGCCATGATGGCACGTGACTGTTGACAAGTGAAATTATCACCCATGCCGCAACCATGAAAACGGGTCAGATGTGCAGGCAGTTCAGGAACCAGCGCCAGCGGTATATCTACGGTACAAGAGTCCCCGTATCCTGTTGTAACGCCGTAAATAAGGCCATCCTCCGCCAGCAGCGTGTTTAGAAAATCGACACTCCTCTGCAGCCTGCTGCGGTAAGCGCGATCACCTGAAAGCTTTGCCGCGGCCGCTCTGTCAGCCAGAGCGACGATATTTTCAATAGTGATGTCTCCATCACCGAAGACCACGGCTCTACGATTCGTTTTTTTCATCCGATCCTTCCCAAAAATCATAAAAATTGAACCACTCCAGTGGAGCTCTCAGGCAATAGCCGGCCAAGCGGTCGGCAAAAGATTGGGCAATCATTTTAAGGCTGGCGGCTCTTTCTCTCCGCGGCAGAATAAGGCGCTCGGAGAAAAGCTCAAAATGAATCTTCAGGCCCGATTTTTCCCTGAGGCCGAACATGAGGTACACCGGGCATTTCAACAATGAGGCCAGGACGAATGGCCCCTGAGGGAAAGCCGCCCGGTCTCCCAGGAAATCGACCCGGACTGTCCCCTTTTTACTGTTCATGGGCGTCCGGTCGGCGACGATCACCACCCATTCCCCCTGGTCAATTTTCTGCTGCAGCAAAATAGCCGTAGCCGGGCTCATGTCAGAGACCTGGATGTGGTTGATGCTGGTGCGCGGGTTGATCGATTGCAGCAGGCGATTGAACTGTTCGGCATGGTGGGTGAAGACGATGGAATGAACCGTTACATCTCCAGTCTGATCTCCCAGAGCGCGGCACAGTTCAAGGTTCCCGAGGTGCGCACCTATGACCAGGATGCCTTTTCCAGATCGAACGACTTCACGATAGAGTTCGACTTCAGGGAAATCGGCATCGGTGAGTTTGATATCACCGTTCCAGGCAGCGGCTTTATCCAGGAGTGAATGACCAAAATTCATGAAATGCCTGTAACTGTTCAAATCCTCCGATAGTGGATGACCAGTTTTCGTTGCATATTCCTGGACGCGGCGTAAATAATCTTGAGAGGCCTTTCGTGCGGCACTCCCCGTCAGCCAGAAATATGCCATAACGGGATATAGCAGCAGATTGAAAAAACTGCGCCCGACAGCTTTGTAGGCCCACAACATAAACCGCAGCCCTATCTTGCCACCCCGCTCTTTCTTTGCCGACCAATGTCGCTGATTCACAGCTCTGTACGCAATCAGTCCGGGTAAACGGGTGAGCATTCCGCAGAACAAACGGGTGTGCATCCAGGAGATAAGGAGATTGTCTCGAAGGATTCTAAAGTGGGACAGCCCTCCTTCAGGGTAGACGACATGCGTATCGAAGAAAGTTACCGGGACTCTCCTCCAATACAAGCGAACCATGATTTCAGTATCAAAATCCATCCAGCGCCCCAGGTGCTCCTGGCCCAGTAACTCAACGCATGGACTTAAAGGATATGCTCTAAAACCGCACATACTGTCCTTGATTTGCAGTGAGAGGGTTTCTATCCACACCCAGACATGGGTAAGATATCTCCCGTAAAGCCTTGACTTTGGCACTGTTGAATCAAACACAGGGCGCCCTGAAACGAGAGCCGTGGGGGTTTCCTTGGACAATGCGAGAATAGTGGGCAGGTCTTCAAGATCATGCTGACCATCTGCATCCAGTTGGATGGCATGTGTGAAACCCTGTCGCCAGGCCTCACGCATTCCGGTCATCACGGCGGCGCCTTTCCCCTGGTTCTGTGCGTGGCGGAGAAGCGTCAACCAGTCATGCTTCCGCCCCAGTTCGTCGAGAATGCTGGAAGTGTCCGGTGAGCTGCCGTCGTCGACGACAAAACAGGCCAGACCGTATCCACCGAGCAACGTGACAAGCGCCGGTACCGTCTTGCCGTGGTTATAGCATGGGATGATGAAACAAGGGTTGTAATCCATCAACCCATCCTGATTCGCCCGCTGCTGACGACATGTTTGGCAAGTGTATACCGGAAGGACAAAAGGGACTTTTCAATATCCCAGTCAAGAGAGACGCACAGATGGTCGCCGGGTTTGACAGGCATATGGAACTTGACCTGCTCCATGCCGACAAAGTTTTTTTTGATATCAAGATATTGCCGGCCCCATTTCATCGCCCAATGAATTTGCGCGACACCAGGCAAAATTGCCGTGTACGGGAAATGCCCCTGGAAATAAGGCAAATCATCCTCAAGGCAGATCGTGAAATCTGCACGGTGGCTGCTGACATTCAGGTCTGTAGCCGCTGGCAGTCGCTCTAAAACCATCACTCAAACAACTCCCCCAGAATACTCAAGACATATTTCCCCTGGCTATCGGTCGGAATTTCATCGACGAACCGGAACCGCCGAGGGACGCCTGAAGATTCTATATAATCGGCGAGAGAGCGCCGAAGACTCCTCGTAAAAGCTTTCCTTCCGGTCTGGTTCATAAGATTCCGACCTGCCTCTGACAGGCGAACCACGGCACCTAGCTCCATACGGTCGGTAATAAGCAGAGGAACGACCACGGCTTCGTTGATTTCTGCGAGTTGCTTAAGCCTTTGCTCAACATCAGCCAGAGAAATTCTTTTTTCTGAAATTTTGACGATCCGATCCACACGGCCGATCAAACGGAACGTCTTATCCGTGAGCAGGGCGATGCGGTCATGAGTCACATACCATTCTTTTGCGGCAATAAACGGAGAACGAATCGCTAAACGTTCATCCTCTGCACATCGTACATCGATACCCGGGAAAGCATGCCACGGGGCATCTTCAGCAGCCTGTTCCCGCCACCCTATCCCTCCGGTTTCACTGCTACCGTAAACTTCAATCGGCAAACTGCCGAAAAGCGACCGGCATTGCAGGGCGGCGGGATATGGCAAAGGCCCACCGGAAGAGAACACTTTACCATAACCGTTTTCGACGCTCTCGAAAGCCAGCCTTTTCAACAGGGCGGGACTGCTGACAAGAACGCGATTCCTGGCCGAGGACCTCGCGACCTGGTCAGGATACTCGAGCATCGTCGATGAGAAAGGTGCGCCCGTTGCCAGAGGCAGCAGCAAACGGAACAGCAACCCATAAATATGCTGGTGCGAAACAGTCGCAAAAACTTCCCTGTTCGCGAAGTAAGGTCCGAACAGGTCCATGAGCACGACAATTTCATTTTCAAGGTCCTTAAAGGTCTTGCGAATGTCCGCGGCGTCGGAGGTCGATCCCGAAGTAAACAAGGTAACTTTCGTCTCCGGCGGGAAGCGGGCGCGGATATGGACCGATTCTGAACCAGGCTCAGGCTTCAACAGACGACAATCGACGAGCAGTTCAAGGTCGCTGAGCACTGCATCGTAGTGATCCCTGATGACCGTCAGGGCATTTTTACTGGTTATGTTGCCTGGGATAACGATTTCCTTGCCGGAGAACCCAGAGGCGAAAAGCGCGACGGCAAACCAGTAGCTGTCTCTGAAGCAGAGCGCCCAGCGCCGCTCCGGCGCAGCTGCCAGTACGGCAGACAAAGCTCTTATATCACCATGAAACCTCAGACAGGTGATCGATTCTCCTGAACCGCTCAGGGCAACCGGATGATCTCCCCGCGGCTCGTTGTCAAACAGGTCTGTTAAGGGGCCAGCCAAAATCAATACCTCTTAAGACGGTAAATCCTGAAACAATATTCACCCAGCAGGAGAGCGCCAATCAACAAATAACTGATGAACCCGTTGTAAATGGCCCAAATTTTAAATGTTGAAGCTATTACCGTATAAAGTGCAGCAAAGCCATTGAATAAAAAGAAAACACACCATACGAAAGTGACTTTTCTGGTGTAATGGACCCCCTGCTCCGGGAGGTCGGGGTGCTTAAAGCGCGCCAAGCGTTCGATCACGGAGGGGGGCTTGAACAGGGAGTACCCAAACAGCATTAAAAAGAACGAGTTGACTGCGACAGGATAATAACGGAACCACTGGGCATCATGCTTCACCCATGAAAGTATGGCCAGAGCGAAACCTGCCATGGTCAATATACGGATAATGTTTATATTTCTTGAAATGTTATTAAAAACTGGCGGGAAGAAAAATCTGATCAGGAAAAGGCCTGCGATTATTAAAGCCGAGCTACCAATACCGAGTGAACTAACCCCCCAATACACTGCGAACGGATAAATGATAATGATTAAGCTTGAAACAAAAACAAGATATTTAGGCATTATCCTCCGGCAACAGACTTTTGACGGTTTTGACAACATCAGCAACGGTCCGGACTGACTTGAATTCGTCCGGTCTGACCTTCATCCCGGTTTCGTTTTTCAATCTTACAATCAAATCGACTGCATCGATGCTGTCGAGGCTCAGGTCGTCGAACAGATGCGCATCAAGGGTAACCTTGGTTTCGTCAAGTTCGAAAAGGTCCACCATCGCGGCGCGTACCTGCAGGAAAATTTCATTCTCGGAGTTGACTGTCATGTTCAGTTATACCTTTGTGATCTTATCAAATCGGCTAAACGGGACACAGTTTGAAAAGACTCTCGGGTTGCTTTGTCATCTGAATCGATATTGATATTAAACTTTTTCCTGAGCGCCATCCCCAGTTCAAGAGCATCTATGGAGTCCAGGCCCAACCCGTCGCCGAACAGAGGGGCCTCCGTTTCGATCTCCTCGGGCATGATGTCTTCAAGGCTCAAGGCTTCAACGATGAGCTGCTTTATTTCCATCTCCAGATCAGCCATTCACTCTCCTCTTAAACCGTTTCCGGAACCATGGCTTTGGCTAAATATTCTGTCAACATCCTGGCCGCAGCAGCCTCGGAAGTGGCATCCTCAATGAACTTGTCAATTTTAACTTTTTCCATCACCCTAACCAAGAAAAAAGGTTTTTGTCGAGGGACCTGGTACCATTTTTCCTGCTTGTTCAGGTAGGGTGGCGTGCAGCTTATCTGAATGATTCTCAGGTCGGAACGAGTCCGCACGGCAACCTGTGCAGCGCCGCGTTTCAAGAGGATATTTTTCCCAGGGGTTGTCCTGGTCCCTTCCGGGAAAATTAACAAAACATTACCACTCTGCAAAACCCCTGCACACTTTTCCAACATGTCCAAGGTATCCGAATTGTCAATGTATCCTGCAGCGGAAATCGCGCCCCTGGCAAAGGGGTTATGCCACATCGCATGCTTGACGATACACACACATTTGGGCAGCAACGAGGCAATCAGGACGTAATCGATCAGAGTCGGATGGTTGGCGATGACAAGGCATCCCGCATCTCCTTCAAGAATCTCAGCTCCTTCGACTTTCAGATCCATCGCTCTCGAAGCTGTCATCATGGTAACGAAGACCCGGAAAGACCACCGGATCATCAGCTGGGCGACATGTTGACGTTTTTTTTCGTCAGCGACAAAGAGATTTACCGCAGGGAACAGGACCAAGGTCAGAAGGAGCCCTCCCGCTCCAAAGGCAAAGAAACAGAGTGCGGCGGCTAAGAAGCGCCATATCCGGCTTATTTCATACATACCCAGGACCAATCATAGCGACGGCCACAAACGATGAATTCCCGGTCCCTGTTGATAAAGTGCTTAAGGAATTCAAGGGCCTGAGGCAGCTTTGGTCCAATGTCCGGGGACGCTTTCTCCTGTGTATCGATCGTCCAATCATCTCCCAGCTCGAGGAGCAAACCCACGGCGTATGAGAATACTTCCTCATCAACGAATGCAGAATAAACATCGGGAACTATTTCATCGAAACAGACAAACAGGAGTCTTTTGCCGGCCGCCGTTTTTATGCGTGCATAAGCTTCCAGGAGCCCCTGGCCAAAGCTGTCTTCACATGCAGCAAGAGACGTGACGGGCAGATTGCTCTGTGCAGCAATGGTGAACAAGCCTGAGGCCGTGTTGTGCACCGACTGGGAAAAAGCGATTGGCGAGGCTTCCTCGCCAGACAATATCTCGTTGAGGAGATGGTAGGTTCTCTGTAATTCACCGTGCCGGCTGGCAAATATTGCATAATCCACCTGGTGTCTGGACGCCAGCGACAAGGCGATATGCACCGCGTATTTACTGGGCAAGCTCATTCTTCTGCGTAGGTTGAGCGGCACAAGATCACAGCTTGGCGGTGCAGCATCTCTTTGCCCGGAGCGTGCCCACAAAGCCCAATCCTCGTTTGATGAAAGCCCCGGTGCTATGGCCTGCCAGTCTGAAATTTTAATTTCAAGATGCATGATGACTCATCAAAAAATACGCTCATCCATAATCGGATTGAGCCGCAACAATTCATCGGGTAGAATTCACTAATACGTCATTTTATGCTTTAAAAATAGCACAAGGAGACTCAGATGAAAAACACCTTCATAGCGGTCAGTTGCTTTCTCGTACTACTCGCCCTTATTGGTTGCACGAGAACGGCGCCGGTGCACAATATTGAGGACCAGGCGATCGATTATAATCTCGCTTTGAGTGTTGTAGAAACAGCGATCTTGAAGGCCGGGGTTGAAACTGGCTGGGCAATGACGGTCGTTAAGCCGGGGGTGATCGAGGCCAGCATTAACATTCGGGTCCATAAAGCTGATATCATTATTAGTTACAGCGAAAAGACGTATTCAATTAACTATAAAAACAGCATAAATCTTCTATATGAGAACGGTAATATCCATAAGAATTACAACATGTGGGTCGCAGCACTTGATCAACGGATTAGGATCAACCTCATAGACGCCCGATCGAAATAAATGAAAAAACAGGGGAACGACTCAACGGAAAACATCTACAATAAAGATCCTCTTTCTGCGCTGGAAGCTGTCACCGAGGCTCAGAGGATTGCCTTTGCACCCATTTTATTTCAAGCCGCATGGGCCTTGCGCGAGTTGGGCATTCTGAAGGAACTGGACAGAGCGGGCAGCGGGGGGCTGACCGTACAGGAGTTATCGGACAACCTCGCTATCAGCTCATATGGAATCAGCGTATTACTCGATATGGGGTTGTCTGGTAAAATTGTCTGGCGGGATGGCACCAGGTATCACATCGGCAAGACAGGCCACTTTATCCAGAACGACAAGATGACCCGCATAAATATGAACTTCGTCCAGCATGTCTGCTATCAGCCGATGGCGAGTCTGGTTGAGTCCATCCGCAGCGGCAGGCCCGAGGGGCTGAAATTCTTCGGGGAATGGGCAACGATCTACCCGGCTCTGTCGGTTCTGCCGGAGCCTGCCTGTTCCTCATGGTTCGCACTGGACCATTACTACTCAGACCGCGCCTTTGATGATGCCTTGCCGTATATTTTCCAATCTTCCCCTTCACTAATCTTCGATATTGGCGGCAATACCGGTAGAGGGGCAAAATGTTTTATTGATTATGATCCCGAGGTCCGGGTGAGGATTCTCGATATCCCTGAACAGGTCGAGCTCGCCAGGAACAACAGCAAAGATTGTGGATTTGACGAAAGAGTCTCTTTTCATCCAATAAACGTACTAGATATAAACGATTTTCCATCGGGTGCAGATATATACTGGATGAGCCAATTTCTGGATTGCTTTTCCGAAGCAGAAATTATTGCTATCCTCAGTTCGATTCGCAGATCCATGAAACCTGACGCCCGTATCCTGATTTTGGAGCTGTTCTGGGACAGGCAGAAGTTCGAGGGGGCAGCTTTCAGCCTGAATGCGATTTCCCTGTATTTTACCACTCTGGCAAATGGCAACAGCCGCTTTTATCGATCCAAAGACATGATCAGCTGTATCGAGAGTTCCGGGTTTGAGATTCGCAGGGATACGGATGGTTTTGGCCTGGGACACACACTCCTCGAGTGTACAGCTATATAAAGAGGCAACCTTTTTATGCGGGGCTATATTCTGATGATGCTTCTGGTGTGTCTGCTCTGCTCCGGGTGCGAAACCTTCAAAGGCTTCGGGCAGGACTTGCAGAAAGCCGGAAACTGGGTGGAAAGAACCGCTGAGCGGGCGGACAAATAGAACCTGCCAGCAATGCCAAGGCATCCATTTTCAGAGCGGCAATGATGCTCCGATTATTAGCTGTCGGCCAACCAGGGTACCGATTCAACAGAAGTTGCCTTGAGATTGTTGAATTCAACATGCCTGTTAAGATCTTGCAAGTGCAGAGCACAACCGGGACGAATCCACAGGAGATGTCGTGACTGGGATGATGAAGGCACTGCAGCTGGACAGGTTGGTCGACATGCACGTGGACCGCGAGCCCTTGCGCATGGTGCAATGCCCGATCCCCGAACCGGGCCCCGGTGACGTCCGTATT
>JAHEEU010000204.1 GCA_024640545.1 Geobacteraceae bacterium
GCAAGGAGCTGCCCTGGCCCGGCTCCCGCTGCGGCTGGATCGAAGTCTACAACGGCAACCGGGATCCGATGTTCAAGCGCTACATTCAGAGCATCGTTGATTCGAAAATGGTCGAGGTCTGCTCGACGACCCTGCCGCAGAAAGCGATTCCGCCGATTCTCAGCCACCCCGAGTATCCCGCCTGGCTCGAGGAGCGCATCACCCGCTACGAGAAGTATTCCAACATAGCCTACGATATCCTGAGGAAGGTTCCGGAGATCAAGGTCAACCGGACCAACGGCGCCTTCTACATGAGCGTCGCCTTCAAGGAAGGAGCGCTCAACGACAAGCAGACCCTGCCGATCGACATCCCGGAAGTGCGCGAGCTGGTCGAAAATCTGGTGAACCAGCCGGGGGTCTCGCCGGACAAGCGCTTTGTCTATTACCTGCTGGCCTCAACGGGGATCTGCGTCGTGCCCCTGTCATCCTTCTTCACCCCCGAACAGGGTTTTCGCATCACCCTGCTGGAGCGCGACGAAGTGACCTTCACGCGCATCTTCGAGAACATCTCTGACAACATTCAGAAATACCTTGAGTCGCACAGCGAATAATGGCACCGACTGAAAAAGGCCGGCATTGTTTGCCGGCCTTTTTGTTATACTGCATGAATGATTCACTGAATTCTGCTTTTGCTGCCTTGGCGACAACGGAACGCCATCGGAGCTCCGCACAACCCTCTCCCGCACAGGAGCTTTCGCAACCGGCATGTTGACCCCGCATAAACTCTACCCAAACACCCCGATCACCTCCCGTGACCAGCTAGTCGGCTTTCTCGCCGCCGGAGCCCGTCCCGAAGCAGACTGGGGGATCGGTGCCGAAATGGAAAAGCTGGTCCTCGACGCCAGGACCGGCGAAGCCGCCCGATTTTCGAGGATCGAAGCGCTGCTGGCTGCGTTGGCAAAAACCGGCGACTGGCAGGAGCTTTGCGAGGGATCGAGGCTCATCGGCCTGAAAGGCCAGCACTCTTCGGTCACCCTCGAACCGGGTGGGCAACTGGAACTCTCTGGGCAGCTCTGCGCCGACCTGTTCTGCAACTGCAGCGATTTCTCCCGGCATATCGTGCATGCGATTGACGCCTGCGCCAAGCTCGACCTGGTCATGGTCGGCCTGGGGACCCAGCCCTTCAGCCGCCTGGAGGAGATTGAATGGACCCCCAAGGCGCGCTACGGCATCATGGGCCCGTACATGCTCAAGACCGGCGATATGGGGCAGCGCATGATGAAGCAGAGCGCCGGGCTGCAGGTTAATTTTGACTTCAGCGACGAATCCGACTGCATGAGGAAAATGCACCTCAGCCAGGCCCTGGCACCTCTGTTGTACGGGCTTTTCGCCAATTCACCGCTCCTCGATGGTCAACCGAGCGGTTTTCTGAGCACCCGTGGGGAAATCTGGTCGCGCACCGACCCCGACCGCACCGGCCTTTTGCCTTTCCTTGACAAGCATGACGCCGGGTTTGCAGACTACGTCGAGTACGCGCTGGACGTACCGATGTACTTCATCGTCCGGAACGGTCAATATCTCGATCTGACCCAGCAGCGCTTCCCGTTCCGTGCTTTTCTGGATGCGGGCTATGCCGGGCATCAGGCCACCATGACCGACTGGGACATGCACCTGTCCACCCTCTTCCCCGAAGTGCGCCTGCGTCCGCATATCGAGGTGCGCTGCGCCGACAGCCTGCCGCCGCACCTGGTCCTGACCGTGGCCGCCCTGCTCAAGGGGTTGATGTATGATGAAGCAGCATTCCAGTCCGCCTGGGAGTACTGCCGACCGGATTCCCGCGAAGAAACCGCCCTAGCCTGCCGCCAGGCATGGCGACTGGGGCTGAAAGCCCCCTGGAAAGGGGGCACCTTGCAGGATCTGGCGCGAACCTGCCTGGAGCTGGCCCGCAACGGACTGGACCGTCAGCAGGCCAGACAGGGGCAGGAGCGCAGCGAAAGCTGCTTCCTGGACGGCCTCGACCGCCAGGTGGCCGACGGCGTCACCCTCGCCGAGCAGCTCCTGCAGAAATGGCAGGGGAGCCGCCAGGACAAGCTCAAAGCATTGATTGAGCATAGCGGGTTTTTCGATTTCACCTCGGCTCAAGTCACCGGCAAATGTGCAGAAGCACAATTGGGGTCAGCGGACTGAGTCCCCGTTTTTTAAGGGAAGCCCCCTGGTTTTGCCCACCGTCAAAGTCCCGTCTGTAAACCATCGGTGGTTCGCCGTGGCCGGTGAACCATCGAAAAGTCTCCTTTCCTCCACGCCTGCCAAGGCCGGCCCGGGATACCCGGGCCGGCCTTGGTGTGTCGGGGCCCTCGCTATGACGGGGGCACTGTCTGGCTCAACCGCTCAACGGGCTCCGGCCATGGTGCCATGCGACTGCAGGAAGGTCAGGTAATGCTGCGGCAAGCCATGATGAAGGGCTCCCCGGATCATGCGCGCCAGGTAATCTTCGCTCGGCTTGAGGCCGGAGCGGAATTTGGCTCCGCGATAAATCGCACAGGACAACTCGCCCAGTTCGGTCTGGACCGTGATCTGCTGGCGTCGATACCGCCCCCGCTCCACGTCCTCGTAAACATCTAGCCCGGCCAGGCTCGACTCCGGTACATCGTAGACCACGCCGTGCACATGACTGCGCCGGTCGTCCATCAGGTCAGCCTTGCCGGTATCGTCACTTCCCGGCACATGGAACACCAGGCGCGCATCGCGGACCTTGCCGATGGTCACTGGTCTGAAATCAACCTTGCGCTCTTTGAGAGTCTCTACATCCATGTTCGCACCATAAGCGAAGTAATGCATACTGACCTCCTCGGTTCAACGGGGTTGTTTCACGCTGGGACGTAACTTCATGGCGGATGGTTACCTGACGAGAATGGGCTTCTGGCTGAGAGGCATCTCAAGTATTGTATCGCAGAATTTGCGCTTGTCTTGCCGGCAAGGGGTCAGTATAGTGACGTCTCGACGCGCAGAATGTAGATTTGGAGGAGCTTTTCAATGACTCAGACGCTTGACCTGCACCAGGCTCAGAAGGCCATAGACACCATCCGCCTGCTTTCCGCCGACATGGTCGAACAGGCCCAGTCGGGGCACCCCGGCACGCCCATGGAAGCGGCCCCGATTGCCTACCTGCTCTATACCCGGCACATGCGCCACAATCCGAAAAATCCGACCTGGGCAGGACGGGACCGGTTCATTCTCTCCTGCGGCCATGCCTCGGCGCTCCTCTACAGCATGCTGCACCTTTCCGGCTACGGTCTGTCCCTGGACGACCTGAAGAATTTCCGCCAGGTCGGCAGCCCAACCGCCGGTCACCCGGAATTCGGCCACGCTCCCGGCATCGAAACGACCACCGGTCCGCTCGGCCAGGGGATCTCGGTCGGCATCGGCATGGCCATGGGCGCCCGCTTCCTGCGGCAGCGCGTCAGCGAGAAGCTCTTCGACTACACGATCTACGGCCTCTGCTCCGACGGTGACCTCATGGAAGGGGTCTCGGCCGAAGCGGCCTCCCTGGCCGGGCACCTTCGGCTCGGCAACCTGGTTTATCTCTACCTCGACAACAAGATCACCATCGAAGGGGACACCGACCTGGCCTTCACCGAGGAGGTCGCCACCCGCTACCTCAGCTACGGCTGGCAGGTTCAGCATGTCGAAGGTGAAAACGTCCAGGACCTCGACAAGGCGATTGCCAAGGCCAAGCATTCACCCCGGCCGTCGCTGATCATTGCCCGCTCGCATATCGGCTTCGGCGCTCCGAACAAGCAGGACACGCATGACGCGCACGGCGCCCCCCTCGGCGCCGAGGAGCTCAAGCTGACCAAGCAGTTTTTCGGCCGCGACCCCGAAGCAACTTTTGCCGTGCCCGCAGATGTCGCCGCCCACATGGGTGGGGCAATCAGCCGCGGCGCCAGACTCGAGGCCGACTGGCAACGGGCTTATACCCAGGAATTTCAGCAAAAACCGGCATTGGCGGCATGGCAGAAAGCCGCTGTGGGTGAGCTCCCGGCCGGCTGGGACGACCTGCCGAGCTTCGCTGCCGGTGAAAAACTGGCCACCCGCCAGGCCAGCGGCAAGACGCTCAATGCCCTGGCCGCCAAGCTCCCCTTCCTGCTCGGCGGCTCCGCGGACCTCGGGCCGTCCAACAACACCAGCCTCAATGGCGAGGAATCCTTCACGCCGTGCACCGTCGGCCGCAATATCCATTTCGGCGTCCGTGAGCACGGCATGGCCGCGGTCCTCAACGGCCTGGCGCACACGCCCGGGCTGATCCCCTTCGGCGGCACCTTCATGATCTTTGCCGATTACATGCGGCCGCCGATGCGCCTGGCCGCCATGATGGGGTTGCGCACCATTTACGTGCTGACCCACGACTCCATCGGCCTGGGTGAAGACGGCCCGACCCATCAGCCGGTCGAGCAGCTGCCCAACCTGAGAGCCGTGCCCAACCTCACCGTGATCCGTCCCGGGGACGCCAACGAAACCGTGGAAGCCTGGAAGGCCGCGGTTGCCAACCGCAAGGGGCCCACGGCTCTGATCCTGACCCGGCAGGGGCTGCCGACTCTCGACCGCAACGAAGTCGCCGCTGCAGCAGGCCTCCGCCAGGGCGGCTATGTGCTCGC
>JAHEEU010000205.1 GCA_024640545.1 Geobacteraceae bacterium
GACGATCTTGATGCCATTTTCGGCCGCATTCATTCGAGCCTGCCGCCACGCAGCGTCGCCCACCTGGAAAGGATTGCCGAAACCGCCTCCCCCAAATTCCAGGGCCAGCGCGACTATGCGGTGAAGAAGGACCTGCTCAGGCAACTGCGCCGGGCGCTGCTCTACCAGTATCGTCTTGACCTTGCTTACACGCCGGCCCGGCGCGCCACAGAGCTTTACCGATTCGACCCCTACACACTGCTCTTTTACGAAGGCGCTCTCTATCTGGGAGGTTACGCTCACAATCGCAGGGCCCTGCGCCTCTTCCTCGTTGACCGTATCGAGCAGGCAACCGTGCTCGACGAACGTTTCGAAGTCCCGGATGACTTTGCCGCCGCCGATCTCACCGGATCCGCCTTTGGCCTGATCGATGAAGACCCGTTGCCGGTCAGGATTCGCTTTGGCGCGGAAATCGGCCACCTGATTCGCGAGCGGGTCTGGCATCCCAGCCAGGAGCTGATTGAAGGGCAGGACGGCAGCTTGACTTTAACCTTCCAGGCCAGTGGTGCAAAAGAGATCCTGGCGTGGCTCTACTCCTACCTTCCTCATGTGCAGGTCTTGGCGCCCGAGAGCCTCAGGGCGCTCTTCTACCAGGGCCTGAGGGACGGCTTGCGCAAAGAGTAAGTCCTTCGGTAACACGAACTCCGGAACCGACCTGCAAGCGGCCCCGGCCTTGCCACGGCATGGCTCAATTGACGAACTCTCGACCGTCACCTTGACGAGTGACGAGCGCAGGCCTCCCGGTGTCGCCACGAGCATGCTTGAGGTCACTGAACGTCCTCAGAAAGAACAGACGCTGCGCGATCGTCCTGCCTGTGACATATTCTGTCTTGATGGCTGATAGAGTAAAATCAAATCCATCAGGGAGGCGATTATGGTCTACATCGGCACGACAGAAAACAACGGCAGCGCCATCTATTTCGATGTTCATTTCGCGGAGCGCCGGGGGCGCGGCCTGAGCATTTCCGGTACCATCGGTGACGGCTGCTATGAAGGGGAAGTTCTCGTCGAGATCGGTCGCAGTGACTCGGTGACCTTTGCCGACGCCTGGCTCGGCGGATCGGGTTTTGCAGAATTCATATCCCGCTGCGGAGTCGATGTCCTGGAACGGGCCCTGCTCGAAACGGTACGCGAAATGCCGTTATTTCACAAACGAAGTGGACGACCGCACGGCAACAGCCCGGCCTATGCCGGGGCCATGACCTGCGAACGTCCGCCGAGATGGGGCTGCGGTGCCTGACGATTGCATTGCGGCCCCCGGTTGGGGTAAAAAGGTGCAAACATTTCCTCATAGCGGAAGGTATCCATGCGCACCCTCGTCCTCGCTTCGACCAGCCCCTATCGACTGCAACTCATGCGTCAACTTGAACTGAGCTTTCATGTTGCCGCACCAATTTACAAGGAGCAGATGGACCCGAGCGTTTCTGCCGAGCTGCTGGTCAAGCACCAGGCGCTGCAGAAAGCGAAAAGCATTGCCGTGAAATATCCAGATGCACTGATCATCGGTTCCGACCAGGTGTTCGTCGATGCGCGCCACCGGGTTCTCGGCAAGCCTGGGAATGCCGAGAAGGCGATTGAACAGCTGATGGAGATGCAGGGGCGCAAGCACACCTTCTACACCGGGCTTGCGGTCTACGACAGCGCCAGCGGCGAAAGCCTGGCTGAATTCGAGACTTTCACGGTGTCCATGCGCACCCTGACCGAGCAGCAGGTCAAGCATTACGTTGCCAAGGAAAACCCGGTCGATTGCGCCGGCTCCTTCAAGATCGAGGGGTTGGGGATCGCCCTGATGGAGAAGATGTCAGGCAATGATTACACCAGCCTGATCGGACTGCCTCTGATCCTCCTGGTCGACATGTTGAGCCAGTTCGGTGTTGAGGTGCTTTAAGAAAAGCGGAATATAGAATACAGAATACAGAATACAGGAGACAGGAGACAGGAGACGGGAGACGGGAGACGGGAGACAGGAGACGGGAGACAGAACGACTAATTCGTCTCCACGGTATTTTGTTATTTCATCGTTTCCTCGAATTCTGTATTCTGAGCGTCGCTTTTCGTTAATCCCCCGCGGATTCCGAAGCATTTCCACAGTCCGTTTTCAGCATTCTGTATTCTGTCTCCTGTTTCTAAATTCAAGCTACTAGGTTTCCCCCGATGCAGCACGCCAACTTTGTCCACTTACATGTTCATACCCAGTACAGTCTGCTCGACGGAGCCATCCGGGTCAGCGACCTTGTCGAGCGGGCCAAAGAATACCGCATGCCGGCGATGGCGGTAACCGACCACGGCAACATGTTCGGCGCGCTGGAGTTTTACAGCAAGGCGCACGCCGCCGGCGTCAAGCCGATCATCGGCTGTGAAGTCTATGTCGCTCCCGGGTCGCGTCACGACAAGAGCGGAGCGTCATCCTCCGGTGACGCTTCCGGACACCTGGTCTTGCTCTGCAAGAACCGCACGGGCTATCGCAACCTCTGCCGCCTGGTGTCGACGGCGTACCAGGACGGTTTCTACTATCGTCCGCGTATCGACTGGGACCTGCTCAGTGACAACAATGAAGGACTGATCGCGCTGACCGCCTGTCTGGGTGGTGAGATCCCCAGCCTGATCACCCGGGGGCGCATGGACCAGGCACGATTGCGCGCTGAGGAGATGTCCAGGGTCTTCGATCGCAACCGCCTCTACCTCGAGCTGCAGGAAAATTACCTGCCGGAACAGGAAATCGCCAATAAAGGTCTGATCGAACTCGGCAAGGAGCTCGGTCTGCCGCTGGTCGCGACCAACGACTGCCACTACCTGACCCGTGATGACGCTTTCGCCCACGAGGTCCTGCTCTGCATTCAGACCGGCAAGACGCTGGACGACCCGAACCGGATGCGTTTTGCCAATGAAGAATTCTATGTCAAGACTCCCGACGAGATGGCGGAACTCTTCAAGGGTGTGCCCGAGGCTATCCGCAACACGGTGGAGATCGCCGAGCGCTGCAACCTCGAACTGGATGTCAGCGGCAAGAACTATCACTTCCCGGCCCTGGCGCTTGGGGAAGGGCAGACGCCGGCCCAGGCCCTCGAAGATCAGTCTTTCGCCGGTCTGGAGCAGCGCTTCACGGAAATTCGCAAGATTCGTCCCGGATTCTCCGACGAGGATGTCGACGCCTATAAGGCGCGCCTCGCTGAAGAGCTGCAGATCATCAACCAGATGGGCTTCCCCGACTATTTCCTGATCGTCGCCGATTTCATCAACTGGGCCAAGGACCACGACATCCCGGTCGGCCCCGGCCGCGGCAGCGCCGCCGGCAGCCTGGTCGCCTATGCTCTCAGAATCACCGACATCGACCCCATTCCCTACCACCTGCTCTTTGAGCGCTTCCTCAACCCGGAACGTATCTCGATGCCTGATATCGACGTCGATTTCTGCATCAACGGGCGCGAGGATGTCATCAACTACGTGCGGGACAAGTACGGCAGGGAAAATGTCGCCCAGATCATCACCTTCGGCTCCATGCTGGCTCGCGCAGTCATCCGTGATGTGGGCCGCGGCATGGGGATGCCTTACGGAGAGGTCGACACGATTGCCAAGCTGATCCCCAATCCGACCGGCAAGAAAGTCACCCTCAGGGATGCCCAGAAGCAGGAGCCGCGCCTGCGCGAAATGATTGAAAAGGACGCCAGGGTCAAGAAGCTGTTCGACGTAGCCCTGTCGCTGGAAGGCCTCACCCGGCATGCATCGACCCATGCGGCCGGCGTCGTGGTCACGCCGGAGCCCCTGACCAATTACCTGCCGCTCTACGTCGACCCCAAGTCCCATGGCCAGGTCACCCAGTTCGACATGGGCTTCGTCGAGAAGATCGGCCTGGTCAAGTTCGACTTCCTCGGCCTCAAGACCCTGACGGTTATCAGCAACGCGGTCCGCCTGATCCGCGCCGGCAAGTCTCCCGATTTTGACTTGAACCTGATCCCCAACGATGACCAAAAAACCTACCAACTGCTCAGCCGCGGCGAAACCACCGGGGTGTTCCAGCTGGAATCCTCGGGGATGAAGGAATACCTGATCAAGCTCAAGCCCTCCTGTTTCGAGGACCTGATCGCCATGGTGGCACTCTACCGGCCGGGTCCGCTCGGTTCCGGGATGGTCGATTCGTTCATCAAGCGCAAGCACGGGGTTGAGCAGTTCGCCTATGACTTCCCGAAGCTCGAGCCGATCCTCAAAGACACTTACGGAGTCATCGTCTACCAGGAGCAGGTCATGCAGATTGCCCAGGTGCTCGGCAACTATACCCTTGGCGGCGCCGACCTGCTGCGCCGGGCCATGGGCAAGAAGAAGCCCGAGGAGATGGCCAAGCAGAAGAAGATCTTCCTTGACGGTGCCAAAGAGAACCGGCTGGAAACCAAGAAGGCCGAAGCGGTGTTCGACCAGATGGAAAAGTTCGCCGAGTACGGCTTCAACAAGTCCCATTCGGCGGCCTACGCCTACGTTGCCTACCAGACCGCGTATCTCAAGGCTCACTACCCGGTGGAGTTCATGGCCGCGCTGCTCACCGAGGACATGGAGAATACCGACAAGGTCATCAAGAATATCAACGAAATCCGCAACATGG
>JAHEEU010000051.1 GCA_024640545.1 Geobacteraceae bacterium
TTGCGCATGTCTCCCCAGGCCCCGAGGACTATCTCGACCTCCATACCCATGACACGGGCGATGGCCCGCGTCAGGTCGACGTTGAATCCGGCAGGGTTGCCGTCTTTATCGAGAAACTCGTAGGGGGGATAAAAGCGGTCGCCGCCGACCAGCACGACTTCGGATTCGAGGTTGCGGAAAAGCTCGTCTTCGGCCTGGGCGCGAGAAGTGAGGCAGGCGCACAGCACCGCGCAGAGCAGCAGGACACACAGGAGTTTGCAGGAGACACGCGACATAACAGACTCGCGAAATGCTGAAGAAGGGTCAGGGCCCGCCATGCGCGGAATTCCCTGCTCCGCCCTCAGGCGGGTCAAAATGAATTCAGGCGCCGCACGAAGGCCTTGAGCAACCCGTAGTTGCGCTTGTTGAAACGAAACACCAGGCGCGGCAGGTCGAGCAGGTCCGGCTGGTCCTGCTCTTCCGGCAGGGCACTGGTCAGCGCAAGGTGACTGCCCGGCTGGAGGATTTCGCTGAATTCCGCTTCCAGGGTCTCCAGGTCCTCGGGATGCAACGGCTTGTTGAGGCGAATAACCAGGGTTGGCCCGACCCAGCGGCTCGAGTGATAGACCCGGTAGAAGTCATGGATGATCTGGGCTGCCTCGAAGGGATCGCGGGTTATCGTGAAGAGGCTGAAGTCCTCGCCGGAGATCAGACCGCGCTTGAGCATAACGTTCTTCATGTAGTCGAGCCAGGGCTCCCAGTAGCTGCCATCATCGTCGTCGATCAAAACCAGCGGTATCGGTGGGTTCTTGCCGGTCTGCACCAGGGTCAGGGTTTCCATCGCCTCGTCCATGGTACCGAAGCCGCCGGGGAACAGGGCGACAGCGTCAGCTTCCTTGAGAAAAGCCACCTTGCGGGTGAAAAAGTACCGATAGGTAATGGAGTGGCCGCTGTTCTCCATGACCGGGTTGGTCTCCTGCTCAAAGGGGAGGCGGATATTCACAGCAAAGGAGTTCTCGGCGCCGGCGCCCTCGTTGCCGGCCTGCATGATGCCGGGGCCGCCGCCGGTGATCACCATGTAGCCGAGCCGCACCAGCTGGCGGGAGAAGGTGATGCACTTCTGGTAAATCGCCTCGGTCGGTTTGGTGCGCGCCGAGCCGAAGATCGTCACCTTCTTGCGATCGCGATAGGGGCCGAATATTTTACTGGTGTAACGCATCTCCTTCATGGTTGCGCGCAACATCTTCAGATCGGCAAGATAATCGTTTTCCTGGCCGGTCTTCAGGGCGCTGAGCACCATTTCCCGGATGATGTCCGGGTGGTGCACCTCGGCCATCGCCAGGAGCTCATCGATCAACTCGTCGAGGGGGCCGTTGGTCTTTTTGAAGCTGATGTCCATAACAAAACCCTTTTAAGTGGTGGCAGAGGGTTATTTTAACACGTCATGATCCGGTGTGGACAGTAAATGCCCTCCGCAGGCACGCTCCAGGGCAATCCAGAGGCCGCGCAGGCTCGCGACCGGATAGCGCTCTGCAACACGCTGGTACGCTTGGCGCAGCTGGTGGTCGAGGCGGCGCAACTGCTCGCGCTCGCCGTGGTCGAGTCGCTCCTCGAGGGTTTCACAGAAGAAAGTGATGCAGTTGTAGGGCCGCCGGGTGACCGGCAGGCGGCAGCCCTTTTCCGAGAGAAACGGGCAGGTGCAGCTGAAATCGGGCGCAGGTGGGACTTCGCCGGACAGCAGGTAGGCCAGCAGGTTGGTCAGGGTGAGGTGATGTCGGCCGCAGCCGCAGCAGGTGTCAACGCAGGCAGCGCAGGTCGCCGGGCCTCCGGCCGAACGGAACAAAGCATCCAGTTCCGCCTGGAGCGTTCCGATCTCCGCTATCTGGCGCAAGAGCCAGAGCCGTGCACCATCCTCGAGAGTGGACAGTTCACTGTGCAACGCGCTTAGCAGCACGTGCCAGTCAACAGGTGCAGGGGTCTGTTCAGTCATGAGGGTGATGAGGCTCGGAACCCAGGCGCAGGATAAAGTGCAGGATTTCACTGTTCATGGTTTGACATAACCGGGCAGGCGATCTTCCCTGTTCTGCGGTCGCTCGCCCGACGATCTTCGCTTCTGCCTTCTACCGCATGCCACCGGACAAGTCAAACCAAAACCCGGCAGGACGAATCGTTCAAACCCTTTCAATACCTCGCAAACCATCAGTTTGGTGGGTAGCGTGGTGCTTGCCGTCCGGTCCTCAGCCCTGCCCGGCCGCCATGGGACATAAGAGCCCCAAGCCATCGGCAAGCGCGACCCTGGGCAAAATTTCAGTCCTGGTTTGCACCTTGCAGGAATGTGCAAGCCGCCGAGGGACCTTCCCGGGGCGGCCACTTGATGAGCCGCCAAAAGCTGTTAAATATCAGGAGAATGCTCATTTTTTCCAAAGGAGTGCGCGCCATGTCAGGGATTTTCCGGTTCGATGCCTTTTCGCCGAAAGCGATCGCGTAAAGGGGGTAGGCGGCAGCGTGCTGGTCGGCCTGGTCTACCATGCCATCTATCGGCGCGGCAGAGCGGAACAATGAATGGCTCATCCTGGTAGGGCGTTTGCCTTCAGCGGTGGGCAAGGGGACTCTGGCGACCCCGAGGGGAATCAAAGCTTTTGTCGCAGGGGCCCCTTCGCAAGACGATCCGTCCGCAAGCCCCGCAGAGGGCTTAAATCCTTTTAACCTATTGAAAAATAGACATATTTTTTATTTTCCAATTGACTTTCTCCCGAAAATCGAGAGATAGTGATATTCATATGAAGAATTAACTGGGCCGTAAATCCTTTGGAAAACGGCACAGCCATTATCGTCGGCAATCAATATCGCAGGTCGCGTGAGTCTCTAGGGCGCGGAATATCGGGTCGCAACTCTCCCGCCCCGAACCACGGCAAACCCTTCGAGAAAAATCCCGAGAGTCAGGTTTACGAAATGATTCAGATGTTTTTACCCGGCTTTCCAACATTACTGCGCGTGCGTTTTATGTGGCTGATCTTGTTCTGCAGCTTCTGGCTGCTCAGTGGATCTTCTCTCCAGGCGGCTGAATCGGCAGACGCGTCACTGCTTCCCGCTGCGCAGGTCTCTTTTCCGGAACAGCTGGGAACGATCGTCTATCAAACCCAACCAGAGGCATCTTCGCGCATATACATCATCGCCAATGGCCATCGAAGCGCTATCAACGGGGCCAATGCGACCGATACGGTGCAGGCCCAGATTGAAACTTTCCGCATCGGGGAATGGCTGATCAAACAGAATCGCATTGAGCTGTTGTTGCCAGAAGGTTTTTTTGGAGCAATGGGGCGATCGGGTGCTATTGATGCGACAAAAAGCCCGCTCGACAATCAGACCCTTCAGGACACCCTTGCAGATACCACGCATTTCATCAACGCCGAGCTGCTGCTGCACGAACAATACGACATCGGTCTGGAACAGGTCGAGAATCGCCAGCTTTACCGGGACGTGCGCGACCGGCTAGGTTCCCAGCTGCAGGCGGGAGCGGCGTTCTCATTTTCGCACGACAGCGAACTGGCTCACCTGCAAAAACTTAGAACGGCTTACGTGCTTCAGGCTGCGCCTACGGTCACCGCAGCAGCCTATCAGCAGGGACGGATTGCGGCTCCCAATGCCATGATGACGATCGGCCTGTCTCACTTGAAGGACATCATCTCCTTCCTTGAAGCTGGCAAGATCGACTTCGGTCAGCAAACGGAAGGAAGCGCCTCTCCCCTCCGGGATACAGACCTCGAGCCGATCAAGAAACACGTCGGCATCACGGTTGTTGTCCCCCGCACTCTGATGACCAGCGGTTTTACGATGGTAGCGGCCTCCGGTTTGGCAAAAAATCAGCCGTCGCGAGATGGTCAAGCAAAAATCTTTTAGCCTTATCCAGCAAGCCCTGAATATCACAACAAATCCTATTAAAAAATCATCTAAGTCTTTAATTTACAGACGTTTTCATTGTTGACAATGCTTTTTTGACTGCTATAAGTATATTAAGAGCAGTTAATAACTCTTCACCCCGCAAAGGGTGTTGCAATGGTGCTTCTGCCTGAAGGAAGGGTCGACGCTCTGAGTGACTGTGGGGCCCCCCGGGACCCCCTAGAGCAAAGGAGAACCGCCATGAGGTACTTTACTCTGACACTCCCACTTGTGATATTGGGCGGCCTGCTGATGTTCAGTCAGGCCCAGGCTATTTCCGGTGAGCAGCTCCATCAATGGCAGCAAATTCAAGCTCAGATGGATGCCGAGGATCAAATGCAGGCGCCGCAACTCACCACAGAGCAGATCAGAGAAATGAAGTTGCTGCTGGCTGTGCGTGGTTACGATCTCGGCTTGCAGCAACTCACCACAGAGCAGATCAGAGAAATTCAGGTGCTGCTGGCCGTGCGTGGTTACGATGTCGGCTTCGATCTCAGCAACGATCTAGTCGGCACAATGAGTGGCGTCCTGGATGAGAACACGCAAGCGGCCATCCGCAACTTTCAGCAGGATCAAGGCTTGGCCATCACCAGCGTGCCGGATGTTCAAACCCTACGCGCGTTGGGACCGAGCAGCGATCAACAGGAGTTTTTCGGCCTGTCTCCGGAATTTGGCGGCACGGATTATACCAATGAGAACTGCTGTCCTTAGGCAGCAGTACCGGAGGCCTGGAGCGTTCCTGGCTCTCTCAGAAAGACGGCCAGGGGTAGCGAAATCCTCCAGCGTGCCAGTTACGAGACCAACAACCTCAACCCCGGGAACCAGGGGGGACACACAGTCAATCGGGAGAAATCCCGATTTTTTTTGCACAGTGAAGTCGTTTGCACAACGAAGAACCTTGCCCCGCTGATCAACAGACAGATCACGAATCGATCTTGCACATAAAACGGCACCGGCCATCAAGCCGGTGCCGCAGTCAGATGTGGTCGGAGAAAACCGTAAGCCGGGTTCTGTGCCCTGCAGCGGTTACCCACCGCAGGGTGACGATCATTCCTCTAGGACCGCCGTTGCCGACGGCCTCAAGCAGCCTGACCCGGGGGTTTCGGACGGGCCGTCCTCAAGCACCCCCCTATTTGGCCTTGCTCCGGATGGGGTTTACCGAGCTGTCGGCGTCACCGCCGACACTGGTGAGCTCTTACCTCACCCTTTCACCCTTACCCGCCTGCGCCGAAGCACACACGGGCGGTCTCCTCTCTGTGGCACTTTCCCTGGGGTCGCCCCCGGTCCCCGTTAAGGACCATCCTGCCCTGCGGAGCCCGGACTTTCCTCCCCCCGCTTTCGCACAAGGCTCCAGCGGGCAGCGATCGTCTGGTTGTCTCCAACCACGTCAGTTGATGAACATATCAGTCCGGCGCCGTGACGTAAAGCAGCCGGTTGCAATGCGGACAGGACTGAATTTCATTAACAGTGAACAGGCTGTTGAACATCTGCGGCGGCAGGTGCATATGACAGCCGAGGCAAGCGCCGCCACGGGCCTCGACGACAGCCACGCCGGCACGCCGGGACATCAGCAGTTCATAACGCTTGCGCAGGCTTTTCGGCAGGTCCTCCAACAGGATGCCACGCTGGCGTTCCATTTCGGCAAGCTTTTCGTTGACCGCCACCAGTGAGGCATCGATCTCGGCACAGCGAGCGTTGGCCTGCTCACTGCTTTTTGCCAATTCGTCGTCCTTCTCTGATTTTTCGGCCGTCAGAGAGCCCAGGGTCCCGTTCAGGGAGTCAATTTTCGCCTGCAGCTCTTTGGCAAGCTTCTTGGCCGTATCGACTTCCTTTAGGACTGCGACATATTCTTTCTGCGTCTTGATCTGCGGAAGGCGGCCCTCGGAACGCTCAATGTTCTGCTGTTCCAGGGTCATGGCATTGACCAATTCGGCTTTCTCGGCTTCCAACTTGCCGATTTCACCTGCCAGGCTGTCAGCCATCTGCTGCTGACGGTCAAGCTCTGCCTTGAGAGCCTGCTGTTCTTTGTGACCAGCCTGACGCGCTTGCTCAACAATCTTCTTTTCCGTATCCAACTCCTGCAAATCTCGCAGCAACTGCAACTGCTTCTGCACGATAAAGCCTCCCTTTGTCATTCATCTTTTGTGTCGACCGTCGATGCGGTCGAGGGTGTTCAATAGAACCGGAAAGGGTCTTGCTCCCCGGTATAGGTTTCAAAAAGAATCTCCCAGTGGCGTTGCCGGGCGGCACCACGCAAAGCGTCTGCAACCTTGTCAATCATCAGTTTTTCAGTGGCGAAATGGCCGGCGTCAACCAGGGCGATGCCAAGCTCTTCGGCCTGACGGGCATCATGGTACTTGACGTCTCCCGTGACCAGAACGTCTGCACCCTGGCGATGGGCGGTCTGCAACAGCCCGGCGCCGCTGCCACCACATAGCGCGATCTTGTGAACGGTCCTGGCCCCATCCCCGATCAGGCGGAGGTGATCGCAGTCCAAGGCCTCCTTGACCCGTGCAGCAAAGGCATCCAGGGGCAACGCCTGCTCCAACCGGCCGATCCGCCCCAAACCGGCACCTGCCACCTGGTTCTGCAACGGGATAAGGTCATAGGCGACCTCATCGTAGGGATGGGCCTTGAGCATCTTCTCCAGAACACGCGGCAGCCTGCGTCTGGGAAGGATGGTTTCAAGGCGCAGTTCCTCAACCTCTTCCCTGCGACCGATCTCCCCGATATAGGGGTTGGTCCCCGCCCCGGCACGAAAGGTCCCCCGCCCCGGGGCACGGAAGGAACATTGATCATAGGCGCCAATTTCACCGGCGCCGGCTGAAAAGAGTGCCTCGGCAAGGCTTTGTTCATGCCCTGCCGGAACGAATACAACCAGCTTCAGATAGTCCCCGGAAGACGGCTGCAGTGGCGCACTCTGCTGCAAACCAAGCTGGGCAGCGAGCCAGCTGTTGAGGCCGTCCACGGCACAATCCAGGTTGGTGTGGGCACAAATCACGGCAACCCCCGAACGGACTGCGGTCCAGAGAGTCTTGCCGACGGTGTCGTCGGGTGTCAAGCGCTTGAGCGGGTGGAACAGCAGCGGGTGATGGGTAACCAGGGCCTGGGCCCCGGCATCGCGGGCGGCTTCCAACGCAGAGAGGCAGGGATCGAGCGCCACCAGGACCCGGTCCAGCGGAGCACCCGGGTCGCCAACCTGCAGGCCGACATTGTCCCAGTCCTCGGCCAGCTCTGGAGCATAAAGCTTGTGAACCAGTCCGACCAGGTCCTGTATGCGTTGCGGCTGTTTTGCCATGTCTCCGTCTGTCTTGCCCCGTCCTGAAGTAGAAAGAGTGCAACCTGGTTCTCGGTTGCACTCTCTAATGACCTGCGAATCTCTATGTTAACCGGCACATATCAATCATGGCTTTAAGGCGGGTGGTGGGCCCACCAGGGTTCGAACCTGGGACCGACCGGTTATGAGCCGGTGGCTCTTCCAACTGAGCTATGGGCCCGCAAAAGTTCAAGGTAAAAGTGTATGTTGCGCAATCTTGTCTGTCAATCACTTTCCACGACCCGGCTTCTTTCCTGAACAGGACCATAGTCGACCGGTGCGTGTCAAGGCTCGCAGACGGCTAGTTGTTGCTACCGGTCTCCATGAAACTCTTCAGCCGCTTGGCCCGGCTCGGATGACGCAGCTTGCGCAGTGCCTTGGCTTCAATCTGCCGAATCCGCTCACGGGTCACGGCGAAGTCCTGGCCGACCTCTTCAAGGGTATGATCGGATTTCTCGCCGATGCCGAAACGCATGCGCAGCACCCGCTCTTCGCGCGGCGTCAAGGTGGCCAGAACCTTGGCGGTCTGGTCGGAGAGATTCCCCTTGATCACCGCCTCGAGCGGCGAGACCACGCCCTTATCTTCGATGAAGTCGCCCAGGGAGGAATCTTCTTCCTCACCGATCGGGGTTTCCAGGCTGATCGGCTCTTTGGCGATCTTCAAAACCCGGCGCACCTTCTCGAGGGGCAGCTCCATGCGTTCGGCAATCTCTTCCGGGGTCGGTTCGCGTCCGATCTCCTGGACCAACTGCCGACTGGTGCGGATCAGCTTGTTGATCGTTTCGATCATGTGCACCGGGATACGGATGGTCCGCGCCTGGTCAGCGATGGCGCGGGTAATCGCCTGACGGATCCACCAGGTGGCATAGGTCGAGAACTTGTAGCCACGCTGGTACTCGAACTTGTCGACGGCCTTCATCAGGCCGATATTGCCTTCCTGGATCAGGTCGAGAAACTGCAGGCCGCGGTTGGTGTATTTCTTGGCAATCGACACCACCAGGCGCAGGTTGGCCTCGACCAGCTCGGTCTTGGCCTGCTTGGCCCGCCACTCGCCCTTGTTGACTTCCTTGAGGGATTCGAGCAGTTCCTCAGGCGCAAAGCCTGATTCCTCTTCGACCTTGGCAAACTTACGGTCGGTGCCCTTGAGGCGCTTCTCGACAATCAGCAGGGTGTCCATCGGGCGGCCGAGTTCATCGGCTACGGCCCGGGCGTCATTTTCACTCTTGCGCATGCGGCGCAGCAGCTTGCTGATCTCGGCATAGGGACGGTCGAGAGCTTCTTCGCAGGCTTTGACCTCTTCCTTGGCCTTTTTCACCTGCTTGGCCAGCTCCTTGAGGCGATCGACGATTTTGGCGATCTGGTAATCCTTGAGACGGATCTGAATCATCAGGTCGCCCATTTCACCTTTGAGCGTTTCCATCTCCTTCTCGAGCGGCTTGCGCGCAGCCTTGGTTGCGTCGCCCGCTTCATCACGCAGGACCATGAAGCGGTCGTAACGGATCTTGAGCTCCTCGATCAGGGCGACCACCCGTTGCCGGTGTCGTTCCTCTGCCTCGCTGCCCTCTTCTTCGTCGTAGTCCTTGGTGATCTCGGCGACACTGATCTGCCCCTTCTGGTGCCGTTCGCCCAGGGTGACGACTTCCTTGAAAGCGATCGGCGTCTTGACAATGACCCGCGCCACCAGGGCTTCGCCCTCCTCGATCCGTTTGGCGATTTCAACTTCGCCTTCGCGGGTCAACAGGGAGACCTGGCCCATTTCGCGCAGGTACATGCGCACGGGGTCACTGGTGCGTCCCATGACATCCGTGTCAAACTCGGCTTCTTCGTCACCATCGTCGCTGGAAGAAGAATCGCGCTGCTGCTCCTTGGCGGTCGCGGTCTTCTGCTCGGTATCGACCACCTCGATATCCATTTCACCAAACATGCTCATGACATCATCAAGCTGTTCGGAAGAAACCATATCGGCAGGCAGGATATCGTTCACCTCGTCATAGGTGAGATAGCCTTTCTCCTTGCCGAGGTCGATCAGCTGCTGGACTTCTTCGATACTGGTCTTCTTGGCCATCAATACTCCCCTCGAGGATGCTTGTCCAAGTCAAGCACTGGCATTTTTTAGGCAAGCTATGGATTATATGGGCAAGCCACTATTTTTCAAAGCTTTTTTTTGAGCTTCTGATTAATTTCTGTTCGCTCCCGCAAATACCTCTCCTGGGCCGCCTCATCGTTGTTACGCTGCGCCTCTTCCTCGAGGTGGCGAATTTCCCTCAGACGCTGTTTCAGCAGGGAATTGCTGACCGCCCGTCGGCAGTCAGTGAAAATCTTTTCCGGGTTGTCCGCCCAACCCTGGTCTTCCTGCAGGACCAGGCTGGCCAGCAAGGACTGCTGGGATTCATCGAGCGACGCATCGATCAGATTCGCAGGCAACCGCCCCTCCTGGTCTTCGCAGCTCAGGAGATAATCGGCCAGGCTGCTGAAAAACTCGTCGAGGAAGAGCTTCGCAGTCCCCTCTTCACGCACCTGGCGGCGCTGCCGATCATCGACCAGCATCAAGCGTAACAGGTATTTCTGGGTTTGTCCTGTTTCCTGGGCGGTCGCACGCACCGGTGACGGCGGAGGCGCAGCGCGGCGAACGGTCGGCGGCGCGACATGGCCGCCGCGCACCTTCGACTGCAGCAGCTCGACGTCAAGGCCGGTCAGTGCCGCCAGACGTTTCAGGTAAAGACTGCGCTCGAGATCGCCAGGCAGCAGCCGAATCCGCTCGAGAACCTGCTCGGCAGCCCGCGCGCGGCCCTCGACGCTCTGGTCGTTGTTGTGCAGCCGGTCTTCGATAAAGACCTCCAGGACCGGGCGCGCGGCCGCCAGGCAATCGCGGAAGCCCTCTTCGCCCCTGGCTTTGAGCAGGGAATCCGGGTCCTCACCTGCGGGCATGGCAACCACACTGACCGCCAGGCCGACCGGTAGCAGGGCATCCATGGCGCGGAAGGTCGCCTGCTTTCCGGCAGCGTCTTCATCGAAAATCAGCAGGACCTTGTCGGCATAGCGCTTGAGCAGTCGGGCATGATCGGCGGTCAAGGCCGTACCGCAGGTCGCAACGGCTCCGGCGAAACCGGCGCGGTGCAGGGCCAGGACGTCAAAATACCCTTCGACGACCAGCGCTTCGTTGCTGTGGCGCATAGCGTCGCGCGCCTGGTACAGGCCGTAGAGGACCTGGCCCTTGTGGTAAACCTCGGTTTCCGGAGAGTTGATGTACTTGGGCAGGCTGTCATCCAGGACCCGGCCGCCGAAGGCAACCATGCGCCCCTGCAGGTCCTGAATCGGGAAGAGCAGGCGGTTGCGAAACAGGTCGTAATCGCCGCGGCCCTGCTTGCCTGGTCGGACCAGGCCGGCCATGCGTGCCTCCTCGACGGAGAAGTTCTCTCCGGCCAGGTGGGTTGCCAGGGACTCCCAACCCTCCGGCGCAAAACCGAGCTGAAAGGAACGCACGGTCTCCCCGGCATAACCCCGCTGACGCAGGTAGCGCCGCCCGGAGGCCCCGGCCTCATCCTCGAGCAGCAGCTGGTGGTAAAAAGCTCCGGCCGCTTCGTTGACCCGCAGCAGGCGCTCACGAACCTCACGGCGACGGATTTCCGCTGGCGAGACGGCTTCTTCTTCAACCTCGACGCCGACCTTTTCGCCAAGCCGGCGTACCGCGTCCGGAAAGCTCAAACCTTCCATGCGCATGACAAAGGAGAAGACGTTTCCACCCACTCCGCAGCCGAAGCAGTGAAAGATCTGGCGAGACGCATTGACGTTGAACGAAGGCGACTTCTCCTGGTGAAAGGGGCAGAGGCCCTGGTGGTTGACGCCGGAGCGCTTGAGCGGCAGGTAGCCGGAGACCACCTCGACGATGTCGACACGATCACGGATCTCCTGGATTTTCTCTTCGGCTATGCGTCCCATCAGTGTCGCAACTCCACCAAGGTTACGTTATCTCCACCCTGTTCGGCCGGAGCCGGCTGGAAGCGGGCCACTTCACGGCGTTCCGCCAGGAACTGCCTGACGGCAGTGCGCAGAACGCCCTGGCCGGCACCGTGGACAACCTCCAGCTGCAGCTCACCGTGCAGCAGGGCGTCGTCGAGAAACCGCCCGAGCAGCGCCTGGGCATCTTCAACCCGCTTGCCGACCAGGACCAGGCGTGGCAGAAAAGCCCTGCGCTCGACCCGGTCGCGAACCCGCGGGACCGGCCTGTGCTGAGGGGCAAACCGGCGCGGCTGGTACTGGCGCAGGGCGGAGCGCGCCTGGCGCAATTTCTTGCCGCCGGCCAGCAATTCAAGCCGGTCTCCATAGATACGGGTGACTTCCGCTTCAATCCCCAGCTCCGGCACGTAGAGGATTTCCCTGACGGCGACCTCTGCAGGGACCTGCTGCGGTCCTTGCGGCAGTGGCTCCGGCAATACCTCATGCAACTCCCGGAGGGCGCTGGTCAATGCGGCACGCTCCCGCGATGGCACGGCGCTTGCGGGCACCTGGCGGAACAACGCCTGCAGCTTCTCTTCAGCGGCCGCCAACATGCCGACTCCCCGCTGCCGGGCCTCATCGAGAAGGGCCTGGCGCCGGGCCGCCACCTCGGCGCGCTCCTGGCGGGAATGCCGTCGATCCTCCTCGGCAGCCGCGCGCAGGCGCTGGGCGGTGTGCAGTTCGTCGTCGAGCTTCGCCCGCAAGGTTTGCAGGCGCTCGATAATCGCAACGCCTTCGCGTTCGCCCAGCCCGAGGTAATCTGCAGCCAGGGTCAGGACTTCCTCCGGCAGACCGATCCGCCGGGCGATGGTGAAGGCGTGACTGGCACCGGGAATGCCGTAATGCAGCCGGTAGGTCGGCTGCAGCGATTCGGCATCGAACTCGACGGCCGCGTTTTCCACATCTGCCTCGAGCTGCGCATATCCTTTGACGACATGCAGGTGCGTGGTCGCCATGATCCTGGCACCGACCTTACGCAGAGAGTCAACCGCAGCCAGGGCCAGGGCCGAGCCCTCGCCCGGGTCGGTTCCGGTGCCCAGCTCATCCATCAGCACCAGGGTTTCGCTGTCGGCCCGCGCCAGGATATTGCGCAGGCGCAGGAGATGCCCGGAAAAAGTCGACAGGCTCTGCTCGATGCTCTGCTCGTCACCGATATCCGCCATGACCGGGGCGAAGGGGAACAGCCGGCTGCCGGGGGCGCAGGGCACCGGCAGGCCGGCGCGCACCATGAGCACCAGCAGGCCGGCCGTTTTGAGCGCCACGGTTTTGCCTCCGGTGTTCGGGCCGCTGATGATCAGGCTGTGGCATTCGGCCGGCAGGCGCAGGTCAATCGGCACCACCGCCGGGGCTGCCGAACGGGCCTTTGCCGCAGCGACCAGGAGGGGATGGCGGGCATCCCGCAGGTCGAGGGACGGTTCGTCTGCCAGTCCGGGGACCACGCCGTCCAGGTCGACAGTCAACCGGGCAATCGCCTGGCGCAGGTCCAGTCGGGCCAGGACCGCCTGGTTGTCAGACAGCTTGTGCCTGACTTTACGCACGGAAGCGGTCAGGCGGGCCAGGATACGCTCTTCTTCCCGGGCGATCTTGTGGACCAGGGTCTGGACGCGATTGTTGCTTTCCAGGGCGATCGCCGGCTCGACGTAAAGGGTCTGGCCGCTGGCGGAGACGTCATGGACAAAACCTTTCAGGCGGCCGCTGTGGTCGGCACGCACCGGCAGGACATAACGCCCGTTGCGGTCGGTGATCAAGTTTTCCTGAAAGACACCCTGTAGACGGTCGTCCTGCAGGATCCCTTCGAGTTGACGCCTGATCCTGGAGCGCTCCCCCTTGAGACCGTCGCGCAGGTCGGCCAGCTCAAAAGAGGCAGAATCCAGGATTTCCGCCCGCGGGCCGATGCTGCTGCGAATTTCACCGGCCAGCTCCGGAAAGGCCGTCAACCGGAGGGCAAAGGCCTGCAGCGCGGGGACGTCCTCAGTCTTGAGCAGCCGCTGTCGGCATGCTGCCGCAGCCTCAAGAGCCGCCTGCACGTCGCGCAGCACCTCCGGGTCCAGGCTGAGCCCCTCGGTATGCAGTCGCTCCAGGTGGGGCAACAGATCAATGCCGGAGCCGAGCGGCAGGGGACCATCCTCACCGAGCAGCCGGCCGGCCTCCTGCGCCTCCCGAAGGGCCTCTCCGATCCGGGGGCGATCGTCAAACGGGACCAGGCCCGCCGCCAGAGCACGTCCGTAGGGGGTCTGGGTTTTGCCGACCACCAGCTCGACAACCTTGGCAAACTCAAGCTGGACCAGGCTGTCCGCCAATATTTTACGTGCAAGCCCCGGTTTTTCCACGGTCATTTCAGAATGTGCCGGCTGCCCTCCAGGATCGCCCCGCCAAGTTCAACGAAAGGCGGGGCCAGGTAGGCCTCTTTCATGATTTTATCCATCCCCCAGGGTATAGGGCGCAGTGAAAGCGCAAAGAACACCACCGCCAGCAGCAGAACGCCCTGGAAGAGGCCGAACAGCCCGCCAATCAGGCGGTTGAAGCCGCCGAGAAAAAGCAGTTTCACAAAGCGCGACAGGAGAAACCCAAGCACCAGGAAGAAAATGATGGTCGCCAGGAACAGCACCGTAAAGGTGATGGCCACGGCTATCTGGGCGGGCAGATCGACCTGTTGCAGCAAGGCCTCGGCCAGAGGGCCATGATAACGGAACGCCAGAAATGCACCGATGAAAAGACCTGCCAGGGAGCAGACTTCCTTGAGCAGGCCACGCAGCACCCCCTTCAGCAGGAAAGCACAGAGGATAATAAGGATGGCGACGTCGATGCCGTTCATGGGCAGGTGCTCTCTCCTGGGAAATCCCGGATGTCAAGGGTAGTTGAACCAGCCAAGATGGAATCTCATTTAAACACGCGAGATGCCGGCACGCAACGAGACCGGCCACGACCCGGCCGGCAGGGCTTCCGTTGCAACACGGCGTGACCCATCGATGACGAGTGAGGATTCCTGCTCACTCAGCCAGTTTTTTGCGGACCAGTTCGCTGACCAGCCTGCCGTCGGCGCGACCGGTGGTCTGCGGAGTGACCAGCTTCA
Organism: Geobacteraceae bacterium; assembly: GCA_024640545.1. Lineage (GTDB taxonomy): Bacteria > Desulfobacterota > Desulfuromonadia > Desulfuromonadales > BM103 > JAHEDT01. The sequence goes on from JAHEEU010000051.1 coordinate 14,304, forward strand.
TGACGGCACCCATGTCTCTCATGGAACTCGCACCGCTTTCGGCCATCGCCCTGTCGATCAGCTCCTGCAACTCGCTCTGGCTCAACTGTGCCGGCAGGAACTCCTGCAGCACGGCCAGCTCCAGCTCTTCCTTCTCGGCCAATTCCGGGCGGGTCGCCCGATAGGCGTCGGCCGCCTCGCGCCGCTGCTTGACCAGTGTGGACAGCACCTTGACAGCCGACTGATCGTCAAGCTCCTGGCGAGCCTCGATTTCAGCGTTCTTGAGCGCTGTGCGGGCCATGCGGATGGTGCTCAGGCGCAGGCTGTCCTTGGCCTTCATCGCCACTTTCATCGCTTCGTTCAGTCGGTTCTGGATGCTCATCTGCAGGCGATCTCCTTATCGTTTATCAGCCGGGACGGCTGGCTTTCTCCTCGAGCCCTGACCTGCCGAAACGGCGCTGCAGCTCGGCATAGATTCGTTCCGGGGGCAGATCGTAATAGCTGAGCAGGACCAGGGTGTGGAACCAGAGGTCAGCCACCTCGCAGATCACTTCAGCGCTCTCACCGCCCTTACCGGCAATAGCGACTTCTGTAGCCTCCTCACCAATCTTGCCGAGGATCTTGTCGAGCCCCTTGGCATAGAGCGAGGCGACATAGGACGTTTCTTTCGGGTTCTGCTTGCGTTCCTGCACCACCTCGTAAATGGCGGTCAGCAGGTCATGGTCGTTTTTCATCAATTTTACCTCAGCCAACTCGTAATTGCCTGTCCCTGTGCAAACCTCAGAGCCGCACCGGCACCCCATGTTCGCGCAGGTATTCCTTGCATTCACCGATCGTGTATTCGCGGAAATGAAAGATGCTCGCAGCCAGAGCTGCGCTCGCGCCGCCCTCCACCAACCCTTCTCGGATATGCTCGAGATTGCCGACCCCGCCTGACGCGATCACCGGGATCTCGACCCGATCGCTGACGGCGCGGGTCAGCTCGATATCGTAGCCATCCTTGGTCCCGTCACAGTCCATCGAAGTCAGCAGAATCTCACCGGCACCGTAGCCTTCCATACGCACGGCCCATTCCAGGACATCGATCCCGGTCGGGTTGCGGCCGCCATGGGTATAGACTTCCCAGGCCAGGGGGTCGCTGCCAGGGACCCGCCGCGCGTCAATGGCCACCACGATGCACTGGGATCCGAAGCGCTCGGCGGCTTCGCGGACGAACTCAGGACGATGCACGGCCGCAGTGTTGATCGATACCTTGTCGGCGCCGGCGTTGAGCAGATTGCGGATATCCGCTATCTCACGCACCCCGCCACCGACAGTAAGCGGCATGAAGACCCGTTCGGCAGTGCGCGCCACCACGTCGAGGATGATGCCGCGCTTGTCACTGGAGGCCGTGATGTCGAGAAAAGTCAGCTCGTCGGCACCCTGGGCATCGTAGGCCTCGGCGGCTTCCACCGGGTCGCCGGCGTCGCGCAGCTCGACGAATTGCACGCCTTTGACCACACGGCCGTCCTTGACATCGAGGCAGGGAATGATTCGTTTCGTGAGCATGAGAACTCCAGAAGGCAGCGGTCAGAATATCGAAAACAGGAGGCAGAAGACCTGGCTTATGTGCTGCTTTATGTGTTTATTCTGACTTCTGCATGCTTTCAACCGGTTTTCTTCGTCAAAGCGACCGCTTCCCGCAGGTTGAGAGCGCCGTTGTAAATCGCCTTGCCGGTGATCACGCCGGTTACGCCGGAGGCTTCGATTCGCAGCAGGTTGCGGATGTCCTCCAGGTTCGAGACGCCGCCGGAAGCAATCACCGGGATCGAGATGGCCTCGGCCAGCGCTGCGGTTGCGTCGAGGTTCGGGCCCTGCATCATGCCATCGCGGGAGATGTCGGTGTAGATAATGGCGGTCACGCCGAAACCTTCCATCTCACGGGCCAGCTCAACAGCCGGTTTGCTGGTCAGCTCCGCCCAGCCACGAACCGCCACGAGGCCGTCTTTGGCGTCAATGCCCACCACGATCCGGCCGGGGAACCTTCGGCAAGCTTCAGCGACCAAAGCCGGGTTTTCCTTGGCCACGGTGCCGAGGATAACCCGGTCGATACCGAGCTCCAGGTAGGCCTCGATCGTTCCCAGGTCGCGAATGCCGCCACCCAGCTCCGTCGGGATATC
>JAHEEU010000052.1:0-5568 GCA_024640545.1 Geobacteraceae bacterium
GACGTCGTGCGCCCAGGCGATGCGCGGCGAGAGGGTGACTGCGCCGATTGCATTGTTGAAATCAAGCTTGGCGAGCGCGCGGTAGCCCCAGGAATCGGCGTCCGCAAAAGCGCTGGAGGGCTCGGCGTCCTTGCCTGCGTGCACGCCTCCCGGATCTGCCTGATCATCGTTGCCGGTCACGTAGGTGCCGGGCATTTCCAGGCGCATCTTGCTCTTGCTGGGCATACCGTGCACATGGGTGTAACCGACTTCGCCGACCATCATAAACTGGTCGGCACCAAAAGTCGGTCCGAACAGCTTGGTCATGGTCATCTGGACCTGGGAAATATCCTTTTCTACATATCCGGGGATATAAGTGGACAGAGACTCAGCCCCGCCGTTTGTGATCTGGTTGTCCAGGAAGGCTGGATTGATGGCTCCCAGAGGACTGAGCGCGGCCACCAGCAGCTCGACATCGTCAATCTGCAGGGGAGCGTCCTTGTGATAGGAATACTCGCCCTGCAAAGAAGCGCCGAGGCTGTCCAGTGCCGTGTTGAAGCTGACCCCGAAGACCTTGATGTCCTCGGGATACTCAACCTTGTACTTTGCCGTCTTGGCATATTCGTTGACGACATAAGCGCTTGGCAAACCAGACGGAGCATCCACGTAAGCGGCTGCAGTCGCAGCGTTGGCGGCGCCGGTTGTTGCCGCCACGGCCTCTGCAGGCTGCAGGGTCCCGCCTAATGCTGCTGACGTGTTTAATGCAGCGGTTGTCCCTAACGAAATGCTGGTTGCAACGTCCACTCCCTGCTGCATAGCCCCCAGCGTTGTCGCTGATCCGGCTGCACTGGCAAAGCCGTCAGGGGTCCCTGTGATCCCACTGAGGACCGGCAGACGGCTGTGATAGTTGATATAGTAAAAGCCGAATTCGGTATCATTCAGGCCCGGTGCGTAGACCCGCATGGCCAAACCGTACTGACCGCCGTCCGAGGGTTCGTTGTCGTCTGCACGCGGAACCATCATGAAGCGATTGTCTGTGACGCGGTCCGGAATGAGCAGTCCCTGCCAGCTGGTGCCGAGATCCGACCAGTCGCCGAAGCCGAGCAGGACCCGATCGCCCCCTTCCCCGGGGATGTCCGTCGAGCTCCAGTAGGAGCCGGTCGGGTCGATCTCGACCTTCTCCCAGTCGTACTGGTAAAAGCCTTCGAAGGTCAGGTTCTCGGTGGGGCTGATGGATGCCGAGACCATGCCGACCGGCACGAGGGCCTCTTTGAGCTCTGCGCCGGGAACGCGAAATTTGCTGAGATCGATCGGGTTGATGACGTTGATGCCGTTAGGGATAAAGGTGCTTTCGCCCCAGCTTAGGACCTGGTCGCCGAGGCGAACCTGGGCGGGCATGTCGGCGATCGAGAAACTCCCCCAGATATAGGCGTCCAGCAGCTGGGCATCCTTGCCGACCAGGTCTAAAGCGTCACCGCTCAGGTCGGTCCGCTCGCGATCACTATCTTCGTTTTCGAAATCGTAGAAAGCCGAACCGCGGACAAACAGGCCGAAATTGGTGTACCGGAGGTCAAGTTCACTGGTGATTTTGGCAATGTTGCTGAATAATTCGCCGTCGTCGTAATTCAGGTTGCCGTCGTCACCATTGGCCGAGTAGGCGTTGCCGCCCTCCCGCAAGCCAATGAGATCCTTGTCACGATCCGCCACCCGCCAGCTCAGGCCGTAGGAGATGGTGCTGTCAAGATTGCCCTGCACCTCGCCGAGACTGAACTGGAACGCCGCCGCCGGTGTTCCCCAAAGCATTGCCAGCAGGACGGGCATTAGGATGCCCAGCCGGCGATAACTCTTTGACCCATACCAATTCATCATGTCACCTCCCCGTTGTTGAAAAACAGCTGACCCGATAGAAACCAAAAAAAATCACGTTGCCGTGCAATTGGAAGACAGCCTTATATATACAACAAACCGGATAGAAATAAAACGGTATTTTAAGGATTTTTAAACATGGTTGAAAAGTGATAAACAAATAACTTTATTGGAGATGACCGGTTTCGACCCGGCCAGCGTTGCGGCGGCAAGTGCTGCCGTTGCCCCCTGGCCGAGCTAATTCCCTGATTGGATATTGGCTCTTTCGATTTAGTTTCCAACGCAGGCTCAGGAAATGAGCGCCAGCTGTTCGGCGCGCAGTTGAAATTCCAGCCTGGACTGCCCGGCCTGGTCAACCTCGAAACAGCTCAGGCCGGCGTTCTCGATCAGCACTGTCCCCCCTTGCATCAGCGCGTTGGCAACTTTTGCCATCTGGGGCTGGTGGCCGACCACCAGGATGCGGCTGCCCGGGGCTTCCTTCTGCAGGAGCTCGAGCAGGGCCCGCGGCGCCTGGTTCGGGAGAGCCGCTTCTGTCGTCAGTATGTCACTGTAAGGGAAGCGGACGCTTTCGGCAATCAGGGCCGCGGTCTGGCGGGCGCGGCGCTTGGGGCTGGTGACGATCAGGTCAAACTCCAGGCCGAGCCGTTTGATGCCGCGCGCAGTTGCTTTTGTCTGGCTGATCCCGGCCGGAGTGAGCGGCCTTTCCTGGTTTTCCTCGGCAGAGTAGGCAAGAGCATGCTGCATCAGATATAATTTCATGAGTCAGAGACCTTTCCCTGGGGGATGGTTTCGCAGTGTGCAATAATCTCAAGCATAGCTTGTTTGACCAGCCGCTTCAATCGTGCAAGATAGCCGGCTGCATATCGATGTGGCCGTGATCCGGAGCCGACGTTGACCAGATTCTTTCGACAAATCCCCTGGGTGGTCCTGATCCCGGCAGCAATCCTGCTGGGGTTGGCCCCCTTTCGACCGGAACCACATCTTGTGGAAAAGCTGCGCATGCTCGTGAATGGGCAGTTGAGCAGGCCGCTGGATATTTTCGACCTTCTGCTTCATGCTGCGCCCTTGCTGCTGATCCTGGTCAAACTGCTGCTTGGACGTGACATGCCAGGACCGTCTCACCGGCAAGGGTAGCAGGCTGCCGGGCTGAGCGTCCTGCGGAGTCCGACTGGCCCCGGACATTTGCCGACGGTTGATAGAAGGACATGCAATGCTGGAGATTGTGCAACAGTTGACCGCCGAGACCTGGCGGATCTGGACCGATGCCGCACCCTACGTGCTGTTTGGTTTCCTGGCCGCCGGCCTGATCAAGGCGGTGCTCCCGGAAGAGGCCGTAGCCCGGCACCTGGGGGGGCGTTCAACCACGGCGGTCCTCAAGGCTTCAGTGCTCGGTATCCCGCTGCCCCTCTGCTCCTGTGGCGTGATCCCGGCAGCGGTCAGCCTGCGCAGGCAGGGTGCGGGGCGCGGGGCCTCGGTCGCCTTTCTGGTGTCCACTCCCGAGTCCGGGGTCGATTCGATTGCCATCACCTGGGCATTGCTCGACCCGGTGATGACGGTCGTCCGTCCTCTGGCGGCATTTGTCACCGGGGCCCTGAGCGGGATCTTCGTCAACCTGTTGCCCGAGGAGCCGCCCTCCCTGACCGGCGAACAAAATGGCGGCTCCCGCCCGGAGTCCTGCTGCGCTTCCCAGCCGCCCCTGCAAACCACCCTTGCCGGGCGTTGTGCAGATGGCATCCGCTATGCGTTCGGTGAGCTGCTTAAAGACATCGGCGCCTGGATGCTGCTCGGTGTCCTGATTGCCGGGCTGGTGGCGACTTTGATCCCGGACGGTTTTTTGACCATGCTATTCGAGAACCAGTTCGCCTCGCTTTTCCTCATGCTGCTGGTCGGCATCCCCCTCTACATGTGCGCCAGCGCTTCGACGCCGATCGCCGCCGCCCTGGTCCTCAAGGGGTTGTCCCCGGGCGCCGCGCTGGTCTTTCTGCTGGCCGGTCCGGCAACCAATGCCGCGACGCTGACGGTCGTTGCGCGTTTCTGGGGCCGCCAGGCAACGGCGGTCTACCTGGCGAGCATCGCGTGCTGTTCGCTGGTGTTCGGCTGGCTGGTGAATGAATTCTACGCCTGGGCCGGGCTCGACATCCTGAACTGGGTGGCCCCGGTGCCGGGAGAGACGGCGGGTTGGTGGCACAGTGCCGCGGCCGTTCTCCTGCTGCTGCTGATCCTGCGGGCCTTCTGGCGGTCACGGCGAACCGACTCCTGCTGCGGTGCCTAGGAACTCCCGGACAGTCACAGTCGAAAACTGGTCGCCCGGCACCCCTTTCGATCCTGGCATGCTGAAAGCATAAAGCTTAAGCGGCCACCCGGTGTCCAAACCGGGTGGCCGCTTCAAAGTGACCTGGTTAACGTGGAGCCTGCCTCTGGCGCCCCGAAAAAAGAAGGGCTGCGAATCATTCGCAGCCCCGGGATCCGGCAAACCTAGAACTATCCGAACTACTTCTGCACGTGTTTCTGCCAGTCGGACAGGAATTTTTCCAGGCCGATGTCGGTCAGCGGGTGTTTGGTTAACTGCAGCATGACGCTGTAGGGGATCGTGCAGATGTCGGCGCCCATCAGCCCGGCCTGCAGTACATGCTGCGGGCTGCGGACCGAGGCGACGATGATCTCGGTGGCATAACCGTAGTTGTCAAAGATCGTCCGGATCTGGTCGACAACTTCCATACCATCGTGGCCGATGTCATCGAGCCGGCCGACGAAAGGCGAGACATAGGTGGCCCCGGCCTTGGCGGCGAGCAGGGCCTGCAGCGGGGAGAAGATCAGCGTCAGGTTGGTCTTAAGGCCCTTCTGACTCAGCACCTGGGTCGCTTTGAGCCCTTCTGCGGTCAACGGCAGCTTGATGACGATCTTGTCCGGAGCAAGGCTCGAGAGCTCCTCCCCTTCCTTGACCATGCCGGCAGCCTCGGTTGCCACCACTTCTGCGGAAATCGGCCCGTCGACCAGGGTGATGATCTCCTTGAGGACCTCGTGAAAATCCCGACCGCTTTTGGCGACCAGCGAGGGGTTGGTGGTGACGCCGTCAACCAGCCCCAGTTCGCCGGCGGCAGAGATCTCCCTGACGTCTGCTGTGTCGATGAAAAATTTCATGGTACTGCTCCTTAACAAAAAGGGTGTTGAGCGGACTTTTCGCGGCAGTCAGCTGTGCTCCAGGTATTTGTCGCGGCAGGCGGCCGAACAGAAGTAATAGGTCGCCCCCTTGGCCTGGGCCTTGAGGGCATCACTGCGTGGCACGTAGGTTCCGCATTCGGGGTCCCGGGCCATCTCCTCGCCGCGCGCGGTTTTCTCCGGCGGCGGTGAAGGCGGCTTCAAGAGGCGCTGCTTGATAGCCTGGAAAACCGTGTAGATCAGGAAACCGACTATGAGCCAGATGATCAGTCGAACCAGCATGTCAATTACCAGCTTGTGCGCAAGGGCGCAAGGTCTGCGACACCGCTGCTGCCTGCGGCCAGCTCGGTGATGCTTTGCTCAAGCAGCGGGTGCTTGAGGTCGGGGGCAATTTCGATCAGGGGTGCGAGCACGAAGGCTCGTTCCTGGAGTCTGGGGTGCGGTATCGTCAAGTCCTCTTCACTGATGATCTGGTCGGCATAAAAGAGGATGTCAATATCAATCGTCCGCGGCGCCCACCTGACCGGCCTGGAACGACCGAACTCATCCTCGATCGCCAGGCAG
>JAHEEU010000052.1:5668-16286 GCA_024640545.1 Geobacteraceae bacterium
ACGTACCGTCTTCCTGACCCTTTCATGGTGATCGCCACGCAGAACCCCGTTGAACAGGTCGGTACCTACCCGCTGCCGGAATCCCAGCTCGACCGGTTTCTGATTACCACCGGGATCGGTTACCCGCCGGAGGCGATGGAGAAGAAGATCATCCGCACCGGCAGCATCCGCGAGGGCGTCCGGGAGATCAAGCCGCTGCTGACCCTTGATGAACTGCAAAAGGCGCGTCAGGCGATCAGGGAGGAGGTGTTGCTCTCCGAGAAGATCACCGAGTATATCTACCGCCTGGTGGCCGCCACCCGCGAACATTCGATGCTGCTGGCGGGGATTTCCACCCGCGGCGCCATCAGCCTGGCGGAAACCGCCCGCAGCCATGCCTTCCTGGCAGGCCGCGACCATGTCATCCCCGAGGATGTCAAGGCCCTCTACGTGCCGGTCTGCGCCCACCGGCTGATCCTGCGCCCGGAAAACGAGGCCCTCGACCGCAAGGAGATCCTGCTTTCGCTGCTCGACGAAAATCCGGTGCCTTTGGTCTGAGGCTGACCCGCTCCGGGTTTATTTATATCGCCATCACCCTGATGCTGGGGTTTGCCGCCGTCAATACCGGCAACAATCTCCTTTACCTGCTGGTATCCGCGCTGCTTGGCTTCATGGCCGTCTCCGGCGTGTTGGGTAAATGGAACCTGTCCCGTATCGATGTGCGTTACCGGCCCCCCGTCGAAATCTACGACGGTCTGCCGACCCTGCTCGGCGTCGAGCTCATCAACCGGCGCCGCTGGCTGCCGATCTTCCTCATGGAAGTCGTGGTTGCTGACCAGGTCCTGTTCTTCCCTCTGGTAGATCGCCGGCAGGGGCGCCAGAAAAGCCTTGAAATCACGCTCGCCGGGCGTGGCCTGCGTCCGTTGCCCGGCGCGGTGGTCCGTTCCCGCTTTCCGGTCAACTTCTTCATTCGCTCGCAGGGCCTGGAGGTTTTGCAGCAGGCCACGGTCTTCCCGGCGCCGCAACCCTGTCCCGCCCCGCGTCAGGCAGACCCGGGCGGCGGTCAGGGTGTGCAGCAAAACTGGCAGAGAGGTTTTGAGGGGGACATCAACCGCATCAGTGACTACCAGGGTGGGGAGCCGCTCAAGTCGATTCACTGGAAACTCTCCGCCCGCCATGATCGGCTCAAGGTCAAGGAGCTCTCTTCCGCCACCCGTAAACCAATTATCCTCGACCTGGCGAGCCTGCCCGGTTCTGGTCTTGAACAGCGTCTGCGCCACGCCAGTTTCCTGGTCGTGCGCTGGTTGCGCGATGGTTGGCCGGTCGGCCTGAAAGCCGGCGATGTGGAGTTGCCCCCGGGGGCGGGACAACAACATAAACTCCTCCTGCTACAGGCATTGGCTCATTATGGTCAGGATCAAAAGCCTGCTTGATCTGCTCGCCGGTCTGGTGGCCCTGATCAGCCTGGGGCCGGTGTTGGCGTACCTCGATCGAGGGCTGCTGTCGGCGGCGCTGTTGGCAATCCCGGCGGGTTTCTGGTGCGACCGCCGGGACCGTTATCCGCTGCCGACCTGGCTGGGCACTCTGTGCGCGCTGTGCGGCATGGCGTTCTACGCGGCGCAGGTCACTCGGGCAGAAGTTGCCCTTCCGGTGGTCCACGCCATGGTGGTCCTGATGACTGTCCGCCTGCTGACCCCCAAGGCGGGGCGCGATTACCTGCAGATTTTCGTGCTGGCGCTCTTTCTCCTGGCCGGCTCCTCGCTGATCCACCTGGAGATCGGCTTTGCTGTTTACCTGGTCCTGCTGGTCTTCGGGGTGACGCTCGGCCTGGTCATTCTAACCGTCTACGCTACGGACCGGAATTTGACCATGACCCGTCCGGATCTGGCCAAGCTGATCAAGATCGGTCTGGTCCTGCCCGCCTTTTCCCTGTTGCTGATGCTGGTGTTTTTCGTCGTGCTGCCCAGAACCAGCCGACCACTCTGGAATTTTCTCAACCCTTCCACCAAGGGGGTCGTCGGCCTTGCCGAGGCGGTGCAGCCGGGGAGTTTCTCGCAGATTTCCACCAACCGGGCTTTGGCCTTTCGTGCCGAGGGGCCGGAACTGGCTCCGGAGGATCGCTACTGGCGGGCACTCGTTCTCAACCAGTCGCAGGGGGGGCGCTGGGTTCGTCAACCCCCCCCCCGGGAAGGGGCCCACCGCATCGAGGGACCGGCGCCCGTGATTTTCATGATTTACCCCGAGCCCCGCACGGACCGGTATCTGGTGACCCTCGACCGGCCGACTCTTGCTGCAGGGGTTCGCCACGAGCAAAGCGTCGACCAGATGTTTGTCGCCCGCAGCGCGCTTGATCACCGGTTCCGCTTCGAGGTGCATGCCAGCCCTGGCGCAAGGCTTCAGGTGCGGGGTCAGTTGGACCGCAATTTCTACCTGCAGCTCCCCGCGGAGATGTCGCCGCGCATGCGCCAGATCGCCACTGAGATACGTGATAAAAGTGCCGATTCCGCGGTGCGCATCGATGCCCTGGCCGCGTTCTTCCGCGGGCAGCAGCTCAGCTATGCCCAGGATGACCTGCCGACCGGACCGGGGGCCATCGATGTGTTCCTGTTCGACAGGAAGCGGGGCTACTGCGAGTTCTTTGCCTCGGCCTACGTGACCCTGGCCCGGCTTGCAGGCATCCCCGCCCGGCTGGTCGGGGGATATTACGGCGGCGATTATAACCCGCTGGGCGGCTACTACCTGGTCACCGAGGACTCCGCCCACGTCTGGGCAGAAATCCTTACCGGTGACAACCGCTGGCAGCGGGTCGATCCCAGCCTGTGGGCGATCAATGCAGCGGCCACGCTGGGAGAGCGTGACCGGTCGCGGCTGAGCGCTCTGCGCCAGCTGGCTGACAACCTCAACTACCAATGGGTGCAGGCGGTCGTCGTCTTCGACCTGGCCCAGCAGATGTCGCTGTTACGTGAGGCCGGTGACAGCTTGCGTAACCTGCGCACTCTGCGCGTCCCGGATGGGGGGTGGCAAGTTGGCGCTGTCATCCTTGTCGTTGGTGTCGTGGTGGGCGTTGCCGTCTCCTGGCGGCGCAAGTCGAAAGAGGTGCGGCTGCTCGAGGAGTTGCGAACCCGCGTCAGGAAGCGCTACGGCCAGGACGCCTGTTTGCCCGGTGTGGGCCTGGCCGAGATCGGTGAACAACTGGATAACGCGGAGTGCCGTCAATTTGCCAGGATTTATTACGGGGCTGTCTTTCGCGACCGGGTCTTGACGACGCAGGAATTCCTGCAGCTCAAGCAGTTGCTGAAGAGGATCTGACCGGGCTTTAGCCGCTGCCCGGATTCTGCTTGCTGCGGCGTCGCCGACGGGGTCGGTGGTGGGTGCGCCGCCCCGGCGGCCTGACCGGCTTATCGGCGGGTTCGTGCCCGGTGTGCAGGGCTTTCTGCCAGGTTTCCACCAGGCCGGGTTCGCCGTCGCTGGCCTGGTTCCAGAGTCGGAACATCTCGAGGGCCCTCGGGGTCTCGGGATTGAGCAGAAAGCGCTTCTGGCCGCGATGACCCAGGCCGCGGGCGAACCGGTAACAGCCAACCAGCATCTCCCGTGCCTGGTGACGCAGGCCATGGGCCAGGCGAAAATGATTGCAGTATGGCGTCAGCAGGTGCCCGGCGGAGAGCAGAACCTCGTTGATCGGCAATGATGCATGCACCGGGCATTTTTGCCAGAAACGATCGATAAACAGGCAGGCCAGGATCATCGATTCGTCGACATTCCCGGTTTTACGGAATGACTGATTGAGGCTCGCCAACAGCTTGAAGGTCGTTTCCCCGGCCTGGTAGCCGCCCATCAACGGTTGCAGCAAGCCGAGCGACTGGGCCCGTTGCAGAACCTCGGCGCCGACCCCGTGCCGGAACAGCTCCAACAGTTCTTCGCGGACCCTGGCCGGTGCGGCTTCGGCAATAATCTGGGCATTTTCCGCAATCGCGTCGAGAGTCTCCGTCTCGAGGGAGAACCCGAGGCGGGCGCTGAATTCCAGGGCGCGCAGCATGCGAACCGGGTCCTCGGCAAAGCGGACGCCGGGGACGCCGATCACGCGCAGCCGACAGTCTTTCAGGTCCTGCAGGCCTCCGACGTGATCGACGATCGAAAAATCGGCGATGTTGTAGAACAGGGCATTGATGGTGAAGTCGCGCCGGAAGGCATCTTCCCGCGGCGTGCCGAACTGGTTCTGCAGAAACGTTCCGTGTTCTTCAGGATCTTCCGGCAGTTCATCGGGGTGCGGATGCCGGCGGAAGGTGGCAACCTCGATGACCTGGTCGCTGCCGAACCTTATGTGGGCCAGGCGGAAGCGGCGGCCGACCAGGAAGCAGTTGCGAAACAGCTTCTTGACCTGCTGCGGCGTCGCGTCGGTGCCGATGTCAAAGTCTTTGGGGGTCCTGCCGAGCAGAAGATCGCGCACGCTGCCGCCGACCAGATAGGCCTGGTAGCCGTTGCGGTGCAGCCGGTAGAGCACCTTGAGGGTGTTTTCGTCGATCTGGCTGCGGGAAATGCTGTGGGCCGAACGGGACAGTATCGTCGGGTCAGCAGGGGCAGCGCTCGCATTTACAGCTGATGAGGCCATAGTGTTCCAGGGGGCTTTGCCGTCCTGGGGACACCGGACGACCGATAAAGTTTCCACTGTATAGCAGATTTCCTCCTGCGAGGGAAGCTTGGCGGCATTACGCGTTGTCATCAACCGGCGATCCGGTTATAACAAGGGCATCTGACGCAGGCGTCAAGTCCTGCAGGAGCTGCTCCTGAAATGAACCTTCTTGTGGTCCTCGGGCCGACCGCTTCGGGCAAAACCCATCTGGCCGTTCAGGCCGCCCGTCAGCTTGGCGGAGAGATCATCTCGGCCGATTCGAGGCAGGTCTACCGTGGACTGGACATCGGCAGCGGCAAAGACCTGGACGAATATGGTGAGATTCCATACCACCTGATCGACGTGGTGGACCCAGGCTACGAGTTCAGCCTGTTCGATTTTGCCCGGAGCTTCTGTGATGCCTTTGGCGAGATTCGTAGCCGCGGACGCCTGCCGATTCTGGCCGGGGGGACGGGGCTCTATCTCGATGCCGTGCTGCGCGGCTACGATCTGGTCGCGGTCAGTCGGAACCTGGTCCTGCGTGCCCAACTTGATGCCCTCCCTCTCGAGGGTCTCCAGGAACGCCTGCGCGGACTTCGACCTGAACAGCACAACACGACTGACCTTGTGGACCGTTCGCGGTTGATCAGGGCCATCGAGATTGCCGAGGGAGAGCAGCAGCCGGGAACTCGGCCCCTGCCCATGCCGGAGCTGACCCCAGCGGTGTTTGGCCTATGCTGGCCGCGAGAGCGGCTGCGGCAGCGGATTACCGTGCGTTTGCGGCAGCGGCTGGAGCACGGCCTGGTCGAGGAGGTTGCCGGCCTGCATGCCGCAGGCGTGTCCTGGCAGACCCTCGATTATTACGGCCTGGAGTACCGCTTCGTGGCCGAGCACCTGCAGGGGAAGCTCAATCGCAACGATCTCTTCCAGAAGCTGAACAGTGCCATCCACCAGTTTGCCAAGCGCCAGGAAACCTGGTTCCGGCGCATGGAGCGACAGGGGATCGTCATTCACTGGCTCGATGCAACGGGTGATCCGTCCACTGAACTGCTTGCCGCCTGGCGGGGCGGGGCCGGATGAATCCCCTGCCTGCCGCCGTTGGGCGCTACCTTGACAGACATGCCTTAGAAGGTCCGTGGCAGCTTGCTGGAGAAGGTCGCACAGGCTTTGCCGGCGCCGTGGTCATACCCTCGCTGGCTGAAGGCGATCGCCTCTTCAAGACGCTGCACAGCCTGGCGGCGAATCCACAGGAATGGACGGCGCATTTTCTCGTCGTGGTGGTCGTCAATCAGGGCATCCTCTCTGCCGCCGGGGCTCAACGGCAGAACGTCCTCGACCTGGCCCGGCTGGCCGGCCGGGGAGATGCCCCGGGCCTCTGCCTGGCCTGGGTTGACGCTGCCAGCCCCGGGCGCGAGGTACCGGCCAGACAGGCAGGAGTCGGCTTCGCCCGCAAGCTCGGCATGGACCTGGCGCTGACGCGGTTGGACTGGTCAGGCGCTCCCCTGCTGGTCTGTCTCGATGCCGACACCCTGGTTGAGCCCAGCTACCTCCAGGCGATTGCGGCCCATTTCCGCGAGTCGGCCCAGGGTGCAGCGGTCGTCCCTTTCCGCCACCAACCGGGCGCCGGGCCACTCCAGCAGGCGGCGATCGAGCGTTACGAACTTTTCCTGCGCAGCTACGTATACGGTTTGCGCCTGGCCGGATCGCCCTACGCCTTCAATTCCGTTGGCAGCGCCATGGCCTGCCGGGCCTCGGCCTACGTGCGCTGTGGTGGCATGAACTGCCGCAAGGCCGGGGAAGATTTTTACTTCCTGCAGAAACTGGCCAAGACCGATGGTATCGGACAGTTGTCAGGGACCACGGTGTTCCCCGAGCCCCGGGTCTCGGAGCGGGTTCCCTTCGGCACCGGGCGCAGCATGACCCGTCTGCTCGCCGGTGATGCCAGGGCGGTCCTCTTTTACCCGGCCGCCGTGTTTCGGATTCTGGCAGCGTGGTTGAGAACTGCCGGCGAGAACCTGCCGGGCCCTGCCGAGCAGCTTTTGGCACAGGCGGAAAAGATCTCCCCGGTGCTGGCAGACTACCTCGACCATTCCGGCTGGCTCACGGTCTGGCCGCGCTTGCAGGCGACTCACCAAACGAACCCGAATCTTCGCCAGGCCTTCCATGCCTGGTTCGACGGGTTCAAGACCATGCGCCTGGTCCACCTCCTGTGCGAGAGTGGCCTCCACCGGGGCGAACCCGCGGAAGTTCTCCCCGAGTACTTTCACTGGGGCGGGCACCGCTGCCCCGGGGCGGTGGTGGAGATGCTCGAAGAACTGCGCCTGCTGGATGGGGCTGCAGCCCGGATAAGTTTGTCGAAAAATTAAAAAGCTGTGCTACTATGGAAAAAACAGGCTGGTGTCACTGCCTGTTTTTCGGGAGGGATGAAGAGTTGCCGATGAGTGATGCCGATGAGTGATGCCGACCACCGTGAGTATACTGCGGAACAAAAGAGCCAGCGCCGCACCGCGCGAGGCCCGTTGATCGTCGAGAAAATCCCCGGCGGCGACGGTGTGAAAACCCTTTTCGGCTACGCCAAGAACGTCAGCCGCGGCGGGCTGTTCATCGCGACGGTAAAACCGCGCGAACCGGGAGAAGTCTTCATGATCGAAATGACCTTGCCGACGAATCCGCGGCACAGGCTGCGCTGCCGGTGCGAGGTTGTCTGGAAGCGGCATTTCCAGCGCAAGGAGAACCTTCAACCGGGAATGGGTTTACGTTTCATAGACCTCTCGGTGATCGATGGCGACAAGATCGATGCATGGGTAACCGCCCAGAAGACCGCCCTTGGGTAAACTTTCGACATGGTCACACTAGGGTGACGGTTTTGTTCCGACAGCATTTGCCCGAGGCATAACCGAACCACGGGTCAGACGCGAAAATAGACAGACCCCAGGGAGAGTCAAGAGGACTTGACGGGTTGCTGAAAGGATGCAAAGTCAAGGGCAGGGCCCCCTGGAAAGGTCTTCGAACCTTGTTCGGTCAAGGAACTTTTTATTGATTATTGAGCCGAGCAAAAAAGCACCGCGTTGAAAGGAGAGCGCCATGCCCCAGGAAATGAAGCTGCTTGAGGCGATCAAGCATGCTATCCAAACGGAAAAGGACGTAATGGATTTTTACCTCAAGGCGGCGGACATGACCGCCAATGATCGCGGCAAGAAGGTGTTTGAACAGTTGGCCAAAGAGGAGCGTGAACATGCCGGGCACTTTTTCAAGATTTACACCGGCAGCGATCTCGGTTCTTTTGAAGAGTTCATCTCTCAGCCGCCCAGCGCCAACCATGCCATGCTCAAGCAGTTGGAAAAAGCCCTTGATGAGAATGTCCACGAGCGCAAGGCGCTGGAGCTCGCGCTGCAAGAGGAAGAGGACCTGACCCGGAACCTGCGCATGGCCGCCTCCCGCATTGTCGACCCCGCCGTACGGGCGGTTTTTGATCGCATGGCCGAGGAAACTGCAACCCATTATGCGATTATCGAATCGGAGTACGCTCATTTGATGGGGATGGTCCATGAATCGGATATCGACACCTATGTACGTGAATAGTTGCTCTAAGTTTATCCTTCTGCTGACCGGGCTGCTGCTGCCCGTCTCCTCAGGCGCTGTCACGGGTAAGGTGCACGATGTTCACCGCCTGCCGGGCAACGATGAGTTCCAGAGCACCATCGAGGCCCGCTGCACTATCTGTCATACGCGGGACCGGGTTGATGCCGCGATCGGCCAACAGGTGGATATCGATGCTCTGCTGCAGCGCATGATCGAGCGAGGCGCCATCCTCAGCGATCGCGACCAAAAGGTCCTTGGCACTTTCTGGGGATCTCCGCTCAAGGGTGGGGAAGAGCCGCCATCTGCCGGCAAATAGGGAAGCGTTTGTATAGGAAAACAAAAGGACCGGCCTGTTGGCCGGTCCTTTTGTTTGGCATATCTTCGACCACCCTGCGTCAGGGCTGCCAGATTTTCAGGAGCGCTTCGGCCATTTCCGCCGGGCTGTCGGCAACGCTGACACCACATTCGCGCAAAAAAGCCTTCTTGCTGGCCGCGTCTCCCTTGCCGCCGGAGATGATCGCGCCGGCATGACCCATGCGCTTGCCGGCCGGGGCGGTGGCGCCGGCGATAAAGGCCGCCACCGGTTTGGTCATGTGATCACGAACGAACTCGGCCGCCTGCTCTTCGGCGTTGCCGCCGATCTCGCCGATCATGATCACCGCCTTGGTGGCCGGATCGTCCTCGAACATCTTCAGCACGTCGAGATGGCTGGTGCCGTTGACCGGGTCACCACCGATGCCGACGCAGGTGGTCTGGCCGATGCCGCGGGTGGTCAGCTGCCAGACCGCTTCGTAGGTCAGGGTGCCGGAACGTGATACGACGCCGACCGGGCCGGGCTTGTGAATATAGCCCGGCATGATGCCGATCTTGCATTCGCCGGGAGTGATGACGCCGGGGCAGTTGGGGCCGACCAGTCGACAGTTCCGGCCTTCCATATATTTGTTGACCTTGACCATGTCCAGAACCGGCACGCCCTCAGTGATGCAGATCACCAGTTCGATGCCGGCATCGACCGCTTCCATGATGGCGTCGGCGCTGCCGATCGGCGGGACGTAAATCACCGAAGCATTGGCGCCGGTTTTTTGCACCGCTTCCTCGACCGTGTCGAAGATCGGGAAACCGTCGATCTCGCCGCCGCCCTTGCCGGGGGTCACACCGCCGACCATCCGGGTTCCGTAGTCACGCGCGCCCTGGGCGTGGAACAGGCCCGTCGCGCCAGTGATCCCCTGGGTGATAACTCTGGTATTCTTATCGACCAATATGCTCATCGTAGTCTCTCCTTAACCCTTGACGGCCTTGACGATCTTTTCAGCAGCATCTGCCATGCCGTCGGCACTGACAATGTTCAACCCCGATTCCGCCAGCATCTTCTTGCCGAGCTCCACATTGGTGCCTTCAAGGCGCACCACCAGCGGCACTTTGACCCCAAGCTGCTTCGCCCCCGCGATGACGCCGGTGGCGATGACATCACATTTCATGATGCCGCCGAAGATGTTGACCAGGATCCCTTCGACCTTGCTGTCGGCGAGAATGATCTTGAAGGCCTCGGTAACGCGCTCGATCGTGGCTCCGCCCCCGACATCGAGGAAGTTGGCCGGGTCGCCGCCGTAGTGTTTGATGATGTCCATGGTCGCCATGGCGAGCCCGGCGCCGTTGACCATGCAGCCGATGTTGCCGTCCAGGGCAATGTAGGAGAGGTCGTACTGAGAAGCCTCGATCTCCATAGGGTCCTCTTCATCGTAATCGCGCAGGTCGCGGATGCGGATGTGCCGGAAGAGGGCATTGTCGTCGAAATTCATCTTGGCGTCGAGGCAGAGCAGCGAGCCTTCCTTGGTAAGCACCAGCGGATTGATTTCGAGCAGGGAGCAGTCGGCATCGACAAATGCCTTGTACAGGTTCATCAGCAGCGGCACCGCCTGCTTGACCTGTGCATAGGCAAAGCCGAGCTTGAAGGCGACCTTGCGGGCCTGGAAGGCGGTCAGGCCGACCACCGGGTCGACCATTTCGAAGAAAATTTTCTCCGGGGTCTTGGCGGCGACCTCCTCGATGTCCATGCCTCCTTCCGCAGAAGCCATCAGGGTGACCCGGTCGGTGACCCGGTCGACCAGAAAGGACACGTAGAACTCGTCGGCGATGTTGCAGCCCTTCTCGATCAGGACGCGCTTGACGATCTTGCCTTCCGGTCCGGTCTGGTGGGTCACCAGGTTCATGCCGAACATTTCGCGGGCGAATTTCTTGACTTCGTCGGCCGTCTTGGCGATCTTGACGCCGCCGCCCTTGCCGCGTCCGCCGGCGTGAATCTGCGCCTTGACCGCGTAGGGCCCGTCACCGAGACGCTTGGCCCAGTCGCGGGCCAGGTTGCTGTTGTAGACCACGTGTCCTTCCGGAACCGGAACCCCGAAATTACGCAGGATTGCCTTGGCCTGGTACTCGTGAATATTCATGGGT
>JAHEEU010000206.1 GCA_024640545.1 Geobacteraceae bacterium
TCGCGGGTCCTGGACATCACATTGACGTCGCGCAACAAGGGTGCCGCCGAGGAAATTCCGCTCTGCGGCATTCCTTTTCACAGCTGCCAGCCCTACATCGCCAAGCTCGTCCAGCACGGCCACAAGGTGGCCATCTGCGAGCAGATTGAAGATCCCAAGACCGCCAAGGGGATCGTCAAGCGTGCGGTGACCAGGGTAGTGACCCCCGGACTGGTCGTCGACACCGATACCCTGGATCCCAGGCGCAACAATTACCTTCTCGCCCTGGTCCCCACCGCCGGCGGGGGATGTGGCGTCGCCTATGTCGATATCACTACCGGCGAATTCCGCGTCACCGAGCTTCCCGACCCGGAAAGCACCGCCGGCGAAATTCTCTCCCGGGACCCGGCCGAAGTGCTGGTTGCCGAGGGTGATGCCGGCGATCGGCTGATCGATTCCCTGCAGAACACCTTGTTGGGTCGGATCGTCAATCGCCTTCCGGACTGGACCGCCGCCGAAGACCGGGCCCGGCAGGTGCTTCTGGAAACGTTCCCGGACAGCTCTCTGGAGAGCTTCGGCTGCCAAGAACTGCATGGGGCGACCCAGGCAGCCGGAATGATCCTCTACTACCTGGAGGACACCCAGAAGGGCACGCTCTCCCACCTGCAGACGCTGCAGACCTACCATGTGCGCGACCACATGGTCCTCGACGATTTCACGCGCCGCAACCTCGAGTTGACGGAAACCCTGCATGACGGCGGACGCCGGGGGTCTCTGCTCGGCGTCATGGACCGCACCGTGACCGCCATGGGCGCGCGCAAGCTGCGCCACTGGATGACTCATCCTCTGGTCGATTTGCAGCGCATCGCCGAGCGGCATGGCGCCGTCGAGGAACTGGTTGCGGAAAGTCTCTGCCGCGATGACCTGCGGCGTGCGCTGGATGATGTCTACGACCTGGAGCGTCTCAATGGGCGCATCGCCATGGCCACCGGCAACGCCAAGGATCTGGCCGCCCTGCGCATCTCTCTCGAAAAGCTGCCGCAGATCATCGACCTGCTCGCGCCGGTCGAAAGCCCCCTGCTGGCCGGGTTACGTGGCCGCCTCGACCCCCTGACGGACGTGGTCGAACTGATTGCGCGGGCGATCGTCGATGATCCGCCCTTCGTCCTGCGCGAGGGCGGCCTGATTCGCCAGGGTTACAATGCCGAGCTGGACGAGCTGCGCAGCATCAGCCGCGAAGGGAAGGGCTGGATTGCCCGCCTCGAGCAGGAGGAAAAGGAAAAGACCGGGATTTCCACCCTGAAGGTGCGCTACAATAGGGTCTTCGGCTACTATATCGAGGTGACCCGCTCGCAGCTGGGGCGCGTCCCGGAGGATTACCAGCGCAAGCAGACCCTGGCCAATGCCGAACGCTTTATCACGCCGACCCTGAAGGAGTACGAGGAAAAGGTCCTCGGCGCCGAGGACCGGCTGGTCGAGATCGAGTATGACCTTTTCCAGGAGGTCCGTCGACAGGTATCTTGCCACGGTCAGCGTCTTCAGGCCACCGCGGACAGGATCGCGGCCCTCGATGTGCTGCTCGGCCTGGCCGACCTGGCCCACGAGCGCAACTACTGCCGCCCGGAGATGGACGATTCGACCGCGCTGCTGATCGAGGAGGGCCGTCACCCGGTGATCGAAACCATGAACCTCGGCGAGCGGTTCGTGGCCAACGATGTTCAGATGGACACCGCGGAGCGGCAGATCCTGATCATTACCGGACCGAATATGGCCGGCAAGTCGACCTTCATGCGCCAGGTTGCGCTGTTGGTGCTGATGGCGCAAATGGGCAGCCTGGTCCCGGCGAACAAGGCCCGGATCGGCATCATCGACCGGATCTTCACCAGGGTCGGGGCCAGCGACAACCTGGCGCGAGGCCAGTCGACGTTCATGGTCGAGATGACCGAGGCGGCCAATATCCTGAACCACGCCACGCCCCGCAGCCTGATCGTGCTCGACGAGATCGGTCGCGGCACCTCCACTTTCGACGGGGTCAGCATTGCCTGGGCGGTGGCCGAATACCTGCACGACAATGCCAGGGTCGCGGCCAAGACGCTCTTCGCCACTCATTACCATGAGCTTACCGACCTGGCTCAGACCAGGGAACGGGTGCAGAATTACAACGTGGCCGTCAAGGAATGGAACGACCAGATCATCTTCCTGCGGCGCATCGTCAAAGGCGGTGCCAGCCACTCCTACGGCATCCAGGTCGCGCGTCTGGCCGGCTTGCCGAACCCGGTCATCGAGCGGGCCAAGGAGGTTCTGCGCAACCTGGAATCCGGCGAGTATGTCGCCGGTGCGCCGCGTCTGGCGCGCAGCAAACGCAATGAGAAGCGCGCCGGGACACCGCAGCTCGGCCTGTTTGAACAGCCTGATCTGATCCGCCGGCGTATCGAGGAACTGGATGTTTCGGTCCTGACGCCACTCGAGGCCCTTAACCTGCTCGACGAACTCAAAAAGATGCTATGAATGTCATGACACGTATCATTGTTTGCCTGTTGTCCCTCACCTTTCTGACCCTGCCGGTCGCCGCTTCTGCGGACAATGCCGAGCGGGCTTATCAGAAGGCCCGTGATGCCTACCATGCGCTGCAGAACTCGTCTCGCAAGCAGATGTACCGTGAGCAGTGGGAACGGGTTTTCAACCAGTTTGATGCGGTCCAAAAACGTTTTTCGAAAACCAAACGCGGCGCCGATGCCCTCTACATGTGCGGCAAAACCACGGCGGGCCTCTACTCGATCAGCCGCATCCAGCCCGACGCCGAGCGTGCCGTCGAGATTTTCGAAAGGATGGCAGAAACCTATCCGGACAGTACCCTCGCCGATGACGCGCTCCTGTGGGCCGGCAAACTCATGGAAGAAGCGCTCGGCAGCAAGGAACGCGCTTACCTGACGTATCAACGCCTAGTTGAAACCCTCCCCGGTGGCGATATGGCCGGCAAGGCTCGCGTCAGGCTGGCGGCCCTGGCCGATTACGCTCCGCCGCCGGAGAAGCCTGCCGCCCGACCGCACGTGCAAGCGGGCGCTCCGGTCGTGCCACAGGCGAGCGGTGCCACGAGTGAAGCGCCCGGTGGAGGCCGTCTGACCGCGATCCGTTTCTGGTCCAATCCCGGGTATACCAGGATTGTCCTGGACGTCTCGAGCGAGACCCGCTTCACGGCCCATTTCCTCGGGTCTGACCCAAGCGAGGGGAACCATCCGCGTCTCTATGTCGATATCGAAAAGACCGGTCTGGATGACAGCCTGAAGGATCCCACCATAGTCGATGATGGGCTGCTGCGTCAGATCCGCACCGGCCTGCCGCAGTCGGATAGGGTACGCGTGGTCCTGGACCTGGGCAGCGTCGGTGATTACAAGGTCTTCCCGCTCAGCGACCCGTGGCGCATCGTCATTGATATCGCCGGCGACAAGGCGGCCCCCGAACTCAAGCGCCTCGAACCGGAAATCAGCGCCTTGCCCAATTCGGGCGGCGATGCCATCGCCAAGGTCCTCGTCGAGACGCCCAAGGCTCAGCCGCCGCTGCATATCCCCGATGTGCCGGCGACCACCACCTTGCGCCGCATCGTCGTCGATGCCGGCCACGGCGGCAAGGACCCCGGGGCCGTCGGCCCGAGCGGCGTTTTCGAGAAGGACGTGACGCTCAAACTGGCCAAGGAACTGGCCCGTGAGCTGACCCGGCAGATCGGCTGCGAGGTTATTTTGACCCGCAGTGAGGACGTCTACCTGCCGCTGGAAGAACGCACCGCGATCGCCAACAAGGTCGGTGCCGACCTGTTCGTGTCACTGCACGCCAACGCCAACCGTAACCGCAAGGCCTATGGAATCGAAACCTATTACCTGAACTTCTCCAAGAACGACAAGGCGGCGGCCGTGGTCGCGCGCGAAAACGGGACCTCGCTGAAGGAGGTGACCGACCTCGAACTGATCCTCTTTGACCTGATGGCGAACGCCAAGATCAACGAGTCGAGTCGCCTGGCTACGGTCATCCAGGAGAACCTGGTGCAGAGGATCAGCAAGAAGTTCAGTAATATCCGTGACCTCGGCGTGCGCCAGGGCCCGTTCTATGTTCTGCTTGGCGCAACAATGCCTTCGGTCCTGGTGGAAACGGCCTTTATCAGTCATCCCCGGGAAGAGAAGCGCCTGACCAGCACCGCCTATCAGAAATCAGCGGCCAACGCCATTGCCATGGCCATCAAGGAGTACGCGGTCAACAATAAATTGATCGCGGCCCAATAAGATGAAAACCGATTCTGAACAGAGCGGTTTTTTTGCCACGGAATTGATGCTGGCCGGAGATGTCCCTTTTGCTGAGAGGCGTCCCTTCCTGCTCGATGCCGCACGCCTGTTCCTCGAACATCATCGCAGCCAGTGTCATGAACTGCACAAGTCCGGCGGCAGCGGCCGCGAGGTCGTCGGCTGCATCACGGCCATGGCCGATGCCTTGATCAGCAACCTGTACAGCTGCGCAGCCGCCGATTTTCCCACCTCGGGCAAGGTGTGCGCTGCAGTCATCGCGCTGGGCGGCTACGGCCG
>JAHEEU010000207.1 GCA_024640545.1 Geobacteraceae bacterium
TGTGCCGCTAGCTCAGTAGGTAGAGCATCTGACTTTTAATCAGATGGTCGAAGGTTCGATCCCTTCGCGGCACACCATTTTCAAAGCAGTACGTTGCAGGAACCTTTCCTGCTAGGTACTTGAGATATCAAGTCCCTATCGTCTAGCCTGGCCCAGGACACCGGCCTTTCACGCCGGCGACGGGGGTTCGAATCCCCCTGGGGACGCCAACAATTAAACCCCGCCGCTTTTGCGGCGGGGTTTTTTGTGTCTCCGTGGTAGGGGGATGAGAAGCGGAGCGAACACTGCCCGTGGCAGGAGGAGTGAGCGGAGGGGAGCCGACGCAGGAGCGCGCGTGAGCG
This sequence comes from Geobacteraceae bacterium, assembly GCA_024640545.1. GTDB lineage: Bacteria > Desulfobacterota > Desulfuromonadia > Desulfuromonadales > BM103 > JAHEDT01. Next base: position 342 of record JAHEEU010000207.1, read on the forward strand.
TGCGACGTAGTGGGAGAATTCCCCTGGGGAGACCAAAAGAACAAAAGCCCTTCCGCTGCAGAGCGGAGGGGCTTTTGTCTTGGGCGCCGATATTTGACCCCACGGTTTGGCAGAAAAAGTCGATTCGTTGGGTCACCTAAAAAGAAAATTCACGTTTTTTTCACTTTTTTTCAACGCTTCTATAACGGCCGGCCCTGTAGCATACGATCAACATTAAGCGGTGCAATCATTACGCGTGTCGCTGCCCCGGAGCCGTTGAACTGGATCCTGACCGGTTTAAATGGCACTACCACTCCGGGACGAGACAAATGGTCAAGGCCTTCAACTAAAGCCAACGCGGGTTAATCGTCCAAAATAATTTGCCTCCAGGGTCTCAATGCGTTGAGACCCTTTTTTTTTGCGCTTGCTGCTTCTGCCTATTTACAAACGGCGGCAAGGCTCTGGCTGCTTCTCTGCCCGGCCAGTCACTCCGTCGACAGGGGGGCTGACCCTCTGGGGCAGCTAAAAGTTGTAAGCCCTTCTGCTATCAAGCCGTGGGGATTTTTGTGGTAATCAACTTTTTCGTGTCGATTGGCCACGCGATCCTTTTCTTGAAGGACGTCCTCAATCTGGGGCAGATTTTTAGTAACCAGCTTGAAATGTAGGGGGTTTGGGTTAAACATTATCTAGCATCGTCCATTGAGCGGACATATCGAAAACCCCTATTATACGGAGGCACTAGTTATGATGCGAGGTATGACCAAATTGGCAGGCATGTTGGCCGTAGCGGCCGTCCTTGTGGCCGGCGTAGCCAACGCCGAGACTAAAAGCAAGCTTGATGAAGTCCTGGAGCGGGGGAAACTGGTCGTCGGAACCGGCAGCACAAACGCGCCCTGGCACTTCATTGATCAGAACGGCAAATTAAGCGGCTTCGACATCGATGTGGCAAAGATCATTGCCAAGGCTCTTTTTGACGATCCTGAAAAAGTCGAGTTCATCAATCAATCAGGTGATTCGCGCATCCCGAATCTGACCACCAACAAGGTGGATATCACCTGCCAGTTCATGACCGTGACCGGAGGCCGCGCACAGCAGGTCGAATTTTCAATCCCCTATTATCGCGAAGGTGTTGGCCTGCTCCTCAAAGCCGGAGGCAAGTACAAGTCCTACGCCGAGCTGAAGGCTGCCGGCAGCAAAGTGGTGGTCTCGGTATTGCAGAATGTTTACGCCGAAGACATGGTTCACCAAGCGTTGCCCGAGGCCAAGGTTGACCAGTACGACAGCGTCGATCTGATCTATCAGGCCTTGAATTCCGGCCGCGCCGATGCCGCTGCCACGGACCAGTCGGCCCTGCGCTGGTACATGCAGCAAAATCCGAAACTTTATGCGGACGCCGGTTATGGCTGGAACCCGCAAACCTACAGCTGCGCGGTAAAGCGTGGCGACCAGGTCTGGTTGAACTTTGTCAACACTGCCCTGCACGAAGCCATGACCGGAGTTGAATTCGGCGCCTATTCGGCCTCGTTCGAAAAGTGGTTTGGGGTCAAATTGGACTCACCGCAAATCGGTTTTCCTGTAGAGTATAAATAACCCCTCTTCGGGAGGTTGCGGGCATGGATTACCGGTTAAATTTTGATGCCGTATGGAGGAGTTTCGATCTTTTGTTGTCGGGCTTGGCCCTTGGCCTTGGCCTTGCCATCGTCTCCATCTTCATTGGCAGTTTGATCGGTTTGATTGCGGCCTTTGCAATGCTTTCGAAAAATAAACTGTGGCGCGGGATCGCCGTGGCCTATGTCACGGCGATCCGTAATACGCCGATCCTCGTGCTGATTTTTTTCACTTTCTTCGCCTTGCCTCAATTGGGAGTCCGTCTTGGAAAGATAGAGTCCTTCGTGTTCACCCTGACCATTTATTCGGGGGCGTACCTGACCGAAGTTTTTCGTGGCGGTTTGATCGCCATCCCGCCCGGATTGCGCGAGGCAGGTCTTGCCGTTGGTCTGACCGAGTGGGGGGCCCAGAGATGGGTGATCATCCCGGTGATGATCCGTAATGTTCTGCCGGCCCTGAGCAACAATTTCATTTCACTGTTCAAGGATACCTCTCTTGCTGCCGCAATCGCCGTTCCCGAGCTGACCTTCTACGCCCGCCAGATCAACGTCAACAGCTTTCGGGTGATTGAAAGCTGGACCGTGGCAAGCCTGATGTATGTATTCGCATGCTATATCATTGCCGCGGGTTTGAGGCTGGTGGAGAGGAAACTGGCGATTCCCTGACCTAGAGGTTGCATATGGATGTTGCTCAATTTTTACATGAATTCTGGATCGCCCGCGGTGCGATATGGGACGGCTTTCAAATGACCGTCGCTATTTCGGCGCTCTCCATTTTCTTCGGCACGCTGCTTGGGCTTTTCGTCGGCTTGGCGTTGGTTTACGCGTGGCTCCCGGTTCGCTTCGTGGTGCGCATCTATGTCGACTTTATTCGCGGCACGCCGGTTTTCGTCCTGGTTTTGGCTTCGTTTTACATCCTTTCGGTCATCGGCATCCAGCTCACCGCATTTCAGGCCGGAATCTTGGCGATAACCGCATTTTGCAGTACGCATGTCGGTGAAATGGTTCGTGGCGCATTGGCGGCTATTCCACGTGGCCAAAGTGAAGCTGCGATGGCCATCGGGCTGACATTTCGTCAGACCTTTCAATCGGTTTTAATGCCGCAGGCGCTGCGCCAGATACTGCCGACCTGGGTGAACGCGGCGACCGAAATGGTCAAGGCCTCGACGCTGCTCTCGGTGATTGGCGTCGCCGAGCTGTTGCTGGCGACTCAGCAGGTTATTTCCAGGAACTTTCTGAGCCTCGAATTTTACTTCCTGGCGGGGTTCATCTATTTCTTGATTGATTTTTCCATCGAACGCCTGGGCCGATTCGTGGAGAAGAAACTTGCGTATTGCTAGCCCTCTGTCGGGAGCTCCGGACGGTGATAGCAGATACGGCCCGACTTAAAAGCAGCCTCTGATGCAAACCCGGTAAGGAAATGGAATCAAGATGATGTCTGAGCCACTGCTGTTCATCGAGAACCTGCATAAAAGTTTCGGCAAGCTGGAGGTTCTCAAGGGTGTCGACCTGACCATGAACGCCAGTGACGTGGTTTCCATTATCGGTTCAAGCGGTTCAGGGAAGACGACCATGCTGAGGTGCGTTAACCTGCTGGAAGAATTCCATGAGGGGCGCATTCTCATCGACGGCGAGGAGATCGGTTATACGCTGAAAAACGGTAAGCGCCAGAGGCTGCCCAAAGCGCAGATCGCCAGGCATCGGGCGCTCACTGGCATGGTGTTCCAAACGTTTAATCTGTTTCCCCATTTGACGGCTCTGAAGAACGTCACCCTGGGGCTGATAAAAGTCCGTAAAATGAAAAAAGACGAGGCGGCAGAGGTGGCCCGGCACTGGCTCAGCCGAGTCGGCCTGCTCGATCGGCAGGACCATTATCCCGGCCAGCTTTCCGGCGGCCAGCAGCAGCGGGTTGCAATCGCCCGAGCGATTGCGATGAACCCGAAACTGATGCTGTTTGACGAGGTCACCTCGGCCCTTGATCCCGAACTGGTCAATGAAGTTCTCAATGTCATTAAAGACCTGGCCAGCGATGGTATGACAATGCTTATCGTTACGCACGAGATGCGCTTCGCCTTTGATGTTTCCACCAAGGTCATTTTCATGAATGAGGGAAGGATCGGTGAACAGGGGCCTCCCGCCGAGCTCTTCAACAACCCGAAATCCAAGCGACTTGCCGAATTCATTCAGAACAGTACCTTCTGATGCCTGGGTTCGGCAAGGTCAACCAACGGAGGGTAAGGATAAACTATGTCGATTAAACGTCACGGTAGCATTCAAACCGGGGCTGGAGGCACCAAGCTTCCTTTTGCAAGGGCCGTCGAGGCTGATGGCTGGCTTTATGTTTCGGGCCAGGTGGCCATGGTAGACGGCCTGGTCGTTGAGGGCGGAATCGTGCCCCAAACCCATCGGGCCATTCAAAACCTTGTCGCGATCCTGAATGAAGCAGGGTATCGCACGGAGGATGTGGTCCGCGTGGGCGTCTGGCTGGATGATGCGCGGGACTTTGGCGCGTTCAACGCGGTTTACGCCGAATATTTCGGCGGCAATCCGCCGGCCCGGGCGTGTGTCCAGTCTTCAATGATGATCGACTGCAAGGTCGAGATCGATTGTGT
>JAHEEU010000053.1 GCA_024640545.1 Geobacteraceae bacterium
TCGAGAATCTCCAACAGGTAATAGTCGCCCCAGTAGTGGATGCAGTCATGCTGCCGGCATTCGATGCCGGTTCCGGGGCCGTAGAGTTCCGTCAGGCCGGTGATGTCAAACAGCTCGGCGCTGCCGAACAGTTCGGAGATCCTCTGCCGCATGGAGCGGCTGCTGCGCTCCGACCCGTAAATGATCTTCTTGACGGCAATCCGGTCGGCAATGCCGCGCTTGTGGATCTCTTCAGCCATCAGCAGCGCCATGGACGCGGTCGAACAGAACACCGTCGACTGGAAGTCGAGCAGAAACTGGATCTGCATATCGAGATTGCCGGGGCCGACCGGGATCGCCAGGGCGCCGATCTTTTCACAACCGAGCTGGAAACCCACTCCGGCCGTCCATACGCCGTAGCCGACGGCGATCTGCACCCGGTCAAGGGGGGTGACGCCCGCCATCTGGTAGCAGCGGGCAAAAAAACTGGTCCAGTCATCGATATCCTTCTGCGTGTAGCTTAAGACCTTGCGTTTGCCGGTGGTCCCCGACGAGGCGTGCACCCTCACGATCTGTTCGAATGGCACCGACCGCAGCGGGAAGGGATAGTCTTCGCGCAAGTCGTCCGCCGTGGTGAAAGGGAGTTTGCGGAGATCCTCCAGGGTGGTGATCGACTCGGGGTGGAGACCGGCGTCCTCCAACCGCTTGCGATAGAACGGCGAGCCTTCGAAGGCATGCCGCACCGTCCATTGCAGGCCGGCCAACTGATGGGCGTGGAGTTGTGCTTCGGTCGTGAATGTCGGCATAAAGTCCAGTTGATGCATGTCGGGCTTCTCCAGACGGATATTGGTCAGGCCGGCGGCGCCAAGACGGCTTGCCGCGGGGTTTTCGTGGCTCGCCGCACCGAGAAAAGCGGCACGGAGTTTCGGGTCGTTCAAGAGTGCGGTACTCTCGCCCTGTTCGACAATCCGGCCGTTGGCGAGCAGGTAGGCCTTGTCGGAGGCGGAGAGGGCGCGTGCGGCATTCTGCTCCACCAGCAGAATGGTGGTGCCGGCCCGTGCCAATTGGTGAATGATGGCAAAAATCTCGTCGGTGATCAACGGGGCCAGGCCGAGGCTCGGTTCGTCCAGCAGCAGCAGGCGGGGACTCGCCATCAGCGCGCGGCCCATGGCGAGCATCTGCTGCTCTCCACCGGACAGGGTGCCGGCCAACTGCTGGCGGCGTTCCAGGAGTTTCGGAAAACGCTCGAAGACCCCGTTCATGCGCTGTTCCTCCTCGTGCCGGGCGAGGCGCAGCGGCAGGGCGCCGAGACGCAGGTTCTCGAACACCGAGAGGCTGCCGAAGACTTCACGCCCCTCCGGAGAGAGGGCCAGACCGTTGCGGACCATCTGCGCCGGGCTCTGGCCGACAACGCCCCGGCCATCGAGCTCGATCCGGCCGGCCGTCGGCTTGACCAGCCCCATCAGGCATTTGAGCAGGGTACTCTTGCCGGCGCCATTCGCACCGACCAGGGCAACGGTTTCGCCGGCACCGACTTCAAGGTCAATGCCGAACAGCGCCTGGGCGGCCCCATAATGTGCTGTCAGCTTGGCAATCTTCAGCATCAGGTGGTTGCCTCCATTTGCCCCAGGTAGGCGCGCAGGACCAGCGGGTTGCTGCGCACCTCGTCCGGTGATCCGACCGCGATGCAGCGGCCGCTGTCGAGGACCACCACGCGGTCGGCAACCGTCATAACCAGCTCCATGTCGTGTTCGACCAGCAGCAGGGTGTGCCCGGCGCTGCGCAGCCGCTTCAGCTGTTCGGCGACTTCCGCGGTCTCTTCGGTGTTGAGTCCTGCGACCGGTTCATCGAGCAGCACCAGGTCCGGCCTGCCGACGGTGGCCCGGGCGAGTTCGACCCGTTTCCGATCGCCGTAGGCGAGCACTGCCGCCGGCCAGTGCGCCTTGTCGGCAAGACGAAACCGGTCCAGGGCCTCCAGAGCCCTGAGCTTAAGCTGCCGCTCGCGGTGCCGCAGGTAGGGGAAGCGCAGCATGGCCATCAAGATCGAATCGCCACCCTCGCAAGTCAGCCCGGTCAGGACATTGTCGAGGACCGATAGCCTCGGGAACAGCTTCAGGTTCTGGAAGGTGCGGCTGATGCCGTAACGGGCGATCTGGTGAGGTTGCCGTGCCTCGATCGGCTGTCCGCGGAAATGGATGCGTCCGGACGTCGCCGGCAGCACTCCGGTGATGCAGTTGATCAGGGTGGTCTTGCCGGCACCGTTGGGTCCGATCAAAGCGACGATCTGACCTTGCGGAACCCCGAAAGAGACTTCGTCCAGGGCCGGCAGACCGCCAAAGTTCTTGCTGACCTGCTCAAGCTGCAGCATCTTTGCTCCTTCGCAGCGCCAGCCTGATGCGAACCGTCTCGATCAGGCCGGTCACCAGCCCCTGCGGCAGGAAGATCAGCACCAGCACCAGGATGCCGCCGTGGACGAAATCTTTGTAGGTTTCGAACATATCCAGCCATTCCGGCAGGACGGTGATCAGGGCGGCCCCGAACAGCGACCCCCACACGGAGCCCATGCCGCCGATGACCACCATGATGACCAGGTCGGCGGAGACGAAGATATTGAACGAGTCGGGGCTGACAAAAGCGTAGCAGTGGGCGAACAGGCTCCCCGCCAGAGAAGCGAGCACCGCCGACAACACGAAGACCTTGACCTTTGCGGTCTTGGTGTCGACGCCCAGGGCCGCGGCGGCGACCTCGTCTCCGGCGAGTGCCGCGAGGCCACGGCCGACTCCGCTGCGGACCAGGTTCAGGCAGAGCAGCAGGACGAGCAGGGCAACCCCCCAGAGCAGGTAGTGCAGCCGGAATTCATCGGCAAACTCGAACCTGCCCAGGGCAAGGGAGGGGATGCCGGAGAACCCGCTCGGCCCGCCGGTGACCTCGTCCCACTGCAGCAGGATGGTGTGCAGCACAAAATTCAGGCCGAGGGTCGCCATGGCCAGATAATGTCCTGACAGGCGAAGCGCCGGGATGCCGACCAGCAGGGCGACCAGAGCGACCAGGACTGCAACCAGCAGCATGGTCGGCCAGGGAGGGAGGCCGAAAGTGGTCGAGCCGATGGCCGAGCCGTATGCGCCGAGGCCGAAAAAGGCCGCATGGCCAAGCGAAATCTGTCCGGCATAGCCGATAAACAGGTTCAGACCGAGAACGACGATGGTATTGATGGCGATCAGGTTGGTCAACCCGAGGGTGTACGGGTTGTCTTCGAACAGCGGGAACAGCAGCACGGCCAGCGACAGCGCGAGCACGGTCAGGCCGCTGCGGTGCAGGGTAAAGAAGTAGCCGAATTTCTCTTTGCTGGTCATGCTCGTGTCAGATCTCTGGAGGATGAATGCCCCATTGCCGGGCGATAATCATCGGGGGGCCGGTCCAGGCCCCTGTCTATCCTTGCAAACCCTTGCGGAACGCTGCCAGGTTCTGGTCGGCCAGCTTCACCGGGGCCAGCTGGCGGATCGCTGTCTCACACTCCCCGGCGGAGCAGAAAAGTGCCTTCTGCCGGATGGCCAGACCAAGCAGCACCAGGTTGGCGAGCACAGCGCTGCCAAGGTCACGGGCGATTCCCGAGGCATCGATCCGTTGGCCTTCGCCGGCGCCGGCCGCGTTAACCAGCAGTCGGCCTTCTGCCCGGAGCAGCGAGCGATGAACCGGCAGGTTCGCCTCCCAGAGCAGCAGGCCGACGTCCGCCTGCCCGGCGCGGATCAGCGGACTCGCAAAGTCACCGACCTTGATGGTGGAGAGCACGGTCCCGCCTCTTTGTGCCATACCGTGGGTCTCTGCGGTCAGCACCGGCATCTGCCGGTTCACTGCGGCCTGGGCTATGACCCGGGTGAGGAACAGGACCCCCTGGCCGCCGATGCCGCTGACGATCAGCTGCTGCTTCATGCCTTGTCCTCCTTGCCGATGGCATCGACCGGACAGACCGGGATGCAGACGCCGCAACCGATGCAGCGATCCTGGCTGACCACCGCCTTGCCGCTGATCGGGTCCATCGACAGGGCCGGGCACTCGAAGGCCTCGACGCACTTGCGGCAGCCGACGCAATGCTCGTCGATGCTTATCTTGAATGCGGGCTGTCCAGAGCGTACCGCGCGGTCCATGATACAGCCGTGGCGGGAGATCAGGACCGCCACCCCGCCGTCCGGACGACGGGTGTAGGCATCGGCCTGTTGCAACAGCGTCTTGAACTGCTCCTGGTCATAGGGGTCGCAGACCTCGAGGAAATCGACGCCACTCGCCTTGACCAAAGGTTCGATGGCGACCGCACGGGTCTCCTTCCCGCCCGCCGCTATGCCCATGTGCGGCACGGGTTGGCCGCCGGTCATGGCCGTGGTGGCATTGTCGAGGATGACAACGATGATCCGGGCCTGCTGGATGACAGCGTTGATCAGAGCTGGAATCCCCGCGTGGAAAAAGGTCGAATCGCCGATGGTCACGACGATGGTCGGGACCTCTCCGTCCTGGGCGTAGGCGTGGTAAAAGCCGGCCCCCTGGCTGATGCACGCCCCCATGCAGTGCACGGTGTTGACTGCGCCGAGGTTCATCCCCAGGGTGTAGCAGCCGATATCGGAGGGAAAGATGCCTTTCGGAAAACAGGCCTTGATGTTGTAGAACGCGGCCCGGTGCGGGCAGCCGGGGCAGAGCGAAGGGCGCTGGCCGCGGCGCTCGGCCGGCAACTCGGCCGGCGGCGAAAGCTCCAGGAAGTCGGCCAGCACCTGATGGACAACGTCCGGGGTCAGTTCACCCTCCCGCGGCACCGCACCACTCTGCTTGCCAACCGCCCCGGGGTGGGCGAGCTGCAGCTCAATGACCGGGTAGGTCTCCTCCAGGATCAGCACCCGATCGTAGGCTCTGTGCAGCTGGTGGCAGAAATCCGGGTTCATCGGGTAGGGCATGATGACCTGGTACAGGTCGCAGCAGCGGGGGAGGTCCAGTTCCTCGAGCAGGTCGACCAGGTGACTGTAGACGATCCCGGAGGCAACCATGGCGAGACGGGGCCGACTGCCGTTCCCAGGCGTCAGCTGCGGCTGCAGGCCAGGTTCCCGGGCGATCTCTGCCAGGTGCTGGTTTAGCTTGCGGTGCAAAGCGGGGAGAAAGGCTGGGGTGGCGGCCCAGCGGGTCGGGTCCTTCTGGAAATGAGCGGTGCGCTCCAGCCGCTGTGGTTGCTGCTGGACAATGTTCTGACGGGAATGACAGATACGGGTGGTCGGGCGCAGGACCACGTTGACTTCATATCTTTCCGAGAGGTCGAAGCCGACCGGCACCAGGCTTTTCGCCTCGGCCGGGCTGGCAGGATCGAGCACCGGCACCCGCGCCTGCAGGCAGAAAAGCCGGGTGTCCTGCTCGTTCTGCGAGCTGTGGGGGCCGGGGTCGTCGGCGACGATGGTCAGCATTCCCCCCTTGACGCCAAGATAGGCGGTCCTCATGAACGGGTCGGCGGCGACGTTCAGTCCGACCTGCTTCATCACGGCGGCGGCGCGCTTGCCGGTGTAGCTCGCCGCGAGGGCGACCTCGAAGGCGATCTTTTCATTCACCGACCATTCGATATGCAGCGGCTCCGGCGCCAGCTCGGCACGATCGATGACGGCCTGGAGAATTTCCGTCGACGGGGTCCCCGGGTAGGCGGCCGCGACCTGGCATCCCGCCTCGATCAGCCCCTGGCCGATCGCCTCGTTCCCCATCAGCAGTTGGTTGTCCTTGTCTGTCATGGGCTCTCTTCACTTTATGGAATGACAGGGGCGGCCCCTGCAGGTTCAATTTATTTCCCCAACAGCCCCTTCGGACGCACGAACAGCACCGCCAACAGGACGACGAACGCCACCACATCCTTGTAGGCGCTCGAAAGGTAGCCGGCCGAGAGCGATTCGAGTAGCCCGAGGCCGACCCCGCCGAGGACTGCTCCGGGAAACGAACCGAAGCCGCCAAGGATTGCCGCCGCGAAGCCCTTCAAGCCGAGCAGCACGCCGACATCGTAATTCAGGGTGGTAATCGGGGTTACCAGGACCCCAGCCAGTCCGCCAAGGGCTCCGGCAACAGCGTAACTGGTCAGTCGCACGCGGCCGGCCGGGATGCCGACCACGGCCGCGGCGGTCGGGTTGGAGGCCACCGCGCGCATGGCGAGCCCCAGCGGGGTCCGATAGAAAAACCAGGTCAACAGGGCGATGGCACAGAGGGTCAGCAGCAGGATCCAGAGGGCCTGCGGCAGGACGCTGGCACCGAAAATCCGGATCGGCTCGTCCGGAGTCAGTGGCGGCAGCGCCATCCGGTTCTTACCCCAGAACATTTTGATCAGGCCGCGCAGAATGATCGACAGGCCGACGGTCAGGAAAATCAGCACCAGGTGATTTTCTGAGCGGCAGGGCCGAAGGCCGCAGCGCTCCACCAGCATGGCGACCAGGGCCACTCCCGACACCGCCAGCAGCAGGCCGGCTGCCAGCGGCACCCCCAGGGTGAACAGGGCGGAGAACATCAGCATTCCCCCCAGGGTGATGAAGTCCACCTGAACGAAATTGACGATCCCCATGGTATTGTTGACCACGCAAAAACCGATCGCGATCAGCGCATAGATGGAACCGCTGGTCAGGCCGGCGAAAATAAATTGGAGGAGGTCCTGACTTGACATGGTATGAGATTGCCGGGGCTGGTTTCACTTTGCCGGACATTCGCCAGCCCCGAGAAATTAACCCGCATCCTTAATGATTACACTAAAAGCTAAAACCGGCCCTTTAGAGAGGCTAATGATTGCCAGGGGCCCTTCCTCAAGAAAAGTCCTCGGCCTATCCTCCGGCTAAGATCTCTGCAATGCGTCCTTGGTTGATATCGAGCGATGCCTCCCTGCGCGGGCAGTGAACTGCGAGCACATTGCCGTCGCCTGAAGGTCCCCCTGGCCTGTTCCGGAACCGCCGCTGGTGAACGGCGCCCGTACTGCTCATGAGAAAGGTCAATTTAGCAGAAACCCTAACGAATAGGAAAGAATCAATTGCCTGCCGAATCTACCCGATCGTGTGGCCGCGGCGCCAGCATGTCGTTTGACGGCGTCGGCAATCTCCCGGCCATCTGCCATGAGAGAGCGTGGACGACGGATGTTTCGGCTGAGCAACTTCCGCTGCCCGAAGGCGGTTGCCGTTATTTCAAGAGGCGGATTGGGCTCAGCATAACGACCCCCTGAAAAGCCTGTCTTGACACTCAGCTTCAGGATGAATAGACTTCGGCAGGTTTTGCAGACAGACTGCAGGCCGGGGAGGAGAAACAACCATGACCAGCTGTCCATGCGGCAGCGGCAACGACTTTGCCGCCTGCTGCCAACCTATCATAGCCGGGAAGAAGAAGGCCGAGACGGCCGAGCAATTGATGCGGGCCCGTTATACCGCCCACGTGGAGGTCGAAGTGGATTTCCTCTTTGACAGCACCCACCCTGATTATCGAGAGGGTTACGACCACAAGGGGACCCGGGTCTGGGCCGAGAAGTCCGAGTGGCATGGCCTCGAGATTGTCGACACGACCCTGGGCGGTCCGAAGGATGAACAGGGCGAAGTCGAGTTTATCGCCCGCTTTCGTGACCAGCAGGGGCTGCGCAGTCATCACGAGCGCGGCCAGTTCAAGCGCAAGCGCGGCCGTTGGCTGTTCACAGAGGGTACTATGGTCAAGCCGCGGCCGCTCAGCGTGACCAAGATCGGCCGCAACGAACCCTGCACCTGCGGCAGCGGCCTCAAGTACAAGAAGTGCTGCGGGAAATAATTCACCCGTCGCCATTTCCCATCTTGGACCAATTCACCTATAGCGAGGGGACGCCTCAAACGGGGCGCCCCTCGCTATTTGTTTTTGGCTTTGTTCGTGGTTGTGTTGATACCCGGAGTATCAACTAACCTGAGGGCATTCAGGAATCAAAAGTTTGCCAGAAAAAATGGGATGAGTAATGCGTTGACCAAATCGATAAAAAAAGCGCAAACCAGTGGAACGATGATGAATGCCATGTGCGAGGCACCGTAACGCTGAGAGACCGCCGACATATTGGCCATAGCGGTTGGTGTTGAGCCGAGGGAGATTCCACCGAAACCAGCACAGACTACTGCAGCATCATAAGTTTTTCCCATAGCCGGAAAAATTACAAACATAGTCACAACCAGTGCAACGAAAAACTGTGCGCCGAGAATTGTGAAAATCGGCCCGGCGAGATCCACCAAGGTCCAGAGCTGCATGCTCATCAACGACATCGCCAAGAAAGTCCCCAATGATACGTCAGCGAGCAAAGAGATAGCGGGCTTGCGGCTCGGCCACTTGGTGCCACTAAAACGAGGGAAATTATCCGGGATAAGATTGGTTATCAGGATGCCAGCGAATAGACAGGTGACGAATAGTGGCAGTTGCAGGCCTAAGGCCTCCAATTGTTCATTGAGAACAAAGCCGAGGATGGCACAAACGTGAATGGCGAGGATCGCGTCAAGGAAATCGAGATGGCCGATTTTGCTCTCTTTCTCATCCTCGGAAAAGCCGACATCCAACGGCTCTTCGACGGTCGGTTTTAACTTATAGCGGTTAATAAGCAGTTTGGCGATCGGTCCGCCCATGATACTTGCCAGGATCAGGCCGAAGGTAGCGCAGGCGATGCCGACTTCCATGGCATTGGTAATGCCGTAGTCCGCAGCGATACGCGGGGCCCAGGCGATAGCTGTGCCGTGTCCGCCGATCAGGGAGACACTTCCCCCCAGCAGGCCGACTGGGGCGGCGAGCCCGAAAGCTGCTGCGACCGATATGCCCGCCAGGTTCTGGATGACCATATAACCGATGGTGATTGCCAACAGGATAATGAGAGGTTTCCCACCCTTTACCAAGTCCTTTAGGCTGGCGTTGATGCCAATGGTGGTGAAGAAATAAACCAGCAGGAAATCACGTGCAGAGAGCTCAAATTCGATCTCGATGCCGGTTGCTACGTAGAGCAGGGCAATTAGTACGGAGAATATCAGTCCACCAGTCACTGGCTCCGGAATGCTAAACTCATTGAGGAAACGCACGATATTGTTCACCCGCTTGCCAACGAACAAAACAATGATTCCCAAAGTGACAGAAAGAAAAGCACTGATATGAAGGATGCCGTTATCGAATTCCATTTCGTCTCCTGGTGCAGACAGTTATTACGAGGAATAGCGGATTGTTGCTCCGGAGGTCTTGCCGTCTCCGGCATTTAATGCCCCAATTTACTATAGTAACAGCATAGCAGAGGCACATAAAAATCCCTAATAATTGCTCTTGAATCGTTTCAAGGTTTGTTGACTGGCAGGTCTGTAAAATTCTTACTACCCCTGACAAATAGTAAAAGGCCACCCGTTTCCAGGTGGCCTTTTTCGTCTCGGCAGTCGCAGCTTACAAATTTGACAATGCCTTACAACTGTTAACTTGACGGGCAAGTTTACGCCCTCATTTTTTCTCTTCGGCCAGTTGCTTGGCGCGAACCTCCCCCTGGCGGGAAAACATCCAGGCCGGATATTCGATCGGCAGGGCACTGACCTCGTTGAGGGTCGCCAGCTCGTCGGCCGAGAGTTCGATTTTGACCACTGCCAGGTTATCGTCCAGCTGATCAGATCGTTTGGCGCCGATGATGATAGTGGTCACCTGGGGTTGATGCAGCAGCCAGGCCAGGGCAATCTGCGCCACCGAACAGCTCCGCGCATCAGCGATCTTGCGCATGGTGTCGATCACCGAATAGGCCCGTTCGAGATTCACCGGCGGAAAATCGAAATCGACCCGCCGGCTCCCATCTTCACCGCTGCGGTCCCGGCCGTATTTGCCGCTGAGCAGACCACCCGCCAGCGGGCTCCAGACCATCAGTCCGACCCCTTCACTTTTGAGCATGGGGGTAATCTCACGCTCCAACTCGCGACCGGCAATCGTGTAGTAGGCCTGTAAGGAGGCAAAGCGCGAGAAGCCGAGACGATCGGCTATCCCCAGCCCTTTCATGATCTGCCAGGCTGACCAGTTGGAGACTCCGACGTAACGCACCAGCCCTTGAGCAACGAGCGTTTCCAGCGCGCGGACGGTTTCTTCCATCGGGGTCGCGGGATCAAAGCCGTGAATCTGGTAGAGATCGATATGATCGAGCTGCAGGCGTTTGAGGCTGGCCTTGACCCCATCGAGGATGTGCGCTCGCGATGCGCCGCGGCCGTTGGGCCCCGCCCCCGTCTCGCCAAAGACCTTAGTCGCGATCACCACCTCTTCGCGTTTGACCTTGAGGTTTTTCAAGGCTTGACCGGTGATGGTTTCCGAGACACCGCTTGCATAAACATCGGCGGTATCGATGAAGTTGATCCCTGCTTCGAGGGAGCGAGCGATCAGCCGCTCGGATTCCTGCTGTTGCAAATTACCGATTTTCCCCCAGATCCCTTCTCCGCCACCAAAAGTCATAGTGCCCAAGCAAAGCTCTGAGACAAACAGTCCGGTTCTGCCAAGTCTGTTGTAACGCATAAGATCTCCTAGATTTGAACGTTTTCTGTAACGTTAAACCTATCACAAAATTATAAGAATGTTTTTGGGGCACCGGCACCAATAGCTAGTGCCGCAGATACCGTTGCAGCGAACGATTTTCGTATGGGTTAAAGAATGACCTGAATATCTCAATCAGTAAGCCCCCAGTTTTGTCTCGGCAGTCGTGAAAAATGAGAATGGCCACCTGGAAAAGGGTGGCCATTCTCGTTCAGAAGGCAACCCGTCTGTCAAATCCGTTGAAGGGGAGAGACGCCTCACGTCTGTCTTTGACTCGAATAGGGTCAGCCCCAACAATTACCCAGCCACTCGAGCGTCTAAACATTTTTACTTTATTGTTTTCGAGCAGTATGTCGAGTACTAAAGGAGTCAGATGCTGGTATGAACCACCTCTTGTAACGACCTCTATAGTAGGCTGTCCGGGTTTTCGTCGGGCTCTCCGATCAGGCATGCTTTGCTCCAAATTTTTAAAATTTGTCTCTTTGAGTATTACTATAAAAACATTATATATCTAGATATCTAAGGAAAAATATTTTTTGCTTTGGCAATTAACATCCAACTGATTTGTTTCTTGAATGGCAGAAAGGGTGGAAGCACCTTGAGGAAAATAAATCGGAAAAGGATAACTATTGAACCGGCCCGGAGCACGCCAAAGCTCCCTTACGTGAACCATCAAATTGTCAGTGACGATGTTTTCGGACCGGACATGGACCGGAGGCAAAAGCAGCAGAGCGACGCCGGGAAGGTCGTCCTTGAAATACCGGTCGGGAGGACTGGCTTCGAACCAATCCCCCCCTGCTCCCGAAGCAGTAGGTGCGCTTCATTTCGGTACGCTCCCCAGTGCGTTTACTTACCCGCTTGGCCATTATCCCTTGGTGTTTCTGAATGGACACCAGGGAGCAAAATTTGCGCACAGATTAGGCAATTCTTTGGGTTGCGCCTGGAGGACTTGTGTTTAATGGCTTTATGGTTCCTCCGGCGAAAACTCCGGTCCTATTCCGGTTCTGAGTGAGATTTTATGGATGGTTACAGCGAAAATCTCACCTTCTCTGGCTTGTAAGACGTTCCTGCAGAGACCGGAATGCGGGGGCACGATTCAGATTCCCAAGCGCTTCTTAGCTCGCCCAAAAGCGGCAATCGCATATTCTAAGTCGCCCGATGTCAAGGCCGCCGACATTTGGGTGCGAATCCTTGCCTTGCCCTTTGGGACGACTGGATAGGAGAAGGCCACGACGTAAACACCCTCCTCCAGCAGGGCCTCGGCCAATTTTGCCGCGACGCTTGCATCGTAGAGCATCACCGGAACGATCGGGTGCTCACCCGGTAAAAGGTCAAACCCCTGTCTCGCCAGGCCTGCACGAATAACCGAGGTATTTTCTCTCAACCGGTCGCGCAGTGAATTCGATGTGCTCACCAGCTCCAGGGCTTTTATCGCTCCCGCGACCGCCGGCGGAGCTACCGTGTTGGAGAAAAGGTAGGGCCGTGAGCGTTGCCGTAACACTGCGACCACTTCCTTGCAAGCACTGGTAAAGCCGCCGCTGGCACCACCCAGAGCTTTGCCCAGGGTTCCGGTAAGGATATCGACCCGCTCCATGCAGCCTCGGTATTCAGGTGTCCCACGCCCCCCCGGGCCGACAAACCCGGTCGCATGGGAATCGTCGACGTGGACCATGGCGTTATATTTTTCCGCGAGGGTGCAGATTTCATCAACCCTGGCGATATAGCCATCCATCGAAAAAACACCGTCGGTGGTAATCAGTTTAAAGCGCGCCCCGTTTTGGTCAGCGGCCCGTAATTGCTCTTCAAGATCGGCCATATTGCTATTGCGGTAGCGATAGCGCTTGGCCTTACACAAACGCACTCCGTCGATGATGCTGGCGTGGTTCAGCTCGTCGGAAATAACCGCATCCTCTTCACCCAGCAGGGTTTCGAACAGACCGCCGTTGGCATCGAAGCAGGAGGGGTAGAGGATTGTGTCCTCGGTACCCAGAAACTCACTCAGTTTGGCTTCGAGCTGTTTGTGCAAGGTCTGGGTGCCGCAGATAAACCGGACCGAGGCCATACCGAACCCCCAGGCTTCTAAACCCGCCCTGGCGGCGGCATTCACCTCAGGATGCTGGGCAAGCCCGAGGTAGTTGTTGGCGCAGAGGTTGATCACCTCAGCTCCATTTCGAACCCCGACATGCGCACCCTGCGGCGTCGTGATGACCCGCTCATTTTTATACAAACCTGCAGAGGTTATTTCCTTCAGTTCACGACTAATATGGTTTCTGAATGCATCATGCATGGCTCTTCTCCATCAACCGACCAACGAGCGCCAAGTCGTTCAAGGCGCCCAGTTCAAGATGACTTTACAGGCCTGGCCGGCGTTCATGGCGGCAAAGCCCTCCTCATACGCCTGGTAGTCGAGTCGATGGGTGATCACAGGCGTGATATCCAGACCGGACTCAACCATGACCGACATCTTGTACCATGTTTCGTACATTTCCCGGCCATAAATCCCTTTTAAAGTCAGCATGTTGAAAATCACCACATGCCAATCGATCGCCACGTCGCCCACCGGGATTCCCAGCAGCGAAACCTTCCCGCCATGACACATATTGGCCAACATGTCCTTGAAAGCCGAAGGGTTCCCGGACATCTCCAGCCCCACATCAAAACCTTCCGACATGCCCAACTTCTTCTGTACATCCCTAATGCATTCCGTTCTGACATCCACAGTGCAGGTTGCGCCCAAGGCTTCAGCCAATTTAAGCCGGCCGGGATTGACGTCGGTCACCACAATGTGCCTTGCCCCGGCATGGCGACAGACGGGAACCGCCATGCAGCCGATTGGACCGGCGCCGGTAATCAGGACATCCTCGCCGAGCAGGTCATATTGCAGCGCGGTATGCACCGCATTCCCCAGAGGATCAAAGAGCGCCGCCACGTCCAGGTCGATATTCGGGCGATGCTCCCAGACATTGGACATCGGCAGGGAGAGATATTCGGCAAAAGCACCGGGACGGTTAACACCAACACCGCTGGTATGGGCGCAGAGATGTCGGCGCCCGGCCATGCAGTTGCGGCACCGCCCGCAAACCACGTGTCCTTCACCTGAGACGATCTGGCCCGGGCGAAAATCGATGACATTGGAACCGACGTCAACGATCTCCCCGACGAACTCGTGGCCTACAACCATCGGCACGGGAATGTTTTTTTGTGCCCAGGCATCCCAGTTATAGATGTGCAGGTCCGTTCCGCAAATGGCGGTCCGCGTCACCTGAATCAGAACATCATTGATTCCGATGGTCGGTTCGGGCACCTCATCCAGCCACAGGCCGGGAGCTGCTTCTTTTTTGACAAGGGCTTTCATGTGAAATCTCCTACCTGACTGTCCATTATGGTTAAGGCAAGGACAAACAACCTAAAGGCCACCATTGATTGCCTTGGCAGGCTTAACCGGTCCATTCCCGCCGAAATGGCCGATTCCTGACTTCCCCC
The DNA here is from genome assembly GCA_024640545.1 of Geobacteraceae bacterium. Taxonomy (GTDB): domain Bacteria; phylum Desulfobacterota; class Desulfuromonadia; order Desulfuromonadales; family BM103; genus JAHEDT01. The sequence continues at coordinate 13,984 of JAHEEU010000053.1, forward strand.
ATATATTAAACACCGAAAATCGTCTCTCTGCTGACATTTATCTTCTGTCAGTCAGAAAACAACACGGAACGCAGCGGCTGAGGAGAACGCCCTCCACAAAAACCAAAGCGCCCCGGAGTTTCCCGGGGCGCTTTGTGATCATTCAGTTCTTTGTGACTCCCGTCGTGGGAATCTGTTTCGGATCACCCGACGACTGCGATCCAGATTTTATCGAACTTTAAATTGATAAGACTATCCTTGAGTGGCCCGGTGGTTCAGAGACTGGCATACGTCTTCCTCCTTTGACCTCGAGACACCTCGTTTGCGTTTGAGGCGTAGTCAAACTATAGCACAAAATCACCACCCATAAATCGAAAAAAAGGGCCGATTAATTTTTCTGGCCAGGAATTTTTCTCTGCCATTCACTTATCTTCACATCTCTTCCGGAGGGAGGCTGGCGGGTCGCGCCGGCCTGGGCCCGCCAAGCTGGCCCAACTGGACCAGGGCGTCGGCGATCTCGGTTTCGGAGAGGATGCGACGCAGACCGAGCAACTTGACCAGTCGCGCCGCACGCTGACGGACCTTGGCGGCCTGCAGCTCAGGATTGTAGGCGACGCGCGGACCAGGCAAGATGGCGGCCAGAAAGGCCGCTTCGGCCGGGGTCAGGAGAGACACCGGCTTGTCGAAGTGGTAGCGTGCGCCATGCCCCATGCCGTAGATCAGCGGCCCCAGCTCGACCACGTTCAGATAGAGCTCCAGGATCCGCCCCTTGGTCAGCTCCTGCTCCAGGCGCTGCGCGATCATTACTTCCCGCAGTTTTCGTCGCACCGACTTGTCGCGGGTGAGGAACAGGTTCTTGGCGAGCTGCTGGGTGATGGTCGAGGCGCCATAGGCCAGGCGCTTGCGCTTCAGGTCGTGCTTGATCGCCTCTTTCAATGCCGGTACGTCAATGCCGCTGTGTTCGTAGAAGTTGGCGTCCTCGGCGACGATCACGGCCCATTTGAGTTCGTCCGGGATGGTCTCAAGGGGCGCCCAGTACGGGGCTCTCGGCCCGACCCGCAAGGGGTGCATCTCCCCCTGCCAGTCGGGGACCTCGATGGTCAGCGTGGTGCTGCGATCCTTGAGCATGGCAACGTCGGGCAGGTCCCAGTAGATCCAGATTGCCAGGACCCCGCCGAAGAAGGCCATAAGGGCCAGCAGCAGGAGAGTGTAGCGCAGCAGCCTCCCCGGCCGCCGCCACAGCTCCATCAACGATGCGCGGTCAAATTTCATCCTCGTGCTTTCCTGTTGCAAGCAAGCTGCTGATGCGCTCAATAGCAGTCTAAAGAACCCGCGGCCGATAGCAAGCCGCACCTATCCAAGAGCAGACGATAATGTCTGCGCTTTCGCGGTTGCTATATACCAGGGAAATTCTAAGATATAAGTTGTTCGCTTGCAAAGGAGGACAGGATGACCCAGCAGCGGCTCTACCATATTGGCTTTGGCCGGGAGGACCTCGGCGACGCAATGCCGACCGTCGCACTGCTCTGCGGCGACCCGGAGCGGGCGCGCCGCATCGCCAGAGAAACCGACGGCGTGACCTGCCTGGCGACGCTCTCCGAGAACCGGGGGCTGCACAGCTACCTGTGCCGGATGGCTTGCGGCCGGACCTTCGTCGCCGCGACCAGCGGCATGGGGGCGCCGTCGCTGTCGATTGTCGTCAATGAACTGGTCGCCGTTGGCATGAGGACGATCATCAGAATCGGGACCAGCGGTGGCATAGCCGAACAGGTCAAAGCCGGCGACCTGGTGATATCGAGTGCCGCGCTCTGCCGCCAGGGCGCTGCGCTGGACATCGCCCCGGCAGAATACCCGGCGGCGGCCGATCCTTTTCTCACTGTGGCACTGTCCAAGGCCGCGGCAAAGCTCGGTGTCCGCGCCCACCTCGGCCTCACGGCGAGCGTCGACACCTTCTACGAGGGGCAGGAGCGCAGCGACTCAGCCAACCCGCACCTGCTGCGCAGCCTGCACGGCATCACCGGAGAGTACCGGCAGCTGCAGATTCTCAACTACGAGATGGAAGCCGGAACCCTGTTCAAGATGGGCCTCGTCTACGGCTTTGCAGCCGGCTGCGTCTGCGCGGTGCTGGCCGAACGCCTGGTGGCCGAGGCTGTCGACCTGGATGTCAAGCAGCGCGCCGAGCGGGCGGCCGTGCAGGTAGCGCTGGCGG
>JAHEEU010000208.1 GCA_024640545.1 Geobacteraceae bacterium
AAAAGCGGCATCCCCCAGAGACCATGCGGCACCCTGAGCCCGGCGCCGACAAGCTTTGCCTGTGCAGCCTGCGCAAGCTGGCGGTAAAGGGCCAACTCTGCGCCCAGCTCTCCCCCGGGGTCGCCTTCCGCGGGCTCGCCAGGCAGGGGATTGCGCATGGCGGCAATGCCGAATTCCCTGGCCAGGTCAGCTGCAATCGCCGTGATGCCGGGGTACAGATGGCAATGCTGGTGGCTGTCAAGGTGATCGGGGTGCAGCCCCGCCTCGAAAAGGCATTCCACCTGGGCGGCGAGTTCCCTGTGGATGGCCGCCGGGTCGCAATCCCCTTGAGCGAGGCAGCGGCGCAGCTCCTGCTTGCCCGGCAACCGACCATGCTCATCCGTCAACCCTGCGATGCGCCCGGTCAAGGTGGCGCCGTCAGCCAGGTTGAGATGCACACCGACCGGCATCTCTGCCGCTCTGCTCTGTGCGGCCGCCGTGATAAAGGAGCGCCCGTTGGCGAGCAGGGAGGCGCTGGTTACTATGCCCTCCTTGAACGCCTTCAGGATGCCGCGGTCGCGTTCTGCATTGCAGCCGAGGTCGTCGGCGTTGATAATCAAGGAAATCATGGGGTGAATAGTAATGCAGGTTGATGCTGCGGGCAATTGTCTTGGCGAAATAAGCCAGTCGGAGTAACATCACCAGTTATGCAGCGAAAAGATCACACCAGCGTTCCGCCTTTACAAAAAGGTCCGCATTACGGCTGGGTCGTCGTGCTGGTCGGCACCCTGACGATCTTTGCCTGCCTCGGCCTGGCGCGCTTCGCCTTCGGCATGCTCCTGCCGTCGATGCGCGACGCCCTCGGCATGTCCTACGACGACATGGGCTTTCTCGGTACGGCGAACTTTGCCGGCTACCTGGCGGCGGTTGCCGTGGTTCCCTTTCTGCTGCGGCGGTTCAGCCCACGCCAAATGATCGCTTCCGGCCTGCTCCTCATCGCGCTGTGCATGTGCGGTATTGCCGCAGGCGACAGCTACCTGCTGATCCTGCTGCTCTATGCCATGGTCGGGATTGGCAGCGGCTTTGCCAACATCCCGGTCATGGTCCTGGTCTCCTACTGGTTCCGTCGGGAAAAACGCGGCCAGGCGGCCGGGCTGATCGTGATCGGCAGCGGCTTCGCCATCATCTTCTCCGGGTTCGTGGTTCCGTTCCTCAATGTAAGCTTCAGCGACGACGGCTGGCGGGTCAGCTGGCTGCTGCTGGGCCTGATCGTCCTGCTGATTGCCGTGCTTGCGGCGCTGCTGGTGAGGAATGATCCGGCGGAAAAGGGTCTGGCGCCGGTCGGGATGACCCAGGAGCTCGACTACGACCCCTCGACCAGCCGGGGCCGCTTCACGCCGGTTCGAATCTTGACCCACCTTGGTGTCCTTTATTTTATCTTCGGCGCCACCTACGTCATCTACGGCACTTTCATCGTCACCACCATGGTCGAAGAATATGCCTACGCAGAAGCCAGCGCCGGGATGTTCTGGTCCTGGGTCGGGTTCTTCAGCCTCTTCTCAGGGACCCTTTTCGGCCTGCTCTCCGACAAGGTCGGCCGCAAGGGCGGCCTGATGGCGGTCTTCGCCGTGCAGACCCTGGCGTACCTGCTGGCCGGATCACGCCTGGGGACCCTGGCGCTGTTCGGTTCGGTGGTCCTTTACGGCGTTGCGGTCTTTGCCATCCCGGCGATCATGGCCGCAGCGGTCGGCGATTACCTCGGCAAGGCGCGCGCAGCGGCCGCCTTCTCGATCATCACCTTCTGTTTTGCCATCGGTCAGACCCTCGGCCCGGCAGTGGCCGGGATAGTCGCCGATGCAACCGGCACATTCACCGGCAGCTACCTGGCCTCTGCAGTACTGACCGGGGTTGCGGTGGTTTGCGCAAAATTTCTACCTGAGCCGTGCCCTGCTGATTGATTATTTTCGGATTCAGCTAAAATCAAGGTTTGCCGCCGAAGCACCACAAAACCCTTAGCGCAAAGACGCAAAGGGGAATGCAAGACGCTGAGAAAACATGCTTTCATGAAAAGCATATCCTTTGCGCCTTTTTTTTGTTTGGGGGCTTTGCGTTAAAAAGGGATTTTTAAACAAAAAAAACGGGGTCTTAGGACAACAAGACCCCGGAGGCAACTTTTGGAGGTTGGAAAATTCGTCACGCTCTGCTGATGGCTGGTAACGGTTGACGACGAATCTTCCCTGTTGAGGATGCTTGCACTATAAAGAGGGGGGTGTGACGGGAGCGTGTAAATAATGTGAAAATAACGTGAAAAATTATGCTTTGAAAGTGACGCTGAAACAGCATCCGGTCGGGTGATTGTCGCTGACAGCAACTGTCCAGTGCTCTTTCTGACAGATCCGCTGCACGATGGAAAGTCCCAGGCCCAGGCCGTTAATGCTTCCCGATTGGCCGCGAAAGAAAGGCCTGAAGATCGAATCCTTGTCGGTGTTGGAAATACCGGGTCCCGTATCGCAGAGAGTAAAGCCCGTTGACCAGACCTCCAGTGTTATCCCGCCCTCGGCCGTATGGTGAATAGCGTTGCGCACCAGGTTGTTGAGGACCGTGCGCAGCATGGGCACCGGGAACAGCGCCGCCTCCTCGCCAGACGATGTCGTATGATCATGCATCGTGAACGAGATCCCCTTGCCCGCCGCCTGGTTCTGCCACTCCCTGAGGTTGCCGTCGATGATGCTGGCCAGGGTCGCGTTGCTCTGTTCGGTTTCCTTGCCCCGGGCCAGCGTCAGAAACGTGTCGACCAGCTCCTGGATTTCTCCGGCAGCCTTGCCGATGGTATCGATTCTCTGGCGGGCGAAGTCATCAAGTTGATTTTTTTCGATGAGCAGGTCGCAGGAACTTTTGATGACCATCAGCGGAGTGCGCAGCTCGTGACTGACGTCGCTGGTGAACATGCTCTCTCGATGCAGGGAATCCTGAAGCATGCTGAGGGTCCGGTCGAAGGCTTGCGCCAGCCGGCCCACTTCATCGTTGGTGTAACCGGTGGAGATCGGCGGAGCATCGAGCAGCAGTTTCTCCCGGTTGTGGACCTGCTGGGTCAGCCGCTGCACGGGCGCGATGATTCTCCTGACCATCATGATGCCGAGCACCACGGAGGCGGCGACACACAGGAAGAACCCGGCAATCACTGTGATTTCCAACAGGTTCTCATGCCGGGCGACGGTGGTTTGCTCCTGGACGAGGTAAAACGGCATCTCCTTGTCTTTCCGCATCATGACATGGAAAGAACTCTCTGCGTCCTCCACCTCGTAGAAACCGGGCTCCAGGTTGCGCAGATAGTACGGCAGGTCTTCCGTGCCGCTGTAGAACTGGGTCCCTATGTCGAGATCGGGAATGTGACCACGCTTGTAATTGACCAGGATGTTGGGAAACTTCCTGTTGAGTTCGGCCGTGACCAGGTCCCGCTTGACGATGTCGATTGCAGCCATGATGCCGAAGCTGAACAAGCCACTCACCACGGTCGTCAGCAGCACGAAGGAAATGATGATCCTCTGTGACAGGGGAGATTTAAATTCCATTCTTCGTGGTCTTCAGGCAGTAGCCGATGCCGTGCACGTTGTGCAGCAGCGGCTGAGTGAACGGTTTGTCTATCACCTGACGCAAGGTGTGGATGTGGCTGCGCAGGCTGTCACTGCCCGGCAGGTCCTCGCCCCACAACAGTTCTTCGAGGATTTCCCGTTTGACCACGTGGGGGCTGTTCTTCATCAGCTTTTCCAGAAGCTTGAGCCCGATCGGGCTGAGTTTCAGGGGCGTCCCCTGTCGGGTGACCTCCAGGCTGTTCATGTCGTAGGTCAGATCGCCGACCGTCAGCATGTTTTGCCGGCCGGCCTGGCCGCGGCGCAGAACAGCTTCCACCCGGGCGTGCAGCTCGGGAAGGGAAAACGGCTTGACGAGGTAATCGTCGGCCCCGGCACGAAAACCAGTCAGCTTGTCGTCGACGCTGTCCCTGGCCGTGAGCATGATGATCGGTGTGTTCAGCCGTGCATCCTGGCGCAGCCTCTGGCAGAGGCTGATGCCGTCCATCCCCGGCAGCATGAGATCGAGGATGATCAGGTCGAAGGGTTGAGTGACCGCAAGATGCAGCCCGCCCAGTCCATCGTAGGCACAGTCGACCAGATAGCCTTTCAGCTCGAGATAATCGGCGATATTCTGGAGGATTTCCGCCTGATCTTCAATCACCAGTATGCGCATTCAGGTCCATTCCCAGTCAATGCTGTTTGCTTAGGTCTGCGGCCGTTATGACCGCCAGATCGGCACTGATCATTCGGAGCTTGCTTCCGGCTTGGCTGTTCGGTCCTCCGGAATGACTCCAAACATCGACTGTAGATTAGAATCAATGCTGCGCAAATGCAAGTCCCGCTGCGGGAAGGGGATGGAAATCCCGGCTTCGCGGAAATGGCTGTCTATGACCTGGCCCAGTTCACTTCT
>JAHEEU010000054.1 GCA_024640545.1 Geobacteraceae bacterium
CCCTCGAACATCTTCTTTGTGTCCGCATACTCATCAGCGTAAACGTCTGAGCAAACCAGCAACATGAACAGTCCGGCGATCAAAGCTTTTCGTATTGGTTTCATGGGAGCTCTCCTCAATAAAAACTTCGTAAATTTGAATTCGATTATAGCTCTTTATAAGTCACCGTCAAAGGCGCGGGACCGGATTTATCATGACGACCGGGAAAACCTGCCCGGCAATAAAAAACGAGTGGTCGGTTCTGTGTTTTAACGGAACGGGGTTCAGACGGCAATAGACCGGGCCAGGCCGTATTCAGGATTAGGTCTGGGGGGATGATTCCGCTTCAACAATAAAATCCCATATGCAAGAACGGGATTTTTCATCCAAATCCTTGAACTGCACACCCATGTTGACACTTTGTGGCATGGCGCCCTGATCCAGCTTCCGGCTCCACACAACTCTGGCAACAAGTGGCAATGATTCTGTGTATCCGGGCAAGAGCAATTGGAACTTAATTACAGCATTACTGCCGGGCACCTGGCCACGATCAACGAATTCGATAGCGGCACCTGTCGAACTTATGTTCAATAATCTGGCCAGTCTTTTATGGGTTTCGAAGTTGATCTGCACATATAAGTCATAGGACAAATTCAGGCGGAAATTATCTCTTGCGGCGAGCAATAAATCTTTTAATGAAGAGCGGAGGTTATCGGAACTATTTTTTTTATTAAGAGGCGCATCCATCTCCTTATTCTGCATTTCCTTTTCAATTTCACGCAGAAGTTTCTTGTAATGGGAAACCCGGTTAGTGAGATCACTGCGCTGCATGGAGAAATTTCTGGTTGAAACAACCACATTCTTAACTTCGACAGTCTCCTGGCATTGAGAGCACTTGATATCCCGAACTTCGACGAGAAGAGGTGACTTGATAAGTCCATCGCACTTTGGGCAATTCATTTGAAGCATATCGTTCCCCTGCTTAATGTGAATTGAGCCTTTAATAACCTTGGTTTTCTCGAATTGCTGCAGGTTATCAAAATTCAGGTTCGTTTCTCACCCATGTCTGGATCGCCAATATGTCCAATTTGTTGATACCGATGAATTCGATCCCCATACCGGTTGTGGCGTAATCTTTCTTCAGGCTCCCCTTGCGGTTGACCCAGGCCACTCGGCCTTGGCATTTTTTAAAGACCGTCCCCTGATAAAGCTGGAACTCAATATCAAGCTTCGTGTCGACGGGAAATAGTTCATCAGATTCGAGGAATACCCCCCCCACAGAGATATCCGAAAGACATCCGGTAAACATCTTGCCTTGATCAACCCCAAATCTTGCAGTGGTCTTGATTTTAGAGCGCCTGCCGGACCAAGCCGGGAATCTGAGGTATTTTCTGCTGATCTCGAGGAAAGCCTCCCGGTTGAGTGGTTTGTGAATCACTTCATTGCAGCCGGCATTCAGGCAGCGTTCGATATCTTTTGGATTGTCACTGCTGGTAACCATAATGATCGGCAATGATTTCATACGTATATCACTCTTAATCTCTTTGCAGGCTTCGTCTCCATCGCCTCCGAACATATAAAGGTCCATGAATACCAGGTCCGGCTCTTCTTTTTTTACGGTCGTGACAGCTTCCGGCCCATTGCCTGCGGTTAAGATATTGACCTGTTCACGACGAAAAAACTCTTTCGCCAGTTTAATAAACAGCGGGGTGTCATCAACCAGTAAAACGGTTTTGGAAAAACTGGTCAGAATGTCTTTGGTAAACATGGTAAACGCCCCCGCTTGGTAAAAAACCACTGATCAGCATCAGGCCGAAATCAGTGGCATCTTGTCTACATTTTTTTGCAGATTTGGTTTTTTAGATTGCAAGTTGCCCCCGAAACTGGCCATTCAAATCAAAACATCTATAATTATTAAATAATTGGTTCAACAGATTTTGTAAAGGGCCTTTTGTAAGGCGAGTGACAGAGGCAGGCATTGGATAGTTTTTCCTTTTAGATTGCCAGCGAGGGACCTTCTGTCCCCTTCCATGGTTGTTTCGAAAGTGTGGGCTCGGGAGGGCCAGCGATTCTCACTGGCCATGGATGGTCAAGAAAGCGGGCCAACCGCCCGGGCTGGTTGGGGACATCCCTCGACAGCAGCCTCCAGATCCCTTCTTCTAATTGACAGACTCATTGAACCCTCGCAGAATAATAGAGTTCATTCATTTTTTCACTAAAGAGCACGATGAGCAGACGAGGATGTGAACATGGCACGTAAAGTCTTCATAGCGGCAACCGGACAGGACTGCGGCAAAACCACAACCAGCCTTTCGCTGCTGCACTTGGCACGCAAGAAATATCAGCGCGTCGGCTTTATCAAACCGGTCGGGCCGAAACCTTCCCTATACGGTGACTTCTGGGTCGACAAGGACGCAGCCCTGGTGGCCAGGGTTTATGGGCTCGAAGACGACATCCGGTTGATGTCACCCGTGGTCGTACAGCCAGGCGACACACGGAATGTGATTGATGGTGTAGTGACCAGGGCCCAGCTCGAGCGGCAGGTGCTCGAGGCCTGCAAAGAGCTCGAAAAGCACTGCGATTTCCTGATTATCGAAGGCGCCGGCCACAGCGGCGTCGGTTCGGTCCTCGGCCTGAGCAACGCCCGGGTCGCTCGGCTGCTCGACGCCCCGGTGCTGCTGGTCAGCGGCGGCGGCATCGGCCATGTGATCGACGATGTCAGCATGAACCTGGCCCTGTACAAGATGGAGGGGGCGCAGGTGCGCATTGTCATGCCGAACAAGCTGATCGCCGAGAAACGCGTCCGTACGCTCGATTACATGACCAAGGCGTTTGCCGGCGAGGCGTTCATCGTGCATGGCGGCTTCAATTACTCGCCGATCCTGGCAGGCCCGACGCTGCAGCATGTCGCCAAGCTGTTCAGTCTGCCCCTGCGGGCCACTGGCGAGCAGGCGATGCGCATTATTCAGCATATTCAGCTCGGCGCCGCCTCCACCGAGAAGGTTGTCGAAATCCTCAAGTACTCCACCCTCCTGCTGGTCAACAGCAGCCGCGATGAACTGCTGGTCATGCTTGCCACGCTCTACCACATCCCCGAATATCACGAAAAGCTCGCCGGGGTCCTGATATCCGGCGCCAGTTCGGTCGCCAGGCTGACCCAGCAGGTGCTCGACGACAGCGACCTGCCGTACATGCGTACCGAACAGCTGACCTCCGCGGTATTCCAGACCGTGACCCGGGATGTCTCTAAAATTACTGCAGATGACCAGGAAAAGATCAACCTGGTCAAGGAGTTGGCAGATCAAGACCTTGATTTTGACTTGATCGACAGTATGCTTGGAGATAATTGAATTCAGCACAAGCCCGGGTAAGCCGGGGAAGGCATCAGGAATCAGGAATCCAGGCTCTGGCAGCAGGGGACGCCAGCCGGACCCGTCTGCGAGCGATGCACCTCATGAAACTGCAGAGGAAAACCCCATTGCACCCGACTGTTCGAGTATGCCTGGAATAACTGTGCACGGGCAAACAGCACCTCTATCGAGGCGGGAAAGAGGTCAGCATGTATTTTTATGTGCAAAGTTCCAATATTTTGTTATAGTCCGCCCGTATCCGCCTTTTACAAAAGGTTTTTTTGGCTATACGGCCATCAAGACCCAATGGATGCAAAGTTTCGGCATTCGCCCTGTTCCTGAGCGAGCTCCCAATTCCGGTTGAGCCAGAGATCTCGGTCCAGGGTTTATGCCCCCAACAGATCAAGGTTGCCGTGCGCGGCGACCGGAAAGAATTTCATGTCCAAGAAAATGTTGGTCAACGCCAGCCATCCCGAAGAGAACCGGGTGGCCATCGTCGAGAACGGCATCCTCACCGAGCTTGATATCGAAGTCGCCGGACGGGAGCCCACCAAGGGGAATATCTACAAAGCGGTTGTCGTCCGGGTCGAAACCGGTCTGCAGGCCGCTTTTGTCGATTATGGCGCCGAACGTCTCGGCTTTCTGCAGATCGACGAAATCAACTTCAGCACCGTCAAACCCGACTACCAGTCCGACGAAAATCGCCGGCCGCGCATCAACGACCTGTTGCACCGCGGCCAGGAACTGCTGGTGCAGATCACCAAGGAAGAGCGCGGGACCAAGGGTGCGGCCCTGACGACCTACCTTTCCCTGGCCGGCCGCTACATGGTACTCATGCCCGGCAGCCAGACCCGGGGTGTCTCACGCAAGGCCGAGAGCGATTCACAGCGCAAGGAGCTGAAAAAGGCCATGTCATCCATCGACCTGGCAGAAGGGGTTGGCTATATCGTGCGCACCGCCGCCCTCGACCAGAGCCGCGAGGAGCTGGAGCGCGACTACCGCTACCTGATGCGCCTTTTCGATAGCATCAAGGCCCTTGAACAGAAAGCCAAGGCGCCGGCTTTGATCTACAAGGAATCCAACCTGATGATCCGCTCGATCCGGGATTACTTCACCACCGACATGGATGAAGTCCTGATCGACGATCCGCAGGTCTTTAAAGAGGCCAAGGACTTCTTCCAGCTGGTCATGCCTGACCAGGCGCACCTGGTCAAACAACACCAGGAACGCCGGCCGATCTTCTCCCGCTACCAGATCGAAGAACAGATTGAGACTTTGAGCCGCAACAAGGTCCTCCTCCCCTCCGGCGGTTCGATCGTCATCGATCCCACCGAAGCCCTGGTGGCCATAGATGTCAACAGCGGCAAGATGGCGTCCGAGCAGGGCGTCGAAGCCACGGCGACCAAAACCAACCTCGAGGCTGCCGAGGAAGTCGGCCGGCAGTTGCGCCTGCGTGACCTCGGCGGACTGATCGTGATCGATTTTATCGACATGCGCGAACGTAAGCATATGCGCCAGGTCGAGAATCAGCTCAAGAAGTCCCTGGAAAACGACAAGGCCCGGGTCAGCGTTGGCCGCATCAGCCAGTTCGGGCTGCTGGAAATGAGCCGGCAACGGATCAAGGCGGCCCTGACGCAGGGCTCCTACCTGACCTGCCCGCACTGCAACGGGTCCGGCCATCTGAAGAGCCCGGAAACTCAGGCGGTCGCACTGCTCCGCAAAATCCACGCCAGCGCCGCCAAGGGCCAGGTCAGCCGGGTTGATGCCCAGCTCCCCATGGACGTCGCTGCGTACCTGCTGAATAACAAGCGCGAAGAACTGGTCGACATGGAGCGGCGTTATCAGCTGCAGATCCACATCCACGGCAACCGCGACTTCCTTGCCGACCAGAATGAAATTGAGATCCAGAAGAAGGAAAAGGAGAAAGCCGCCCAGCCGGAATATATTGCTGCCGGGATGCTGCCTCAGGATGCTCAGGAGAAGGACAAATCGGAAGAGCAGGTTAAACCGGCAGACACGGTCAACCCGGAGGCACAGGAAAAACCGGAGGGTGCTCAGCAGCCGAGCGGAGAGCCCGAAGCACAGGAAGCTGTTGAGTCTGGAGCAGAACCCGCCAAGAAACGCCGCCGGCGGAGACGGCGCAAACCGGCAGTCGCCGCTGCCGGCGAAGAGTCCATAGAGACCGAAACGAGCACCGAACAGGCCGAGGAAGCCGGCCCGGCAAACGAGAACATCCAGCCGCCCGCGGCTCCTGATGCCACCCCGGCAGCGGAAACGCCTGCGACTTCCCCAGCGAAGAAATCACCAAGGCGGCGACGCTCCAGCAAGGCGAAGAGCACCATCCAAGCAGGCGAAGAGAACGCACCTGTGGTTCCCTCTCCTGCGACAGTCGACGAATCCGCTTCAGACGAACAGCCGTCAGATGCGGAAACGACCGTTCAGAAAACTGCGGAGACCAAACCGAAACGTCGCAGAAGCCGTCGTAAACCAAAGACCTCGGAAAACGCTCCGCAGCCCGGGACACCGTCAGCGGTCGCGCAACCGGTTCAGGCGGATGGCCTGCCGAAACCAGCCACCGTACCGGCCCAGCAGCCTCCCGTAGCACCGGCAAGCTCAGCGAACGTCAAGGAAACTGGCCCTCGGCCCACCGCCGAGCAGGCTGGGCCGACCGTGGCGGATGCGGCGCCGGGCAAACCGCTGGCGCAATCCACCCCGCTGGAGCAGCACGAGGCCAGCACGGTCAAACCCAAGACGGAGGCCCCGAAGGCCTCCAGGGCCAGACGGACCAAACCGAAACCGAAGGACTCCGATGCTCCGGTGCCTGCAGAGGCAAAACCTGCAGAGGCGAAGCCCGCCCGAAAGGCGCCGGCACGCCGCAGCAGCAAGGCTGCGGCCGATGTCGCCGGGACAGCCGAGCAGGGCGGCGCATCGGTGAACAAGGACAAGCCGGCCGCAGGGTCCAAGGAGACGACTCCCAAACCAAAGCGCCGCCGGGTTGCCCAGAAGCTGCCAGCAGCAAAAGAACCGGCGGCCGAAGATTGACGTTTTCACTGGTCAGGGATCATAGCCAACAGGCCGACGCCGTTCACCGGCGTCGGCCTGTTGGTTTTTACCAGTCATTCGGCTGCCGGGCGGCGGAGAAAGACGACCAGAGCCCCGGACCCGCCGTAGCGCCGCGGCGCGCCTCCCCACTCGATCACCAGTTCGTGCATTTGTGCCAGGAGTTTCTCCACCGCCAGGCGCAGCACCGGGCCATCACTCGAATGCAACCCCTTGCCGGTAATTATCAAAAGAGTCTGCAACCCGCGGCAACTGGAATTCTGGAGGAAGAAGCGGACTTTTGACATCGCTTCATCAGCCGTCATGCCATGCAGGTCAAGCTCAGCTTGCGGCTTAAGCAGGCCGCGTGCCACCTGCCTGATACGTCGGGGAACCGCCTGGCTGCCGAGTTCTGCTTCCGGCCAGTCGTCGGCGAAGGTCGTTGTCATGGAACCGAGGGCCTCGAGGAACGCATCGCGGTCACGTTGTTCCCTGGAGAGATCGGCCGAATGCGGCTTCTGCGGCACCCTCGCCTTGCCAGCGCCCGTGGCCGATGCATCCCGCCCCGGCAAGGGTTTGACACCGAGGAAGCCCATTTCGTCGACAAAGGCGTGCAGGTCGTCGGCGGCAGGGTCGGTTTTTTTGACGCTGGCCTCGTCGGCTTTGTCAGCCTTGTCCTGCGCTTGTGGCGCGTCGAACGCAGACAGCCCCTTCAAACTCTTGAAGGGGCTGTGGTTGAATTCCTTGACAGTTGCTGACTTCCTGGGCAAAGACTTCTTGCGGGCCATGGCTATCTTCTAACGACCTTGCGTCGCCCCTGGATCGCCTTGGTATGCTTACGGATCATGGCGCCCTGCTTCTCGAGCTGGAACTGCAGCCAGAGATCGCCGTAGCCCTGCATTTTCATCTTACCGCCCTCCTTGAGAGCCGCCAGGTTGGCACTCATCAGTTCATCGTTGCCGACTTTTTTCAACCCCTTCTCCATGATGCCGACGGCTTTGTTGCGATCGCCGATCTTCTCCAGGCAGAAGGCATAGAGGCTCCAGAGCAGCGGTTCCTTTCGGGTAACGGTCAGCGCCTTGTCGAAAGTGGCGATCATGTTTTTCGGCTGGTTGCGCTTCATCTGGATAACGGCGAGCATTGCCATGGCCACCCAGTGCCTCACAAAACCTTCCTTGAGATAGTCGTAGGCCTTGGCGAAATCCCGGCGCAGGTAGTAGACCATGCCGATCTGGGCATTCATCTGCTTCCTGATGAAAAACTGCCAGTTGGCGTACTTCTTCTGCACCGCTTCCAGTTTGTGGATCGCCACTTCCGGCCGATTGGCCATGATATCCTTCTGAACCAATTCCATGGCGACGTTGATCCGGTTCATGATCTGCTTGAGCAGAATGATGTAGATGATCGTGAAAACGGTCAGCCCGGCGAGAACCGGCACGACCGGGTGCAGGCTGGTAGTCAGGTGCAAGGCGCCACCGAACAGGGCAGCGACAACAAGGGAGATAATGACGGACAACATGGGGACAACGTCCTTTCGAATGATCTGAGGCGGCGTATTCTATCAGCCGGCTTCGGTGTTGTCAAAGCAATCTGCAGGCATCTTGACTTGCCGCCAGAATCGTTCCGCAACGGCGGGCCGACCGCCCGGCGCCGCTTGCCTCAGGCTGAAGAACAGGGCCCCTGCGCAACGGGACAGCGGCCGGCCCGGCCAACATTCAGGAGCACGAGGTGCCTGGGCGCACAGGCCAGGACCCTGGCTTGAGCTGGTCGCCAACAGCGGAAACATCTGCCACAACAGGGAAGGGAGCGGTCAGAAGACGGCTCCCCGGGAAACTCTTCAGGATTTGTGCAGCTGGATCTTCCGCTGCAGACTGTGGATGATCCAGGAAGCCGTAGCCAACCACCGGTTCGCCGCGCCGCTCACCACGGCTGGCAGAACCTGTAGTCTTGGCCGGACAGGGGCGTCACGCAGCCAGCGGCTAAGAGTTAGTGGAGTGCGAGGGGTTCAACCACGATTGTCGCTGCTGGACACGTGCAGGGTCAGGCTTTCGCCGGGCTGGAGCACATGGTTGTCGGCAAGGTTGTTCCAGTTGCGAATCTGAGTGGTCTCGACAGCAAATTCACGGCCGATCGCCCAAAGGGTGTCGCCGGGACGGACGGTGTAGACCACTTTCTGCAGAGGCGCAGATTTCTGAACGGCAACCGCTGCAGCAGCCGGTTTGGCAGGAGCACCTTGCGCTGAAACGACTATGCGCTGGCCAGGACGGATAACGTTGCTCCAGCCGAGGCGGTTCCATACCCGCAGCTGCTTTTCGGTGACATCGAACTTCCGGGAAATCTTCCAGAGCGAGTCACCGGACCGAACCGTATAGTAGGTGCTGCGCGAGCGCTTGTAGTCATCCTTGAGCGCAGCAAGCGCTGTCTTGCCGTTGATGTCGGGATTCAGGGGGACGATCAGGTCGGTGCCGATCTGCAGAGATCGCGCGCTGCGAATGCTGTTGAGACTCTTGATGTCCTCAACGCGGACGCCGTAGCGCTTCGACAGGGCCAGCAGAGTGTCCCCGGATTTGACCTTGTGACGCACATAGTTGGCCCGTTGCCGTTTGGGCAGCTCGGCGTATTTCGCCTTGAACATGTCGCCGCTGCCGTACGGCAGCCTAACCTGGTGGCTCTTGACATCTGGCGGCGTACACCAGCGTTTCAGTTCCGGGTTGAGCTGCTTGATCGTCTGATAATCGGAGTCGCTCAAACGGGCAATCACTTCAAGGTCGGTACTGCTTGGCAGCTTAACGGTCTCATAACTGATCGGTGCGTGGTAATCAAGCTCGGTAAAACCGTATTTTTCCGGGTCCTTGGCGATCATCAGAGCCGCCAGCAGCTTAGGCAGGTAGTTCTTGGTCTCGGTCTGCAGGTAACTGCCGCGGCAAAGCGCCCAGAAATCCCTGGTATTGTACTTCTTGATCGCCTGGCGCAGTTTGCCGGGCCCGGCATTGTAGGAAGCCACCGCCAGGTACCAGTCGCCATCGAACTCCTTGTGCAGGTCGGAGAGGAACCGCGCAGCGGCACGGGTCGCTTTTTCCGGGTCGCGGCGCTCGTCCAGCCACCAGTCGTTGCGCAGGCCGTAGCGACGGCCAGTGCTTTCGATGAACTGCCAGGGGCCGACTGCGTGAGCCCAGCTGTAGGCCTTGTCGTTGAACCCCGACTCGACCATCGCCAGGTAAGCGAGGTCCTGGGGCAGCCCCTCTTCGGCAAAAATATCACGCATCATCGGCAGGTAGCGGCCGGAGCGCTCCAGCCAGAGGCGGAAGGTCCCGCTCGCCCGGCCGCTGAAGTAATCGAGGAAATAGCGAACCTTGTCGTTTTCCACCACCGGGAAATCGTAGACCGGCTCAGCCAACGCCAGGGTCAGGCCAGGGTCATCGGGCGGAGTTTGGTCTTCACCGAGCAGCAGCTGGTTATCCGCCAGCGTCTCGGCATCGACAGGCTCTTTATCCTGGGCCCCCTCTTCAACCACCGCGACATTCTCATCGATGCCTTGGTTCGGCGACTCGGCCGGCGGGTCAACGACGGCGGGATATTCAACCACGACAGGAGGGACCGCAGGGAGGTTCGTCTCCACCAGCGGTACGGCTGGCTGCGATACATCTTCAGGGGCAGAGGGCGCTGTCAGGTTGGACTGCGAGAGACAACCTGCCAGGACCAGTCCGGGCAGGAGATAGGTTATAAACTGGGGAATCCGCATTAATTAAACCTCCAGAATCGGCCACAGGCTACACGAAGCATGCGCCCTGTGTCAATTGCCGCGAATCTCTTGGCCCCAGCAGCGCTCTTCCATCTCACGCAACAGATCACTGAAGGTTTCCCGACGGTGGGCACTGACAGCAATCGCCTCGAAACGCCGGCACAAAGGCGCTACCTCCTCCGCAGGAATCAGGTCGATCTTGTTGAAGACCAGAATCCTTGGGATCTGGTAAAGTTCGAGGTCTTGCAGTATGCGATCGACGGCGCGAATCTGTTCTTCGAAACGCGGGTTGGAGAGATCGACTACATGCAGCAGCAGATGGGCATCCGCCAACTCTTCCAGGGTCGCCTTGAAAGCCCCCAAGAGGCTTTTCGGCAGTTGCCGGATAAAACCGACCGTGTCGGTGATAATCACCTCCCGTTCTTCAGGGAAGCGCAGGCGACGGGTCGATGTGTCCAGAGTGGCAAAAAGCAAGTTCTCGGTAAAGACCTCGCTCTGGGTCAGGGCATTGAGCAGCGTCGATTTACCGGCATTGGTGTAGCCGACGATCGAGACGATCGGCACACCGGTCTTGATGCGCCTTTGCCGGCGCTGCAGACGCCCCTTGCCGAGCACGGCCAGTTGCTTTTCCAGCCGGCGGATCCGATCGCGGATTCGCCGGCGGTCGATTTCAATCTTGGTCTCGCCGGGGCCGCGGCCGCCGATGCCGCCCATCAGTCGCGACATGGCCGTGCCCCTTCCGGTCAGGCGCGGCAGGATATACTTGAGCTGCGCCAGTTCGACCTGGACCTTGCCGTCCAGGGTGTGCGCGCGCCGGGCAAAGATATCGAGAATCAGCTGGCTGCGGTCAATGACCTTGAGTTCTGTCATGGCGGAAATCGTGCGCACCTGGACCGGGCTCAGATCCTGGTCGAAGACCAGCAGAGTCGCCCCCTTGTGCAAAGCACTGATCACGACCTCCTTGAGCTTCCCCTCGCCCATCAGGGAGCGCGGGTGCAGCTTGCGCGTACGTTGCATGATACGATCGAGAACCACCACGTCGGCGGTGCGGGCCAGTTCGGCCAGTTCATCCATGGAATCCTCGGCCTCGCGCAGCGGCGCCTGGGACACTGACAGCAGGATCGCCTTCTCCCGGCTGTCGCCCAGATCGACGGTCTCTGAACGCGAAGCTTCCAGCTCCACATCGAGAGCTCGGACAAAGGCCGCAAAGTCGAACTTCCAGTTGTAAATCGAGGGGATCTTCTGCAGCAGGTGAATCTGTCCCGCCGGGGTGGGCGGAATCAGGTGAGCGAAATGCACCGTCCCGGGGCTCCCATCCTCGCCCACGGCAAGGCTGATCATCACGTCGAGCCGCAGCAGCGCCAGGTCGTTGAGGTCGTCCTGGGAGAGAGGTTCGCCCTTGAGGTGGGTATGGATGCAGCGCAGACCGCGCAGGCCGCTACGGCCAAGGGCGAAACCGGTTACGTCTGGAATGACGATCTCACGGTCGTCGCCGAGGATGACGTACTTGACCTCGCCGCCCCGGTCGATGATCAGACCGATCTGGCGACGCAATTCACGGGACTGCTCGGTCAGGTAGCGGGCCAGTTCGATGGTGAGCACCTCGACAGCCGGCAGGCGCCGCTGGTAGATTTTTTCCAGGGCCTTGATCTGGCTCGGTTTGAGCCCTGTGGTGTTGCCGTGAATCATATATTGTTAACGCAGCCTCCTAATACTTAGGTTGTCTGTGTCATCGTGAAGCGGCACAGACTCGACCGCCACGGGCCATCGCCTCGTGGTTTCTGTTTCCAGCACCCTGGCTGGTTTTTTCCGCCATAAGCAAAAAAGGCCCCAACGGGGACCTTTTTTACAGTCGGTGCGTTTCGTCGGAAATCATGCTGCCGAGATGTTGAAGCCACCATCGACATAGTGAACTTCTCCGGTCACCCCTGAAGAGAGATCAGACAGCAGATAAAGGCTGGCCTTGCCAACCTCTTCCTGGTTCACCGTCCGCCGCAGCGGGCTGCGCTCTTCCATGATGTGCAGCTTTTCCTTGAAGTTGCCGACACCGGAAGCAGCCAGGGTTTTGATCGGACCTGCGGAGACCGCATTGACGCGAATGTTACGCTCGCCCAGTTCGGCAGCCAGGTAACGCACCGAAGATTCCAGGGCGGCCTTGGCCACTCCCATGACATTGTAACCGGGAACCGCCAGCATGGACCCCAGGTAACTCATGGTGACAATACTGCCGCCGGCCGGCATCAGCGGCACGGCAAAGCGGGTCATGGCAACCAGCGAGTAGGCACTGATATCCATCGCCAGAGCGAACCCTTCGCGACTGGTCTGGGTAAAGGGGTTCTTCAGGTCCTCACGGTTGGCAAAGGCGACCGCATGCACAACAAAATCGATCGTTCCCCACAGCCTTTCCAGTTCCTTGAATACCTCGGCAATCTCGTCATCGGAAGCGACATCACAGGGTAGAATGATTGTCGCGCCGATGCCTTCTGCCAGGGGGCGCACCCTTTTTTCCAACGCCTCGTTCAGGTAGGTAAAAGCTATTTCCGCACCGGCCGCATGCAATTGCTGGGCAACCCCCCAGGCAATACTCTTATCGTTAGCGACACCGAAAATGACACCGCGTTTGCCATCCATCAAACCCATGGATCATTCCTCCTGAAGATTGAATCTACGGTAGGTTGTCATATCAGATCGAACGTGGAAAGGCAAGCTTTGCGCAACAATTCATTGCGCCGGCAACTTGGCCACATTATCGCCGATCAGGCTCAGCAGAGCGTCAGCCGACTTGTAGCCAGGCACCACCAGACCGTCGGGCAAGACCAGGGTCGGCGTCGAGGTGATGCCGAGTTCATCAGCAATGGCCCGCGTCTGATCGACAACCTGGGTCTCGCAGCTGGCCGGCGGCACCGGCTGGCCGGCAAAACTGGCCTCGAGAAATTTCAGCGAGTTGCTGCAGACGATGCTCTTGGATATCCCATAGGCATTGGGATGCATCTTGAGAGGGAAGAGCTTGATCAGGAAGGCAATAGCCGGATCACGCCGGACCACCTCTTTCAATTCCGCGTGGAGTTTCTTGCAAAAGGGGCACTCAGGGTCAGTAAAGACAATCACCCTGGTTTTCGCCGTTGCCTTGCCAAGCAGCAGAGCATCGCCGAGCGGAATCCGTTTGACATCGACCTTGTTCATCCGGGCGGTGCGCTGCTGGGTCAGGTTCGCCTTGTCATTGAGGCGGATCACGCTACCAGAGACCAGGAACTGCTTTGAAAAGTCTATGTAAATCGGCAGCTTCAGCTCGCCTTTTTCCACTTCCGCCACCCACAGGCCGGGGACCTCGGCAAAGTCCACCGAATTGACCTTGTCGACCAGGTCGCCGAGCAGGTTGGCGGCCTCCTGCTTGGTGATGCTGTGACAGCTGGCGCAGGCCCCGGCGCCGCAGCCGTCGGCGGACATGGCAAAACCGGCCCGGGCGATCAAAAGTGTGACAAGCAGGAGAAACAAGGTACGCATGAGACAATCTTTCCCCGGCGTCGACGCCGGAACGGGTTTCACAATGCCGCGCATTGTAACGAATTATGGGCCCGCTTTACAAGAGTATGGCAAAGTAAAAATCGAAATATTTGACATCTCCGTCAATCTCTCGTAATAACTCGCCACATGCACATTACTCAGGCAGAGGCAAAATGGATGCCGTAACCTTAATCGGTCTGGCCCTGGCCCTGGCCATGGATGCCTTTGCCGTCGCCCTCGGGACCGGCGCCGTTCTCGCACGCCTGACCAGGCGCCACATGTTTCGCCTCGGCTTTCATTTCGGGCTCTTCCAGGCACTGATGCCCGTGATCGGCTGGTTGGCAGGGCAGACCGTCATCCAGTGGGTCGCCGCCTGGGATCACTGGATTGCCTTCGGCCTGCTTGTCCTGATCGGCGGCCGCATGATCTACGAGGCCTGCTCTGATGGTGAGCCGCCCGATGATCGGGATCCAACCCGGGGGTTGAGCCTGGTCATGCTTTCCATTGCCACCAGCATCGACGCGCTGGCGGTCGGCTTTTCGTTGAGCGTTATCGGGGTGTCAATCTGGATGCCGGCCCTGGTGATCGGCCTGGTTGCCGGCGCCCTGACTGTCTTAGGCATGCTCTTGGGTGACCGCATCGGCAGCCGCTGGGGCTCCCGGGTGGAGATCCTCGGTGGGCTGGTGCTGATCGCTATCGGCAGCAAGGTCCTGATAGAGCATCTGCTGGCCTGATCGCCGGGCGAGAGACTTGCTCCGAACCCGACAAGAGACCAGGCTTCATCCGGCAGGCGGCACCCTGCCCGATGAACCGCGAGCAACCCGTGCCTTGATCTCCTCGACACAGCGGTACGGGATCTTCAGGTTTCCCCTTCCGGCACCCATGACCACCCCTCCTTTAAGCGGCTGGTGAAAATCGGAGCCGCCGGTTACGATCAAACCCTTCCTGCGCGCCACGCTGATGTAGCGGTCGATGCCGTCGTTGCCGGCTCCTGGACAGTAGGCTTCAAGGCCGTCAAGCCCCAGCTTGATAAACACATCGAGCAGTTCCGGCAGCTGTTCGTCGCGGACACCGATAAATGGCGGGTGCGCAAGCACCGCGCAGCCACCGGCATTATGAATCAAACGTATCGCCTCATCGATGGGGAAGAACCGTTTCGGCTCGTTGCATGGCACCAGGTAGTTTTTGAAGGCCTCTTCCATATCACGCACATAGCCGGCCGCGATCAAGGCCTGGCCGAGGTGCGGGCGACCGATCGTCCCTCCTGCACGCCGCCTGACCTCACTGTAACAGAGCGGCTTTCGACCCTCGACCGCCAAACGCCGGTTGACACCGGCAAGGATGCGTTCACTGCGTCCGGCACGAAAATCCCTGAACCCGGCGAGGGCCTCCTGCAACGCCGAAGCCTGGTGGTCAAAGGCATAGCCGAGCAGGTGCAGATCAGTCAAAGCCCCCCAGAGAGTCGACAGTTCCACCGCCGGGAGGACCTCGACACCGAACTTCCGCCCGGCAGCGAGCGCTTCGGGGACACCATCCACGTTGTCGTGATCAGCCAGAGCGACCGCCTTCAGGCCGATGGACGCAGCTTCGGCGACCAGCTCGGTAGGGCTCATGACGCCGTCGGAAAAAGTGCTGTGGAGATGCAAATCGATCAGGTCGGACATTGTCTGTCACCAGTCTTTCGTTGTGAGGTTAGTCATAGTAGCATAAACTATTGCGGCAAGAGATGAGAGGCGAGAAAAGCCGGGCAGCCATGCAAAGCGCTCAGGCCGTTGCATTTTTTGTGAAATGTGTAGACCTGACCCCAAACCACTGTGTGGGTGTCAAGAAACCGCCGGGGATTGGGCACTATGCACGCTTCATCACGCGCGCCCGATCAAGGTCTTTAAGATTGACATCCCCTGCCTGGCATGCTTCCATTTACTTTAGGTCACGATCCCGCAACAGGACGTCATGAGCGCACTTCTCGAAGTCAGCAACCTGAAAACCTTTTTCTTCACTCGCGAGGGCCTGGTCAAGGCGATTGCCGGGATCGATTTTACCATTGGCCGGGGCGAGACCCTGGCGCTGGTGGGGGAATCCGGCTGCGGCAAATCGATGACCGCCCTCTCCCTGCTGCGCCTGGTCCCCGAACCGGGGCGCATCGTCGAGGGCGATATCCGCCTCGACGGTCTCGACCTGCTGCATATCCCTGCCGAGGAGATGCGCCGGGTGCGCGGCAACCGCATCAGCATGATCTTCCAGGAGCCGATGACCTCGCTCAACCCGGTCTT
>JAHEEU010000001.1 GCA_024640545.1 Geobacteraceae bacterium
CGGGCCACATCCTGCAACGTCAGGTTGCGGGCCTTGCGCAGTTCCTTGATTTTCGATCCGATATTGTATTCCACGACAAACCTTCCCGACGAAAATAAAATGAGGTTTTAGAGCCTGTAGGATATAACCGATGCAAAGGACAAATGTCAATAAATATTTAATCATGGTAAAAAGCATTTACCTATATTAAACCTTTGCCTGTTGTTCCGCAACAAATGCCCCCTGCACCCGGCCTTGACGCTTGCTTTTTGGCCACCACCGGCTAATCTTTAACATAATCTAATAATTGGCCCTTGAATCAAGCCTTCGGATGTTGGAGACTCCCACGACCTGCCCTGCAACTGTTCGCAAGATGCAGCTGAATTGTGACGGAGGACAACCATGAAATGCCCTGTTTGCAAAAACCACCAGACGCACACCGAAATCGAAGTGCACGCCAACGGCTTTGACGAAGATATCTTCCAATGCGAGACCTGTGGATCGACCTGGTCGGTCAACCACGGCCTGGTGGATGTGGTCAGAGACACCCAGCGGCGTTCTTTCCTGGAGGCCAACTCCGAATCGGTCGAAGGCGTCGACAACAGCTGAAACCTGCCGCAACACCCTAGGCCTCCAGTACCGACTGGCGAGACATGTTATCACCCGAGTCTCTCCCTGCGTGTTTCTTGAGCGAGCGGTGAGGGTTAGGGGTCAGGTCTACACATTTCACAAAAACTGCAGTGCGAAGTGAGACAAGACAAAACTTAGTCAGGACCACAACCAAGGCAAGAGTCAAGACCGCCGGTTCAGCTCCTGCGGAGGGCATGTCTTGCGCGAAGCAGCGTGGCTGCGATGAGCGTTGCAGCCCGAAAACTCAACGTGGCGACATCCTTGAGCGAAGCGGGGGCCTGGCGTTAGGCCCCCGGGTGGTTCGCGAGTTGCGCGTGCAGGGACTGGCTCCGCAGGGGCCTGTCACTTTTGTGTCCCTTGAAGCTGCGACACCCGGGGACAGCCCCCGAACAGCAGAAAAGAACGAGCCCCGCCTGTATTCAGGCGGGGCTCGCGGTTCTTCGGATGACCGTTACAGAGCTGGTCAGATAATCAGCTCGAGATAGGCCGTGGTCGTCGCGCGTTTCTCACGCTCGACTTCCTTCGGGTCGACTTCGACGAATTTCTCGTCCGGTGTGACCTTGAAGATCGGCTGACCCTTCTGCACGATCACGCCGTCACCGCCTTCGATCAGAATCTTGTCAACCGTTCCGGAGAAAGGTGCCGGAATCTTGTTGAACATCTTCATGACCTCGAGGATGAAGAGCGGCTGGCCTTTATCGAAGTGTTCGCCCTCCTGGACGAATTTCGGCATGCCCGGGGCTTCCTGGGCGTAGAACATGCCGCCGCCCGGGGTGACGATTTCATCCGCCTTGGTTGCCGGTGGCGGCACGAGGATTTTCTTCATGGCCGCCTGCAGGTCCGGGTCATTGAGATGGTCGGGGATGGTGACTTCGAGATCGTCCTCGACCTTGAAATCGAAGAAGCTGGTTTTATCGGCGATCAGGAAGAGCATGCCGAACAGCTCGTTGCCGACCTCGAAGCCGAGGTGGGCCGCCTGGACCTTCTCCCAGGTTTCCTTGTCGAACCCGCCCTGGGGCTTGTCCTTGCCGAGGAGATCATTCAGCTTGGTATATTCATCCTTCTCCAGCCCGAACCTGCTGCGCAGATCGGCATAGAACGACAGGGCGTTCTGCAGCAGATCGCGATCGTGGGTCCAGATCACCTCGGCGGCCGGCGCCTCTTCGCGCCAGGTCATGTTCAGGTACTCGTAGGTCTCTTCGAGGATCACCAGGGGATTGCGCAGCCAGACCAGCTTGCCGCCCTTGTGCTGGAAATTCTTCCGGTTGAGGCTCAGCCAGCCGGACAGCAGGTGCGGGTCGGCCAGCAGCTTCTCCATCGGCCGGGTCAAAAGCGTGCCCTTGCGGTCGAGGGTTTCGGAGACCGCCCGCATGATTTCCGGGTTGTCGCCATAGACCTTGCCGTAGTGCTTCTTCATGGCCAGGAAGGCAACCACCACGTCCAGCTTGCTCGACTCTTCCTTCAACTTGCCAACCAGCGTCAGGTAAGGCACCACGAAACGGGTGGTCGGCTTGGCCATGACGTTCTGCCCGAGGAACCAGTTGACCAGGCCGTAGTGGAATTCGAGGTTGGTCGCCAGGTCGGTCCCACGCAGCACGGTGCTGCGCAGGACCTTGGCGAGGTGCCGGTAGCTGGCAAGGCGGTCTTCGCCCTTGGTCAGCAGCAGGGCAATATTGGAATCGTAGGCACCGGCAACCGTGTAGCGCATGAACAGACCGGTATCCGGGTTGACCATGCAGATCCCCTGGTCATCGCGGATTTCACCTTCGATCGGCTTCGACCAGTAGCGAATCACGCCGCCGGCACTCGGCGACAGCGAGCAGTCGGTGGCGTTGAGGCGGGCTTCGGCGCCGGCGCCGAAGCGCCGCTGGCGCTCGGGACGGGGCAGGCTTTTTTTATGCATGGCCAACAGGGCCATCGCCTCGACCAGCGACTCGACGATGAAGAACTCCTGCTTGTTCTGCGGGTTGGTGAACTTGAGGTTGTAGACCAGTTCGGTGACCCGATGCTCGACCTGGATACGGGTGTTGACCTCCATGAAATAATGGCGGTCGCGGTCGACGATGCATTCGAAGGTCGAGGCCGAGTCGAGGCCGACGGCCAAACCGAAACGCTCCGACTCCTCCTCCATGCGCTTGAGGACCTTGAGATCGCTCTCCAGGGCGGCCGTCTGGGCCTTGAGCCCGGCCTTTTTGGCTTTCTTGATCTCTTCGGCCAAGGCTTCCTGGGTGACCGAGACCTCGAGCAGCTTCTGTTCGTGCATCTGCAGCGAGCAGTCACGGCCGCCGAGGGCGATACACCACTCACCGTTGCCGAGCAGCTGGATCTCGTTGTGGCGGGTCTGCTCGATGTTCAGCTCGATGAGGACGTTCTTGTTGTCGCCGACGCCGTTGGCCTTGACCTCGAGCAGAACCTCGCGAACCAGCTCCGGGGCCACGGACGCGGCCTTTTTGATGTCTTCCTCGGTGGTGTTCTTCTTGGTCAGCAGCGAGGCGCCGAGAATACGCTGTCCCTTGCCGCCGCCGCCGCCGATCGCCTTGAGGCGGATACGGGCCCCGGGGTAGCCTTTGAACATCTCGATGCACTGGGTCTCGACCTGGGCGCCAAGTTCATCCATGGTGAACAGGTCGAGGCCTTTCTCATAGGACGCCATGAGGATATGGTCGGCAAGGGTCGTCAGGTCGAGCTTCTTGTCATCGAGGACCTTCTTGGCGACCTTGAGAGCCTCGGCCTTGACCACGGCCAGCAGCGCTTCGCGGCTCGGGTGCTTGGCGACCAGGGTGCGGGCGGTGACATTGTCAATCCCCGGGGTGACCGAGACATTGACGCTCAGGGCGGTCCGCTTGGCCTCGTCCTTCTTGCCGGCGCCTCTCTGGGTGGCCGCACAGGGGCCGATGAACTTCAGGCCGGCATCCTCGATGGCGGCGACGAACTCGTCGTCTTCGGCCATGAAGCCGTAGCCGGCGAAGATCGAATCGTAGCCGTTGTCCTTGGCGATCTGGATGATCTGGCCAATCCGCTCGACGCGTTCCTCCTTGGAAGCGCCGGTGTAGTCGGGCACCCGGTGGACGCGGCTGTTGTCGGTCAGCAGGCGCAGCTCCGGCGACAGGGCGTTGGGATAGACGATCGAGTCCTTTTCCGAGAGCAGGATGCCGTAGTGAGCGATGCCCATCTCTTCGTAGACGGCCATCGCCTCCAGGCGGATCGGCCCGCGGCAGACGATCAGCGGCTTGAGATCTTCACATGAGAAGGAGCGGACCCATGCGGAGTCCGACTTGCTTAAACGGCGATCACGGTGGATCAGTGGATTATTGGTGTAGTAATCGTGCTTTGCCATTGGTTTTATCTCCAAACCGAAACCTTGATGCGCTTATATCAATGAAGTCCGTAGTGATTAATGGAACTCGCGCTGAACATCCTGCCAGGATGACGGACGGTAATGCCGCATCATGAAGGCCAGGTTCTCGCCGAGGACCTGGCGCAGGTCGGTCGGCATGACCAGCGAGGAGATGGATCCCAGGGCGAGGCCCTCCTTCGGGTTCATCAGCTCTTTCTCATAGCGCAGGTTAAGGGCCGCTTCCTGGGCCTTGAGCCACTCGGCAACTTCGGCTTCGGCATCTTTCTTGGCCTCTCCGCCGTCCATGCCGGCCTTGATGCGCGCCTGGGTGCCTTCGGCGACCATCGGCTTGATAGCGCCGCGGAGCTTGCGCAGTTCGCTCTTGTAGACGAACTCCTTGCCGGCGGGGCCCATAACGGCCAGGCGGGTGGTCGGCAGGGCCAGCACCAGGTCGGCCCCGGTCGGATAGTTGTTGTAGGAGGCATAGGCGCCGCCGTAGGCATTGCGCAGGATCAAGAGGATGCGCGGGGTGCGCACGTCGACGATCGAATCGAGCATCGAGCGCCCGGCCTGGACGATGCCGCGGGCTTCCTGTTCGCGCCCGGGGAGGAAACCGGTGGTGTCTTCCATGAAGATCAACGGGATATTGTAGATGTTGCAGAAGCGCACGAAGCGGGCGATCTTGACGGCCGAATCGCAGTCGATCTGGCCGGAGGCCACGGCGCTGTTGTTGGCGACGAAGCCGACCACGTGGCCGCCGAGGCGACCGAATGCGGTCACCGCCTCGCGGGCGCGCTCCGGCTGGAGTTCGAAGTAATCGCCGTGGTCGCAGATCTGCTGGATAATGATCGAGACGTCGAAGGGCGTATTGAAGCCGGTCGGCGAGTTGAACGCCTTCTTCAGCAGGGTGTTGATCTCCCAGGTCTTGCGGTCGATGGGATCGCTGGTCTCCTGGAAGGGCGCCGTGCTGTAGTTGTTGTCGGGAACGTAGCTGAGCAGGCGGACGGCGGTCCGCAGCGCGGCGGTCTCGTCGGCAACGGTCAGGTCGGCAACCCCGGAGGCACCATGAACTTTCGGTCCGCCGAGCTCTTCCGGCGTGATGTCCTCACCGAGCACCGACTTGACGACGCCGGGGCCGGTCAGGCCGAAGAAAGTGTCATTGGGCTGGATGACGAAGCTGCCCTGGCGCGGCAGGTAGGAGCCGCCGCCGGCATTGTAGCCGAACATGCACATGACGGTCGGCACCACGCCGCTGATCTTGCGCAGGGCGGTGAAGGCTTCGGCGTAGCCGTCGAGACCACCGACGCCGGCCGGGACGAAAGCGCCGGCCGAGTCGTTCATGCCGATCAGCGGCAGGCCCTTTTCGCCGCACATCTTGAACATGCGCGCCAGCTTACTGCCGTTGGTGGCGTCGATGGAACCGGCCCGGACCGTGAAATCGTGGCCGTAGACGCCGACATCGCGACCCTTGATGTTGAGTATCCCGGTGACCAGCGAGGCACCGTCCAGGTTCTTCCCCCAGTTCTGGAACAAGATATTGGGCGCGGACTGGGTCAGGACATTGATCCGCTCCCAGACGGTCATGCGCTTCTTGAAGTGCTGCTTCTCGATCTGCCCGACAGCGACCGATTTGATCGGGCGCTGGATCAGGTCGTAACCCTCCTGCATGACCTCTTCGTAGCCGCCGCGGACACCGGCAACTTCGCCAGGGATGGTGAACTCGACTTTTTCGGGTGGATCGAACGGGTTCTTCAGTGTCGGGGTAATCGCTTTTTTGGCCATCGTTGGATTCCTCTGTTGGCTGGAGTTTTCAGTCCGCAGAACAGCTTCTCTGCCGGCCGACAATAGTTTAAAGTTAACCTGCAAACCTTGAATTAACCAGAGGTGAAAATGTCTACAAACGGTCCCCAGTAAAATAGGGTTTTATCCACCGCATGGATATAGCTTATGTGGTTCATGATGTCAATTAAAAATTTATTTTAGATAAAACCCGTTTACTTATATTAAACGCCCGTTTAGCGGCGAGATAAGGCTGCCCAGTAAAGCCCGTCTGCACCCCGTGGAACAATCGATCCGCCGACGGGCACCGTGCAAGCTCACCAGCCGAACGCGTCGGCCCACTTACAGTTGACTTCACAAAGACGATTGCCGCATCATAGGCATGTAACATAAGACGAAGCCGGCCCGATTCCGGCGAACGAGGTTGTGCTTGGCTAATATATTTGCAAATTTCCCGGTTGGTCTGCAGCTCTGGCCGCAAGCTCGGCGCCGTGCTCGCGGCCTCAAGGAAGGCTACAACTTTTCCCTGCTGGAGAACTCCAGCGACACCTATCACTTTTCCGTGCTGGCCAATGCGGCTCATGTCCGCAAGGCATTCCACGCCTTCGCTGCGAGCATGCCGGAAGAAGCTTTCTTCATCCTCGAATTCTACACCACGGAACCGAACACAAGCGACCAGGAACCACCAACACCGACCATCCACTATTCACCGTACATGCCGGTTCCGGAAATCATCGCCGCTATCGAGCCTTACTGGGACCGTCTGATGCATGACGGCTTCGTCGGCTTCGGCCTGGCCAACAATCGCTCCAGCCAGGAGATGTTCTACTCGGAGGAAAAGGTTCTGACCTTTTTCACCGACAACCACCTGCGGCTGACCAATCAGCTGTCCAGGGCGGACATCCCGCACCGTGCCGATCTGCTGCTGCATACGGAGCTGGGCCATGACCACCTTTCGCTGCTCTGCCTGGAGCGCGAAAACCTGCCGACCTGCCTGCAGAGTTTCAGCGACCGCGATCTCGACTATGCCTGCTTCTGTCGCGAGCTGGTCGATATCCTCGGCATGTACCCGGTCGAAGAGAGCCTCTCATTCTTCTTCTCCCGCAAGGAACAGAAGCAGATCGAGGAGATTCTCTGCCGCCACCAGGGGTACGAAGATTTTGCCGATGACGACTTCGGCGCCCTGCTGCTCGACTGGAATGATTTCGTTCAGGAATGCTGCGCCAGCTTCGAGGGCGACCTGTGGGAATACCGGATGGGGCTGCAGTTACGGGACATGCTGCACCATGTGCTCTTGGCCTGCGAAGAACCGCTTAAAGGCAGAATCCTGGAAGTTCTCAAGGAGCCTGACGAAAAGTTCCGCCAGTCTTTGATCGACCACCGCAAGCGTCTCGACAATCCCGGCACGACCAGTTCCGAAGATCACTTCTGGTACAACGGTGTGATTCGCAATGCCGGCCATGAGCTGCGCCGCGACCTGATCCGCCAAGGCTGGTACAAACCTTAAAACCATCGAAGCGCAAGGCGCGAAAATTCACCAGCCTCATCTCGCTCCCCGCTTCGCGCTTCCCACTGCGCGCTTCCGAGCCATGATCTGCCTACTTGCCGCCGTCGCTGAAGAAACCGACCTGATCAGAGAAGCCCTCGAGGAATGCATGCCGCGGTCCGTGAACGGCATCACCCTGTTGAACGGCAGACTCGCCGGCCATGACGTCTGCCTGGCGCACAGCGGCATCGGCAAGGCGGCGGCCGCGGCGACGACCGTCACTCTCTTGAGCAACTGCCAACCGCAGGCTCTCTGGCTATTCGGCTGCGGGGGTGCCTACCCGGGGTCCGGATTGTCGATTGGTGATCTGGCCCTTGCTGAGGAAGAGATCTTCGGCGATGAGGGGGTTGCCACCAGCAAAGGCTTCCGCGACCTGTCGGCGTTGCGCCTCCCCATGCTTCCGGGCCATGGGGAGCGCTATAATCGCTGGCCGGTCGACCCGGCTCTGTATGCCTGGGCGCGGCCGCTTTTCAAGGAGCAGGCGCAGAACAGCGCAGCAAAGTTGGGCTGCGGCCCATTTGTGACGGTTTCCACCTGCACGGGGACAACCGCTGATGCCCTCGAGATCGGCAGGCGCACCGGCGGGATCTGCGAGAACATGGAAGGGGCGGCGGTCGCCATGGCCTGCCTGCAGATGGGCGTGCCACTGCTCGAGATTCGCGGCATTTCCAACCGGGTCGAGGATTACGACCCGACCCGCTGGGACCTTGCCGCCGGAATGACGGCGGCACAAAATGCCGTACTGACCATTCTCCCGCTCTGGCCAGGGACAAGAGCATGATCAAACCCTTAACCCTCGGCTACTCACCCTGCCCGAACGACACCTTTATCTTTTACGCGCTGACCCACGGGAAAGTCGCGATGCCCGGGTACCGGTTCACAGAGCGCCTGGAGGATGTGGAGACGCTCAACCAGTTGGCCCTTTCGGCTCAGCTCGATCTGACCAAGATCTCATACCATGCTCTCGGCCACCTGCGCGAGGAGTATGCCTTGCTGCGCAGCGGCGGCGCTCTCGGCCGCGGCTGCGGTCCCCTGGTCATTGCACCGACAGCAAGCGACATGCCGAGCCTGCGCGGCAAGCGCATTGCCGTCCCGGGTCGGTTGACCACCGCCAACCTGCTGCTGCAGCTTTACGGAACGGGCTACGACAACCTGCTGGTCATGCCGTTTGACCAGATCATGCCGGCCCTTAAAAGCGGCACGGCCAATGCCGGGGTCATCATCCACGAATCGCGTTTCACCTACCGGCAGGCGGGTTTTCATGAAGTGCTCGACCTGGGGGCGTGGTGGGAAGCGGACAGCGGCCTGCCGATTCCCCTCGGCGGTATCCTTGCCCGGCGCGCACTTGGCACAGAGACGATACGCCTGGTCGACCGGGCCATCCGGCTCAGCCTGGAATATGCCCGGCAACACCCGCAGGAGCCACGCGCTTATATCAGGGGGCATGCGCAGGAGCTCGACGATCAGGTGACCGATGCGCACATCGCTCTCTACGTCAATGACTTCTCACTTGATCTCGGTGCCGAAGGGGTGACGGCTGTCGAAACGCTCCTGGCTCGCGCCGAAGCCCGTAGTCTGATCCCGAAGAGCAGAAAACCGCTGTTCCTCGATTGAGGGACAACTCATAACCCTAGAAGTTCATGGCGCATAAAACAATGGGGGTGCGGTTCATCGAACCACACCCCCCATCTTGGTTTTTGGTGCTGAGCCCCTTACTTCCGGCTAGGGCTTCAAATACACCGCCTTGACAAAGCGGGCGCCGACCGCCTCGCTCAGCCGGGCCAGGGTTTCCTCGTCAACCGGCGAGTCAATCGACAGCACCACCATGGCCTCGCCTCCCTTGCCACGGCGACCGAGATTCATGGCACCGATGTTGACCTCGGCCTCACCGAGGATGGTGCCGATCCTGCCGATCAAGCCCGGGCGGTCTTCGTAGGTTAGCACCAGCATGTGCTCCTCGGGGGTGAAATCAGTGTCGAAATCACGCATTTTGACGATCTTAGGTGTCCCTTCAAAGAGGGTGCCGGCGATGGTGCGCTTGCCCTGGGGGGTCTCGAGGTTCAGCGTGATCAGGTTGGAAAAGAACTGCGATTCGGTCGAGCGGCTCTGTTCGACCACCAGTCCGCGGCGCTCCGCCACCAGGTTGGCGTTGACCATGTTGACTTCCTGGTCGGTGCAGCGGTTGAGCAGGGCCGCCAGCCCGGCCACCGTGATCGGCATGCAGTCGTGCGCGGCCAGCTTGCCGGTGTAGTTGAAGGAGACCTTGCCCGGGTTTTCCGGCGCCAGCTGCGAGATGAAGTCGCCCAGAACGGCGGCCAGTTCCATGAAGGGGCGCATCTGGGCCATGAGGTCCGGGTCGAAACGGGCAATATTGACCGCGTTCTCGACCGGCTTGTCGTCGAGCATGTTGAGGATCTCCCGGCTGACATCAACCGCCACGTTGGTCTGCGCCTCGAAGGTGTTGGCCCCGAGGTGCGGCGTGACCACCATGCGCGGGTGGGCGATCAGCTGCTTGAGGATGTCGCTGGCGGGCGGCTCCTCGCTCCACACGTCGAAGGCAGCGCCAGCGACCTTGCCGCTCTCCAGGGCGTCCAGCATGGCCGCCTCGTTGATGATCCCGCCGCGGGCACAATTGACGATCAGCACACCATCCTTCATCCCGGCGAAATGCTCCGCCTTGATCAGGCCAAGGGTTTCACCATTCAGCGGCGTGTGCACGGAAATGACGTCGGCCGTACCGACCAGCTGGTCGAGTGACACCAGGCGCGTGCCGAAGTCGCTCGCCCGCTTTTCACTGATATAGGGGTCGTAAACCACCACATCCATCTCGAAGGCCCTGGAACGCAGGGCGACGCGACCGCCGACCTTGCCGAGGCCGATGATGCCCATGGTCTTCTGTTTGAGCTCGTGGCCGGTAAAGGGCGCCCGCTGCCACTGACCGCCTTTCAGGCTGTCGTTGGCCGTCGGAACGTTGCGGCACAAGGCGAGCAGAACGGCCATGGTGTGTTCTGCCGCAGAATTGGTGTTGCCGAAGGGCGCATTGACAACGATAATCCCCCGCTCGCTGGCGGCGGGGACATCGACATTGTCGATCCCGACCCCGGCGCGGGCCACCATTTTCAACTTCTTGGCATGGCTGAGGAGTTCAGCGTCAACCTGGGTCCCGGAACGGGTTATGATCGCGTCATAGTCGCCGATCAGTTGATGCAGTTCGGCTTTTCTCAGACCAAGGCGCACGTCCAGCTGGACGCGCGGGTCCTTCTGCAGGAGTTCCAGCCCCTTCTCTGAGATCTCGTCGGTAACAATAACTTTCATGGATCGACTATCCTTGTATGGCATGCATATGTAACTACTACTTGAAAATCAAATCAACGCAGAATCGCAACGGCCTTGAAAAAACGCAAAGAGCTGATTTTTTCAAAGGTTGTTTTTCCCGGCGGCCATCTGCGCCGGAGTTATCTCGATACACAGGGCTTCACCGGTGGCGTAGACCGCGCCGTCGAGGCTGCAGACCTCACCGTGAACCACGATCTTGCGTCCCTGGGCTGAAATCAGGCGGGTATTGACCTGGACCACCGTCTGAATCGGCAGCAGCTGGCGAAAACTGACATTGAGGTTGCCAACCACGATCGGATGGCCAGCCGCCCAGGCTGCCAGGCCGAGGACCTCGTCCAGCACCGCGGCAATACTGCCGCCATGGGCGTGCTCTGGCGGGCCTTCCGTCACCGGGCCGAACCAGACCCGCGCCACCAGGTTGCGTTCCTGGTCCCGAAAGTAATGCATGCGAAAGCGGTTGCCGGTCTGGTCGCCCGACACGAAGCGCAGCGTTTCGCCGACCAGGGCTGGAGCGTCAAAAACCTCCCAACCGGATTCGCCGTTAAGTTGTACCAGAGACTTGTCCATGCTTTTCACCGTTTTGCCCTTGAAATGTAAAGGGACACTCCCTGTTCAGGAAGTGCCCCGGGGAAGCAAAGGGGCACTTCCCTTTGGGAAGCGCCCCCGGAGAGATCAACCATTCTTCCGTTGAAATTCCTGCATGAATCCGGCCAGCGCTTCCACACCGGCCAGCGGCATGGCATTATAGATCGAGGCACGGATGCCGCCGACGCTGCGGTGTCCCTTGAGGGCATAAAGGCCA
Organism: Geobacteraceae bacterium; assembly: GCA_024640545.1. Lineage (GTDB taxonomy): Bacteria > Desulfobacterota > Desulfuromonadia > Desulfuromonadales > BM103 > JAHEDT01. The sequence continues at coordinate 11,410 of JAHEEU010000001.1, forward strand.
GCCGCACCGGCCTCCTTGAGGAACTTCTCTTCCAACTCAGGCGTCGCCAGGTTGAAGCTCACGTTCATGGTCCCGCGGAACTCCGGAAGAATCACGCCGCGGTAGAAATCACCGCTGTCGATCAGCTTGTAGAGGATCTGGGCCTTCTGCTCATTGACCTTCTCGATGGCGGCCACACCACCCTGCTCATGCAGCCACTCCAGGACCAGGCCGGTCACGTAGATGGCAAAGGTGTTGGCGGTGTTGGTCAGTGAGTTGTCGGCGGCGCAGACCTTGTAGTTGAGCAGCGTCGGCGTCTGCGGCGAAGCGTATTCGAGCAGATCTTCGCGGATCACCACGATGGCGGTCCCGGCCGGGCCGAGGTTCTTCTGCAGGCCGGCGTAGACGCAGCCGAACTTGCTGAAGTCAAGCACCCGCGAGAGCATCTCCGAGGTCTGGTCAACGATCAGCGGCACCGCACCAGTCTCCGGAAAGGTCTGCCAGCGCGAACCGTACAGGGTATTGTTGCCGGTCAGGTGCAGGTAGGCGGCATCCTGGTCGATCATCGACGGGTCGAGGACCGGGATACGATCGTAGTTGGTCGCGGCGCTGCTGGCAATCACCCGGATGTCGCCGAAGGGCTTGGCGTCCTTGTGGGCCAGCTTGGCGAAGTTGCCGGTTTCCACGTAGAGGCATTTTTTCGTCGCCGAGCGCCCGGCCAGGTTCAGCGGCAGAGCCGAAAACTGCATGCGCGCGCCGCCGTGCACGAAGAGGATCTTGTAGTTGTCCGGCAGGTTGGTCAGTTGACGGAAGCGCTCCTGGGCATCGACCAGGACCTTTTCGAACTGCTTGGCACGGTGGCTGATCTCGATGATCGAGATCCCCATCCCCTGGAAATCAAGAAACTCGTCGCGAATCCGCTCCATGACCGGGACCGGCAGCATCGCCGGACCGGCACCGAAATTGTAAACCTGCTTGGACATGGCGTTCTCCTGTCGTACCGCTGTTGGTTATAATTCTTACAGCTGACAGCTTGCGGCTGACAGCCTGTTTTATAGCGTCCGCACCTTGATAACCCCGTCGATATCTTCCAGGGCCTGGATCAGGTCGGCGGTCGGTTCGCTTTCAATGTCAATGATGTTGTAGGCCACGTTGTCACGGCTCTTGTTGATCATATCGATGACGTTGATTTCCCGTTCCGCCAGAACCGAGAGGACCTGGTTGAGCATCTTCGGTACATTGCGGTTGGAGAAGGCAATGCGGTAGCCGCCGTTGCGGTCGAGGGAGAGGTTGGGGAAGTTCACCGCATTCCTGATGTTGCCGTTTTCGAGAAAATCGACCAACTGGTCGGCCACCATGATTGCGCAGTTCTCCTCGGCCTCCTCGGTGCTGGCGCCGAGATGCGGGATCGGCACGACCTTGTCGTGCCCCATCAGCTCCGGCACCGGGAAATCGGTAATGTACCTGCCGATCCGACCATTTTCCAGACCGAGCAGGACGGCGGCCGTATCGACCACCTTCTCACGCGACAGGTTGATCAGGGTCGCGCCCTTCTTGAAGCTTTCGACCAGCTCCTTGTTGATCAGGTTGCGGGTGGCTTCCAGAACCGGCAGGTGCAGGGTGACGATATCCGATTTGGAGAGCAGCGACTGCATGTTCTCCATGCGCTCGACGTCACGCGAGAGCCGCCAGGCCGCTTCGACGGAAAGGGCGGGATCGTAGCCGAGCACTTTCATGCCGAGCATCAGTCCGGTTTCAGCGACCAGCGAGCCGATGGCCCCGAGGCCGACCACGCCGAGCGTCTTGCCCTTGAGTTCGGTGCCACCGTAAGTCTTCTTGCCCCCCTCAACCAGCTTGTGCAACTCTTCAGTGTCCTTGCCTGGGCCTTCCCTGCGGACAAAGTCGATGGCACCAATGATATCGCGGGTCGACAACAGCATCGCGGCGACGGCCAGTTCCTTGACGGCATTTGCGTTGGCGCCCGGGGCATTGAAGACCACGATGCCGCGCTCGGTACAGGCCTCGACCGGGATGTTGTTGACGCCGGCGCCGGCCCGGCCAACCGCCTTGACGGAGGGGTCGATGTCTTCAGGCTGCAGCACGTGACTGCGCAGCATGATCGCGTCGGGATTGCCGATTTCGCTGGCGATTTCGTACTTGTCGAGGGAAAACTTGGCCAGGCCCCTGACAGAGATCTTGTTATAGGTACGGATCTTATTCATTACGGGCTCCTAAGCAGATGCCAAGAAAAAACGCCGTACCGCCCTTGAAGGCATGTTTGTGCGACGATTTTTTCGCTCTCAGCAGGCGCGGCGACAACCTACCGGAAGGCCGTTTTTACAACTTTTCCGATAGGTTGTCAATGGGCTCAACGGGTAATCCGGCGGGCCTCAAGGTAGAAGCGTTTTTCGTCGGCTTCCCCCATGGAGAAGGTCTTGCGCGGCAAGGCGCCGTCGCGGACAATCGTGCGGAAAAGGTCGTGCTTGGAAATCGACGGCAGGTAGAAACCGATATTGCCCTGCTGGCGACCGAGCCTGGTCACGGCGTCTTCGCCATGGATGTAATCGATGCGCGCCTGTGGCCGGCTTTTCAGGTACTCATCAAGGAAATTCTGCAGGGTGGCAACTTCCAGGGTCAGAGCCGGCTCATCGATCTGCAGCAGCCCGTAGCGTCCGGCGGCCGCGAAGGGCAAGGCATGGGCATCGCCGGCCGCGGCGGCTGCGGCATTCGCCGCCGCAAGGTCGTCGCACCAGACCACCCGGCAGGGAGTCCCCGCGCGGCGGTAATACTGGTCGGCCTGGGCCAGCAGGTCTTCGGCATCGGCGCCAAAGAGCACACGGTGAATCGCTTCGAACTCAAGCCCCGGGTCATGGAGGTTGACCAACTCGACCAGGGCATGACGGGCCGGATGGTCCATGACCTCGGCAGGGTCGGCGGCATCTGCCTTGAGTTGCTCCCAGATCGCCTTGGCGGTCGCAAAGCTGTGATTGCCGTCGCCCATGGCATAGAGCATGACTTCGTCATCGGCGACTTCATAACGCTTCTGGAAGCGGTCCCGGTTCGCCAGGCTCTCCAGGGCGCGGCCCACCTGCTCGATCAGCTTCTGCTGCGCAACCTTCCAGCCGCGCAGTTGGCCGCCGTTCTGCATCAGTTCGAAGTCATAAACCGGCTCCAGCTCCTCCATGAGCAAGGGTTCGATAACCGTCTGCTCCGGATCATCGATCAGCACCATGATATGCGGCAATTCGACCGCCGCATTTTTCCTGACGCGAATGCGCGGCGGCAGACGATCGACGATCGTCCCTTCGGTGGCCCTGATCAAGGTTTTCGAGCCGGGGCGGTAATCGTACGCCTCGAGGTCGAGGGCAACCATCAGCCCCTTGCGCGACGGCGCATGGCTGGTCTGCCGATCAAGCAGGACAAAGCCCGGTTCCTGGGCGGTCAGAACCCCCGCAGCCAGGTATTGATTCATGCAGGCGTTGATAGCGGCGATGCGCGCATCACTGTCGACCTCTTCCAGGAAAACCTCCGGGAAGATCAGGCGCAGCGTGGAGGGCTGGGAGCCTACCAGTCGATCAACCGCCTGCCAGTATTCCGGCTCCGAGGTGTATTGGTCACAGGCAATAACCGCCCAACGCTGCAGGTCGACGCCTGTCCTGGGCAACAGGATGGTCGGCACTTCAAGGGCAAGCTTCGCGAGATTCATCATCGGTTCGTCCTCTGTTTGAATGTTCAGGTCTTTACTTGACAATCCGCAGGTGGCCGCCGGAGCCGCCACCGCCCGGCTTGTCCGGTGGCCCCGGGTCGGGATCTTCCTGGGTGCGGCCCATGCTGGGCAGGCTGTTGGTCGCGACCATCCGCTGGATGCCTTCGGCAAGGGCCAGGCACTGCTTGGTGCAGACCTTGCGCACCGGGCACATGGTGCAGTCGGCCTCTCCGCCGGCCGCGCGCAGGGCATGGATGACGAGATCAACGCTTTCGATCTGGTTCAAGGGTATCAGGAACATGGGTCCTCCAAAACATGCAAAGACAGTATCCAGTATTCAGAAAAGGATCAGACGTTTTTAGACGCTATTCTGTATTCTGCATTCTGTGTTCTGCCTACAGCACCTTGCCGGCAACCTTGGCGAACTCCGCCAGCTTGCGCATCATCGCCTCGAACTCGGCGGGACGCAGCGACTGCGGGCCGTCGCTCGCAGCCGTCTCGGGGTGCGGGTGCACCTCGACGATCAGGCCGTCGCAACCGGCCGCCACCGAAGCATAGCACATACTCGGTACCAGCGCAGCATGACCGGTCGCATGCGAGGGGTCGATGAGGATCGGCAGATGAGTCTGCTCGCGCAGGACCGGGATGGCCGAAATGTCCAGGGTGTTGCGGGTGGCCGTCTCAAAAGTGCGGATGCCGCGCTCGCAGAGGATCACCCGCCGGTTGCCTTCGGCCAGGATGTACTCCGCACTCATCAGGTATTCCTGGATGGTGGTCGCCATCCCCCGCTTCAGCAGGATCGGCTTGTCGAGTCTGCCGAGCATCTTGAGCAGGGCGAAGTTCTGCACATTGCGCGCACCGACCTGCATGATATCGGCGTACTTGGCGACCAGTTCAACGTCGCGAGGGTTGACCACTTCCGTGACGATCGGCAGACCGGTGGCCTCGCGGGCCAGGGCGAGCAGCTTGAGACCGTCCTCCTCCATCCCCTGGAAAGAATAGGGGCTGGTGCGCGGCTTGTATGCTCCACCCCGCAACACCGTGGCGCCGGCCGCTTTGACCGCGTTGGCGGTTTCAAGGATCTGCTCTTCACTCTCCACCGAGCAAGGGCCGGCCATCACCACCAGCCTGTCTCCGCCGACCACCAGTCCAGGCACGATTTCCACCGCGGTCGGTTCCGGCTTGACTTCCTTGCTCGCCAGCTTGTACGGCTTGAGAATCGGTACCACGTTTTCCACGCCCGGCATCGATTCCAGCGCCTGCAGCACGGTCTTGCCGCGCTCATCACCGACGGCGCCGACCACGTTGCGGGTCTCGCCGTGGATCACGTGCGGCTTGTAACCCAGCTCCCTGATGCGTTTCTTGACTTCGGCCAGTTCGTCCTTGCTGGCCCCTTTGCGCATAACGATAATCATTGCTTCGTCTCCTTGTGGGGAAGTTCCGGTTAAAAATCAAGGCCGGCAGGGCTTGCCCTGCGGCCTTGATCGTTTACTTCCCCGAAACGAAAAAAACCACAGGCGCCTCGCTTGAGCCCGCCCGTGGTTTCTTGAGTTCTATCGACAGTTGCTCGTCAACAGACTTCACCCCGGCCAGGCAAGCCAAAAAAGCTGCCATACCAAAAGTAGAAATCTGCAAACAACCAACCTTGACAATTCATCCCGACACCACCTTAGGAAGATGTTTCGTGGTGATACTTGGTAGCAAAAACCCCCACGGAAAGCAAGCAAAGAATCTGCCACTGCTTTTTTCTTGACATCAACCGTGCTTTTCGTTACAAAACGTTCTCCCTGCCCAGGTAGCTCAGTCGGTAGAGCAGAGGACTGAAAATCCTCGTGTCGGCAGTTCGATTCTGTCCCTGGGCACCACCGGAAATAAAGCCCCCACGATACCGACCGTGGGGGCTTTTTCTTTCGGACCTATAACCAAACAAAGGTTAACCGCCAAGATCTGAATACCACGATCCAAAACACATTTTTTAACGCAAAGACGCTAAGAGGTCATTCAAGACGTAAAAAAAGTGTTCTTTATCTGAAGATTAAATCTTTGCGGCTTTCTTTGTACTTGGCGTCTTTGCATTGAACAAGCCTTTTGTCTTCACCTTCTTTTCGGTTGTAAATCCGTTTTCTTTACACTAAACAGCTCGTCAACCGAGACAAAGGCGGCCATGTCGACCTGGGCAGGATTGACGTAACGGCTGGCGCCGCCCAAGCAAAAAAAAGCCCGGCAAAAAGCCGGGCCTGAAATTGTATGATCGTTCTATCGAATCGATGATCAATCGGCGCCATAGAGCCAGTCTTGGTCAGTTTCCCCAAGTGCAATCAGGTTGATATCTTCGTATCCGACGGTGTCCTGGACTTCAACTTCATTGAGACATCCGTCGATCCACAACTGCAGTGCTGCTTCACCCATGTCTTGTTTCCTCCGCTCTTTTAGAGTTTTAACGCGTCCGTTGCTGACTCGTTGACGCTACCCTAATAGACACGCCCAAAGGGCACAACAGAATGTGCGCCGAGCGGTCAGATAAACTGCTAAGCGGTTGAATGGGGTGTTGAGCGGTTCTCAGAGATCAGAAACTGAGCAGGTCCTTAAGCCGCTTCAGATATCGGCGACTGACCGGCAAACGCCGACCGCTGCGGGTGCGGATCTCCGCCAGACCATGTTCGAGCAGCGTGATCTCATCAATCTGGTCTGGGTTGACCAGGTATTGCCGGTGGCAACGGGTCAATGAAGACCTTGCTTCCAGGATTTTCAGGGTCAGTTCCGTGTAGCTTTCTGTCCCGCCCCCGACCACGTGCACGCCGCTCAGGTCGGAGTGAACGTACTCGATCTGGTTCAGATCGACCAGACGAACCCGGTTGGCCGTGACACAGGGGATTCGGGTCAGCGGGTGCGTCTCAAAGCTCTGTTGGCTGCCACCTTCCAGAGCCCCCTTGATCTTGCGGACCGCCATTTCCAGGCGATCGGGCTCGACCGGCTTGAGGAGGTAGTCGAGGGTCTTTTCCTCAAAAGCTTTCAGGGCGTATTCGTCATACGCGGTCACGAAGATGACATATGGCATCCGCTCCTGATCGATCATGCCGAGCAGGTCGAAGCCACTCAGGACCGGCATGTTCACATCGAGGAAGATGACCTCAGGGTGATCACGGTTGATGGCCTTGATTGCCTCCATGGCGTTGGCGCAGGTGCCAAGCAGTTCGAACTCGCCGGTGTCGGCCAAGAGTGCGGCCATCTCGTCGCGTGCGTGCTGCTCATCATCGATAATCAGGGTCCTGATCATGATCTTCCTCCCGATGGTGCGGGCAACCGGATGCTGACGCGCGTCCATTCACCCGGAGAGAACTCGATGTTGACTCCGTAAGTATCTCCGTACTGGTTTTTGAGCCGCTTATCGACGATACCCATGCCAAGGCCGCTGTCGTCGCTCGGCGCCTGGTAGGTTCCGGCGTCGTCCTCGACCTCGATGACCGCCAGGCCATTCTCCCTGCGCGCCCTGATGTAAATCGTCCCGGCACCGATGATCTCGGCAAGGCCATGCTTGATGGCGTTTTCGATGACCGGCTGCAGGGTGAAGGTCGGCATTACCAGCCCCAGTAGAGATTCGTCGATTTCGAAATCGACGTTCAGACGATCGCCGAAACGGGCTTCCTCAATTTCAAGATAGGAGCGGACATGATCCAGTTCCTCGCCCAAAGTGGCCAGGTCACCTGAGCGCTTGAGGTTCTTGCGGAAGAAGTTCGAGAGGTGGCGCAGCAACTCCCGGGCCTTGTCCGGGTCGGTGCGGATCACGGCGATGATCGTGTTGAGGGTATTGAACAGGAAATGCGGATTGACCTGGGCCTGGATCAGTTTCAGCTCGGCCTGGACCAGCAGGTTCTTTTGTTCGTCGTAACTGGACCGCAGCAGCTGATGGGAGAGCAGCGCGGCGAGGCCTTCGCCGAGGGAGCGATTCAGGTTGAGGAAGAGCTGGTAGCGCGGCTCGTAAAGCTTGATGACGCCGATCACTTCCTGGTCGCGTCGCAGAGGTACGGCCAGGGCCGAGCCGAGCGGGCAGTTGTCGGAGAGGGCGCACTGGTAGGGATCTTTCTTGCCGTCTGCGTAGATCACCCGGTTCTCCCGGATTGCCGCTTTGGTCTGCTCTGCTGCAATCGGAATCCCGGCCCGGTGGTGATCGTTGCCGATCCCCGAAAACGCCAGGATCTTCTCACGGTCGGTGATGCCGACAGCCCCGACCTTGGTCTCCCGTCGGATGATTTCCGCCATCTGCTGCGCGGTCTCCTGATTGAACCCCTTGCTGAGCAGGGCCAGCAACTGGTCGGCAATACTCAGGGCCTGGGCGGTGAACTTGGCCCCGACCTTGTCACGGCTCCCTTTCAGATCACGCAGAAGGCTCAGGAAAAGGGCACTGCCGGCGCCGTTGGCGAGGATCATCGGCAAGGCAATTTTCTTGACCAGGAGCAGGGCCTCGTCAAAAGGTCGCGAAAGGGCAAGGATGACCAGCATCTGCAAGACCTCGGCTGCCATGGTGGTAAAGAGGGCGACACCCGGGTTGAGAACCTTTCCCGCCTGCCCCCGCCTAACGAGGTGCAAGTGGACCAAGCCGCCCAGCAGCCCTTCCATTGGCGTGGAAATGCCGCTGGCGAACGCGGTCAATCCTCCCAAAGTATAACTGTGCAGGCCCGAGGTGAGGCCGACCGCCGTACCGAGGAAGGGGCCGCCGATCAGTCCGGCAAGAACGGCGCCGATGGCCCTGGTGTTGGCCTCGCCCCCCTCCAAGGAAAGGCCAAAGTAGGTGCCGGCGATGGAGATTGAGGCAAAGATAAAATAGAGGAACAGCTTCTGGCGCTGGCCGAGGGGATCCTCCGCCAGGCGCACCATTGGCCTGAAGGCCGGCGACTTGCTGAACAGATAGGCGACGACCAGGAAGAAAGCGAGATGTTGTAAAAGAATAAATGCCAGTTTCATAGTGGTTTGTTTTGTCAGTTTACCATCGGGAGGGTTGCCCTGGAACGCCTTTCTTCTTTCGTGGCACAGAAGAGTGGTGGGCCATCGCAAGGAGTGCCGGGCCCGACACAAACTCTGGACGGGACGTTTGCAAGCAGGCACAGGTCGGGGGCGATGGGAACACCTGAATCACGCCAGGGAATGTACGTTCCAACCAACCCTGAAGATCCTTCTGCCGGCAGTTCGATTCTCATCCTGGGCGCCACTGGAAATAAAGCCCCCACGATAACGACCGTGGGGGCTTATGCTTTTCACGTCAAAGGACATACAAGGCACAAATCTGACTGGCTAAAACTCACTGCCAGCGGCAGCGGGCCATGGCCGGTCAGCCCTGGTCCTGGTTCTCGATTGGAGAGCGGACGAGACCTTTTGCCAGCTTTATGGTCGCCGCGACATTGCGTGCGGTCATGCGCAGGTTCTGAGCTGCATCGCTGAACGCTTCATCCAGACTGCAGGGCCGGTTGACCACGCTGAAGATGGCATCCAGCCCGTGCTCGTGGACAACCTGCGCATCCGCCGTCAAACTCCCGGCAAAACCAATGACCGGGAGCCCTCGCTGCTTGGCGAGCCGGGCCACGCCGGCAGGGGCCTTGCCATAAATGGTCTGCCCGTCGATCCGGCCCTCCCCGGTAATCACCAGGTCGGCACCCTCGAGAGCGCTGCTCAGGCCAACAGCCTCGATAACGATCTCGACTCCGGGCCGCAGTTCGGCATGCAGAAAGGCCAGCAAGGCCGCCCCCATTCCTCCTGCCGCGCCGGCTCCGGGGACCGAAGCAACTTCCGTATGCATATCCCGATTAATCAGGCGGGCAAAATGAGCCAGGTTCTCATCGAGCCTGGCCACCATGTCCGGGGAGGCGCCCTTTTGCGGGCCGAAGACCGCTGATGCGCCCCTGGGGCCGGTCAACGGGTTGTCGACATCACAGGCGACCAGGACCTGGCATTCCCGTAGGCGCGGGTCCATACCGCCTGGATCGATCGACGCCAGCAACTCCAGGGCTCCGCCACCGAAGCCGATCTCTTGCCGGCCATCCTGTTCGAGGAACTTGACTCCGAGGGCCTGAAGCATACCGGCCCCGCCGTCATTGGTGGCGCTGCCGCCGATGCCGATGATGAAGCGCCGCAAGCCGTTGTCCAGCGCGTGCCTGATCAGCTGGCCGGTCCCAAAGCTGGTGGTCTTCAGCGGATTGCGCAGCGCCGGTGACACCAAGGCGAGGCCGCTGGCGGCAGCCATCTCGATGACCGCGGTGTCAGCGTCGCCGGTCACGCCATAAAAGGCCTGGACTGGCGTGCCAAGCGGGCCGGTCACCTGCACAGGGACCCTTCTGCCGCCGGTGGCGGCAACCATCGCCTCAACCGTACCTTCGCCGCCATCGGCTATGGGCAGCATTGCATAGTGAGCTTCTGGAAAGATGGCCTTGAAACCGGCCTCGATCTGCTCGGCCACTTCCCGGGCAGACAGGCTCTCCTTGAATGAATCGGGGGCAATGACAATTTTCATCTCGGCAGCTCACTTGGCTTTTCAGCAGACCGGGGGACAATAACGTCGGCGATCTGTCGATAACGTCTCTTTCATCCCCGAAAACACTCAGGGCGGCACCGTCCAACCGGATGGCGAAATGCGGCTGCGCCGGGGCCGGCAGAAAAATTCACAGCGGCAGAGCCGTTCCCAGGTTCCGATGCGGGAATGATAGCTTATATCTACACCGAAGCCAACCAGTCCCTGGTGCCACCAGGAACAGGGCCTCGCAATCGTTAGATTGCGAGGCCTTGTTGTGCACTAATTCCTGGAAAATTAAGTTAGGACTTTTATGCGTTTTCCCCGTCCAACACACCAGAGATGCTTGCCGGGTCCTTTGTGCGTCTTTCCAGCCACTAGTTGCCGGAGCACAAATTACGCCAGTACGCAGGTGGGGCTCCAATTGGCTTGCCCCTCAGACCAGGCTTGTCCAAGCCTGCTCCACAATAAGCTGTACGGAGTTCTGCACGGAACTCTTCAGCGAAGATTGCATGGCCCGCGGTGGTCGGATGGACCGAATCCCAGAACAGGTACTGGCCAGGATTGAAACAGACACCTGTGGATGTGAGACAGGCATCGGTGGCATTCTCCAACTCATATAAACCCGGGTTGTCAGTGATCGCTTGCATAATCTGGTAAGTATCCAGGATGACCATCGTCTCGGTCTCGCATCCTGGAGGAAGGTGGGTAAGAGTGTCCTCCAATGCGGCATTGAAATACTCAATAATAAAGGTGAGTTGTGTTTGCAAGTATTCGGGCAGAGCTTGACCTTCAGGTGTCGAAACAATATCGGGCATGTTGCCAACGGCAAAGTGTCTTGCCCCGGCGGCACTTAACTTACAGACCGAACCTGCGATATTAGGAATCGTTTCGCCGAAAAGTATGTCGTCGAGCTTGTCCGGATAATACTCGAGTGCCAGGAAGAAATCGTTGGCGCCAGCCCAGATCATGTAGAGCGCACGGGGGTTTAATCGCCCGGGGAAATCCTTGATTAACCCATCGACCTCCTCGGCAACTCCGGGGAGGGGCATTCCAAAAAAATCGTACTGGACGTTGTTGAAATTGGAGACATCGCCATAATCTTCCCCAAGTTGAAAAACACCGGAGAGCGCTCCGCCATAGGCGCGGCTGTCGACCGGGACATCCAGGTCGGTCGAAAAATACTCGGTCCACACCGGGCCGTTGCTGTAGCGTTGAGCGTACGGGGTAGGGGGCCAAAATACCGTCAGGTCAAAAAGATTCCCCGGATCCGAGAGGCTGTCGCCGATCACGAATACTTCCGCTTCGGGTTTTCTTGCCAAACCTGTTCCGCTGGCCAGCAAAACCATCAACCCCGCTGCCACGACGCCGCTCCCAACTTTCCATGCATGTTTTTCATAGCATCCTCCCTTTTGTCCTCGTTGTTGATGACCGATCACTGCAAACGTATATTCCAGGGCCTGCGCTGGCTTCGACATTTGCAAGGGCATATCTTCAAGGACGAAAGAGCCAGGGTCATGCGCGAGGCCTCAAGCTTCTCCCGGACGACCCATTTCTACTTCAGCATGTTCAGTGCAAAACACGCATGTGCGTGCGCATGTGGCCGAGCAGCTGCTGGAGGTTCTTCCTCCTGACACTGCTCATCAGGCAGATCTGCACCCGGTTCTTTGCCACCAGGTAGCCGCTCTGGTAACTCAGCAGGCAGCCGTTTTCAGCCAGGTCGTCACCGAACTTCTCGGAATTGATCCCCGGCGGCAGGGCGATGGTGACGACCGCCGGCGAGGTGCTCTCCTGTGGGGACACGATCTCGCAACCCATCTTCGTCAGTTCGCTGCGCAGCCACACGGCCCGGCTTTTAAGCTGATCGAAATCCCCCGCGCCCGGGTAGTTTGCCAGGGCTTCGTCCAGGGCCTCCACCAGGTTCGACGAGTGGGTGAAGGGCACCCCTTCGTTCTCGGCATACAGAGAGAGGTCGAGGTAGCGCGGGATACCGTAGCGCGCCGTCTGGAGCGGGTGAGAGTAGAAGACCATTGCCAGCCCGGGGTAGCCGCCGACCGCCTTGCCGCTGACCGCAGAAGCAAAGTAGATGTCCCGCAGATCGACGGGCATGATGCCGAAGGTGCTGATGGCATCGACGCAGAGCTTGACGCCGGCATCGTTGCATAGCGACCTGAGCATGGAGAGATCAACCATCGCACCAGTCGAAGTCTCGCAGTGAACGGTCCAGAGCCAGCGGGCCTGGGGGTGCTGGGCAAGGAGGCTTCCGAAAAAAGCGCCCTGGGAGCCGGCACCGGGATCCATGGGCACGACCCGGATCTCGAGGCCCGCTCGCCGGGCATGATCAACCAGCCGGTCACCGAATTCACCTCCGGTCAGAACCAGCCCCGGCTCACCCAGCTGCTTGAGTTGCCAGGCGATGGCATCGTTGGCCAGCGTCCCGGAGCCAAGCAGAATCTCGGCGGATTTTGCTCCGGTCAGTTCATAAAGGCGCTGCTTGATCTTTCTGATCCGGTTCTTGAAGCCGCTCGACCGGTGGGATACGGGCGGCGCGACGAAAGCATGCTGGACCCTTGGCTTGATGCTGACCGGCCCAGGGAGGAAGTTGAGCGGCAGCCCCCCCTGGTTGGCTTGTTCCTGGGCAACGGGCATTTCACGAAGGCGAGCGAGAAACGTGTCCCTGGTCAGATACATTGGCTGGAAAATTGCCTCACCCTGGCCGACCAGGGGCCCGAAAGGCTCGAAACCCAGGTTACGGTAGAGCTTCAACTGGCGAACGGTCCCCGAAATGATCGCCAGGTCATAAGCCTGTTCATCGGCATACTTGAGCACTTCGTACATCAGCCCCTTGAACACCGCACCGTTGCGGTGGGCCGGTTCGACGGAGAGCAGCCTGAGCTCACAGAGATTCCGGTGCGGGGGCAGGTAGCTGTCGAGGTTGTCCAGTTTACGATCCAGGGAGAATGGCCGGTTGCTGCGCACCGCGACCATGCCGATCAGGTTTTGCTCCTTCAGTGCGATCATGTAGGTATTTTCGTGATCGAACGGATCGACCAGGACCTGCCCGGAATTGGGGGTATGCTGCGGAATTTCTTCGACGAAGGTTCGGTAATTGAGCCTGTAGACGGCCTGCTTCTCTTCGGCCGTGCTGGCCCTTTTGAAGATGTAATCCGACATTGGAGACTCCTTTCTCTAAAATCCCATGAGGTTGCCGGCATGCGGTCGTTCAACGTCCCCCTGTCCCACCTCCCCGGCAGAGTGCTGCGAGGTTGTCCCGGTGAGTCCAGAGCAGCAGAAGCGCCAGGGCAAAACATGAAGCAATGGTGGCAAAAGGTCTGCCGAGCAGCAGGGCGGCCACGGGCACAAGCGGAAAAACGACGATGCCGCTGAGGTCGCGGTCCTTTGAAACCAGATAGATCGGCAGGCAGGCTGCCACTATGATCAGTGTCAGCACCGGATCGTAGACAATCAGGCCGCCGAGCGCGGTTGCAACGCCCTTGCCGCCCTTGAACCTGAGCTGCGCCGGCCAGATATGTCCGCTAACCACGGCAAGCAGCACCAGGGCGAGCCCGGCTTCACGGCAGCCCCCCCATTCAGCCAGCAGCAGCGCCAAAGCCCCCTTGGCAAGGTCCCCGGCAAAGGTGAGCAGGAACCCTTTCCTGCCGAGACGACGGCCGACATTGGTCGCCCCGACACTCCTGCTGCCGCTGGCACGCACATCGTCACCCAGGAGAAATCTGACCAGGTAGTACCCTGTGGTCAGGCACCCCAGCGCATATCCCGTGACGATATACAATGTGTCTGCTGGCAGAAAGGACATGACCCTTAAACCCTTCTCAGTAAAGAAGCCCCCTTCCCTCATCACCCCGACAAAAGCCTTGGCGCCGGCAAACGGTGTCGCCCTTACGGTGGCCATCGTCAGTTTAATTTTTTTAATAGCAGGCTTTATGCCGATTTTGAGAAGGGGGAAAACAAGGCCGTTATTTCAAGCAGATAGGGAGGCTCGATGATGGGTGGCGAAGGGGGTGATTGGCTCGCGGCCTGGCATTCCATGCTCATGCCCTGCAGAAAATGCCAGGCCGGACCCCTGGCTGACCCGGAAACCTTCCCCCGCAGAGGAGGGGGTGCTTTTACAGGTGAGCCGCAAGCCAGCCGGAGGGTTATTCACTCTCCTGAGGATAACCGGAGGACTGCAGGTATTTTTTGACCGTGCGCCGGTCCAGTTGGGTCCGGCGGGCAACTTCTTCGAGGTTTTGATGTTGCTTGTAGAGAAGTTCGCAGTAGGTTGACAGCAGCTGCTTCGCGGTGAGGCTGCCGGTATTGATAGCGTTCTGCAACTGTCCTTGCAGATTATCCGCTGCCGGCGAGGCGTAGAGATGCCCACTGTACTCGCGGGACAAGAGGATGCGCCGCACCGCCTGTTCCATCTCGCGGACATTTCCCGGCCAGGGGTAATGTTCGCCGAGATCCCGATGGAGGATCTCCCGGATAAGCGCCACCCACTCGGCAGAAGGTTCTCCGAGAGTGCGCGTAACGAGCAGCCCCAGCAAGGCGTCCATCTCCGCAGAATCTTCACCGAGCCTTTGGCGCAGCGGGGGGACCGTTATGACGTCGGAACAGAGCCGGTAGTAAAAATCCTCCCTGAACGTTCCACGCTGCAGCAGCGTATCGAGCGGCTTGTTGGTTGCCGCAATCACGCGCCCGTTGAATCGGCAGCTGGTGCGCTCCCCCAGAGGGGAGAAGGTCCTGTCCTGGAGCACCTGCAGCAGCTTGATCTGCACGGGGATCGAGGCATCACCGATCTCGTCGAGGAAGATCGCGCCATGTGGCGTACAGAGGGCGAAAACCCCGGGCTGGTCATCAATCGCCCCGGTAAAAGCGCCTTTCCTGTGGCCGAACAGCTCTGACTCGATCAGGGATTCAGGGAACTGCGACAGGTTGATGCCAATGAAGTTCCTGGTGAAGCTCTCGACAAAAGCGCCTTTTCTGAGGTCGAAAGGGATGAACCCAGAACGCCCGATTGCGGCAGCCGCGGCGCCCTTGCCGGACCCGGTTTCGCCGAGCAGCAGCGTCGAGAAATCCTCCATTCTGTTCCAGAGGCTTTTGTCGTAATCGCGGATATCGAAGGTGAAGACATTGTTCCACAGGTCACAACGCAGTTTCTCCATGCAGGGGCTCTGGCCGACCAGGTTGTAATGAATAAAGTAGAAGGCCCGTCGCAGCTGATAGAAGATCGCCAGGAAGCGGGTCGACTCGTCCTCGGTAAAACCCCGGCTGCAGAGCAGGCCGAGCACGTCTTTGGCGAAGTGAACCGGACAGGGGCTGTCGCCGGTCTCGATCTGCTTGAGGATCAGGCGATCAAAGGCTTCCGTGAAGCGATAGTAGACATCGAACAGCAGGACCCCGTATATCAACTGGCCATCTTCTTCAACGTACCTCCGCCAGTCGGCCTTACCGGACTTCTCCAGCTCCTTGATTCTCCTCAAGACCTTGAGGATAACCAGGTCGATCGAGTGGCCGCCACTGGCATCGAGTTGACTGGCCGTCACGCGGCGTTCCATCTCCACACGCTTGGCGCTGAACGGGTTGGTGGCGCCGACTTCATTGATCAGGCGGAAGAAATCTCGATCAGAGGCATTTAAGCGCATGGGCTTGTTCATACAGAAAATGTATAGGGTCTGCAGAAAATGTCAAAAATTTTTGGCTAAGAGAGCCCGGAGGCGATTGCCGCTGAGCAAACGGCCTAAAAAATTCATTCGTCGCCCAATACCGGAGCCGACAGGGAAAACGTGATCACACGCCGCAAACTGCGGACCAAGGCTCCCCTGTGAGCGCTAACCGGTCAGCTTGCGCAGCATGGCCCGACCGACGAAGCGCACCTTGTCACCGAGCGGAAAACGCTTGAGCACGGTTTTGACCACGCCCCGGGTGAAACGGGTGCGCTTGGAGTAGTCGATGCGCACGTCGACGATCACCGGCTGCTTGCCGGCCGCCGCCGCGAGCGCAGCGGCGATGACCGCGTCGATCTGCCCGTTGTCGTCAAGCTTCAGGTAGGCCGCCCCCGTGGCCAGGGCCACGCCGTCGAGGCCGATTCTGCCGAGCACGGTGCAGGTCTTGCGGTTGTAGGGGATCTCCTGCCCCTGGGCGATCTGTGACAGCTCCCCGTCGTGGAAGACGAAGTAGACGACGCCAAGGTTCTCGGTGGCCGCGGTGAGAATTTCCATGCAGGTCATCAGGAAGCCGCCGTCGCCGACGATCCCGACCACCTGGTTGTGCGGGTTGGCCAGCTTGGCGCCGATCGCCGCGGGGACCGCGTAGCCCATGCAGTTGAAGTCCGTCGGGCAGATCAGGTGCCGGGACCTGAGCACCGGAAACAGCTCGGCCGCCAGGTAGGTGTGGTTGCCGTCGTCGACCACGGTAATCGCATCGTCATCGAGCTGGCTGCGCAGCGCGGCAAAGAACAGCGCCGGGTTGACGCGCTCGTTGAGGTGCTCGCGCCACTCCTGCTGGTAGCCGGCCTTGTCCGCGGCAATCTGCTGCCGCAGGGGACCGACCTCGCTGTTCGGCCGGAGCCCGTCGCTCTCGAGGGCCGCGACCAGAGCGCTCAGGGCGCTGCCGGCATCCGCGGCGATGGCGACCGCGGCCGGGTAGTTCTGGTCGAACACCTCCGGGTTGATGTCGATATGGACCAGGTCGGCGGGGACCTCGACACCATAGCTGCCGGTGGGAATTTCGCTGAAACGGGTGCCGACCGCGAGCAGGCAGTCGCAACCGGCAAAGGCGTTTTCCGCCGCCGGCACCGAGTGCCGACCGAACCCCATCCCCGTATGCAGCGGGTGATCGGCCGGGAAGACGCTCAAGCCCTGCAGGGTCGTGGCCACCGGGGCCTCGAGCAGTTCGGCCAGGCGCGTGGCGAGGCCGGTGCAGTCCCTGGCCCCCCAGCCGAGAAAGAGCCCCGGCCGCTGCGCCCGGCGCAGCATTTCGACCGCCTGACGGACCAGGCCGGGATCGGCCTGCGGCACCTGGCCGTCGTCGCTAAAGGTTGGCAGCTCTGCGACCTCGCCACGGAAGATCTGCACTTCGTAGGGGATCTCGACAAAGACCGGTCCCGGCTCACCGGCGACGGCAAGCCGGTAGGCCTCGAAGAGGGTCGGCACCACCTCCCGGTGGCTTGTCACCAGAAAGGAGCGCTTGGTCACGTTCTCCATCAGGCGTTGCTGGTCCCATTGGTGCAGCTGGTAGGCTCTGCCACTGCTGCGGTTCACCCCGCCGGCAATGATCAGCATCGGGATGCCGTCGAGGAACGCCTCGCCGATGCCGCTCAAGGCGTGGGTCACGCCAGCGGCCGGAACGATCACCAGGGTGCCGATCCCTGCCGAAGTCCGGCTCACGGCATCGGCCATGAACGCCGCGCCGCATTCGTGGGTGACCAGGATCGGGCTGATCTTATGCGACTTGTGCAGTTCATCGTAAAGCTCGGTGACGTGCACGCCGGGGATGCCGAAGGTGTGGGTGACCGGCAGCTGCTCAAGAGCATGGACCGCCAGCTGCGCACCGGTTTTCATCATAAGGAGCCTCCATGAATGGCCCGGCCGGCGATGCGGCCGGTCAATATGCAGCCGCCGAGGAAGGTCCCCTCGAGGGCGCCGCGTCCGTGCATGCCGCCGCCGCCGAAACCGGCGGTCTCCCCCGCCGCGAACAGGCCGGGGATCGGTTCGCCGGACTGGTCGAGGACCCGGCAGGCGAGGTCGGTCTGCAGACCGCCGAGGCTTTTGCGGCTGAGGATGTGCTCGCGGATGGCAATCAGCGGTCCGGCCTTGGGGTCATTGATCTTCTGGAACTTGCAGGTGCGCATGCGGTCACCGCGGTAGGTACGGAAATTGGCTATGCGGCGCAGCTGGTCATCGGTGAAAAACCGTTCGCCACGCTCAATCTGGGCATCGTAGGCCCGCACCTCCGCCTGGAGCAGGTCGGCATCGACCTGAAATTCGCTGTCCAGCCCGTTCATCGCCTCGACCAGAAGGGGCAGGTCAGCGGCGGTCACCACGTCCTGCGCGTCACGGATCAGGGTGCGAACCAGTTCGCGATTACCGAACAGCAGATCGAGGACCAGGCGCAGCCTGTTGCGGTCACGAAAAGCCGTCATGTAGTCACAGCCGGAAACGGCCAGCTCGCGGATGGCAATCTTCCAGTTCATGACCTGCCAGGAATACTGGCCAGGCTGCCGGCAGATCTGTTCGACCAGGTAGCGCGTGTCGGTATAGCCGACCAGCGGCGGCGGACCGATCCTGCGGCCGTGGGCATTGAGCCACAGGGCGGAACGCGGCGGCACCAGGCTCAAACCTTTGGTCTCCTCCGCGGGATGCCGGATACCGGCGGCATAGTGCCATTGCTTGTCAAGATGGGTGAGCTGCCCGCCGAGCTGAGCCGCGGCCTGGTGCAGCAGCCCATCGGCATAGCGGTGGGAGCCGTTGAGAAGGGTCTTCGGCGGCGCCCCCCAGGGCTGGTACCAGTGCCTGCGCACCAGGCTCAGGTCGCCGCCGCAGATTCCTCCGGAGGTGAGCAGTACGGCATTGGCGCGGGCGGAGAATGCGGTGTCACTGGCTTCGAGCTGTCCGCTGCAGCCACACAGCTTGCCGCCATTCTGCAGGAGGTTCTCGACCCGGTGACCGAAGAGGATTTGCAGCCTGGCCCGGTTCGGGTGGGCATCGAGATGCTGCAGCAGGGCTTCCATGAGCCCCTTGCCCGTGCCCCAGGCGATGTGCCAGCGCGGCACCGAGTTGCCTGGTTCGAACATGCCCCGTTCCGGCCAGTTCACCACCGGCAGGAAGGTGACGGAACGTGCCGAGAGCCACTCGTAGATCATTTCGATGGAGCGGCCGGCATACTGTTCCGCCCAGCGTTTCGGCCACAGGTCCTGTTCCCCGAAGTGAGCAACCCGCAGCCAGTCGGCCAGAGCCAGTTCCGGGCTGTCGGCAATCTTCGCGCGGCGCTGCAGAGGGGTATCGACCAGCATCACCCCGCCGAAGGATTCACGGGCCAGCCCCCCCAGTTTCTGCGCTTCGTCGCGCTCGAGCAGCAGGACGCGAAGGTTGCGGTCGAGCAGTTCGAAGGCGGCGGCAATTCCGGCCAGGCCGCCGCCGACGATCACCACATCACTCTGGTAGGTCAGGTCTGGCACACCGACTCCCTGCATGAACATACGGATTTCATTTGGAAAAACCGTGAAAAAGTCTATCATATCCTTAATTGGGCAAAAACCGAAATCGCTGACCTCCGGCTCTGGAAGGCCGTCACGGGAGGACTGGAGCACCGAACATGCATGACATTGCGGCGCAGATAACACGACAGCGGGTTTTCTTCTGGTCTGGCAAAACCCATAAAGTCACGTTCAGAATCGATGCGCTGCAGAAACTCAAGCGGGCGATCGTCGCCAACGAGCAGAAGATCTGCGCCGCACTGGCCGAAGATCTCGGCAAACCGGAGCTGGAAGCCTTCGTCTCCGAAATCGCCCTGGTGACCAGGGAGATCGATTTCATCTGCCGCAATCTGCGCCGCTGGGCCAAGCCTCAGCGGGTCAGGACTTCACTGCTCAACGCCCCCGCCAGGGGTTCGGTGCGTTGCGAGCCCTTGGGGGTCGCCCTGATCATCGGCCCCTGGAACTACCCCTTCCAGCTGCTGATCAGTCCCCTGGCAGGCGCTCTGGCCGCCGGCAACTGTGCCCTGCTCAAACCCTCCGAGCTGACCGTGCACACCGCCGCAGTTGTCAGCCGGATCATTGCCGAGACCTTTGTCCCCGAACATGTCTGCGTGATGCAGGGCGGTCCCGAGCTGGGGCAGGCTCTGCTCAATGAGCAGTTCGACATCGTCTTCTTCACCGGCAGCACCAGGGTAGGCAAGCTGGTGATGCAGGCGGCGGCGCGGCACCTGACTCCAGTCATCCTGGAGCTGGGCGGCAAGAGCCCGGCGATCGTCGATGCCGATGCCGACCTGGACATGGCCGCGCGGCGCATCGTTTGGGGAAAGTTTTTCAACGCCGGGCAAACCTGCGTTGCCCCCGATTACCTGCTGGTGCACGACAAGGTCAAACAGGCGCTGCTCGATCGGATGACGGCCCGCATCAGCGAATGCTACGGGCCTGACCCGCAGCAGAGCCCGGACTATGCCCGGATTATCAACACGGCGCATTTCGATCGACTGGCGGGATACCTGGCCGACGGGACGATCGTTGCCGGCGGCGGCATGGACCGTGACGCCCGCTATCTGGCACCGACCATACTCGACGGGGTGTCCTGGGAGTCGTCGCTCATGCAGGAGGAGATCTTTGGGCCGATTCTCCCGGTTCTCGGCTTTAACGACCATGACGATGTCCTGGAGCTGACCAGTCGACGCCCCACCCCGCTGGCGCTGTACTACTTCTCCCAGGACGCCGAAAAGCAGCGCCGGGTCATGAACGCGGGTGCTTTCGGCGGCGGTTGTGTCAACGACACCGTCATCCACTTGACCGAGCATCACCTGCCTTTCGGCGGGGTCGGCTCGAGCGGGCAGGGCCGCTATCATGGCCGGGCCAGTTTCGAGGCGTTCTCCCATTGCAAGAGCGTACTCAAGCGCGGGACCTGGCTGGACCTGCCGTTGCGCTACCCGCCTTACGCCGGCAAGCTGAACTGGCTCAAGGCGCTCTTCCGATGGCTTTAACAACTGGAGAGTGAGAAGGCCGGGATGTGAGCATACAAAAACATATTCACAAGTTATAAATATTTTTTTGGCTTTGACTTTCGGATTGTCTTTAATGACCTCTTAGCGTCTTTGCGTTAAAAAATGTGTTTTTGATCTTGGTATTCACATCTTGGCGGTTAACCTTTCTTTATGGTTACTTTTCTTTCGTCGAGACGTAGAAAAGTAACCCGCCCGCCGGGCGGAACCGGCCTTTCGTCTGTTCGGTCTTGATATTCCAGGGGCTATCCTTGCCAACTGAATTTCTCTTGGGAGAACTTCAAGTTCAGCACCCAGTGCCGTGTCAGACCGGGGACAGTCCCCTAAAATGACAGAAAAGGGGCTGCCAACGCTTTGTCCATTAAAGCTGACACTTCAACGGGCACTCTAGGGGAGGAGAACATGCGCATTTCCGAGCAAGCACTGCACACCGTCGTTTCAGCGATCCTCACCGCCTGCGGCAGCTCATCCGCAGAAACCCGCATCGTCGCCGATCACCTGGTCATGGCCAACCTCACCGGGCATGACAGCCACGGCGCCGGCATGCTGCCGACCTACGTCAAGTCGATCCAGGCCGGCCTGCTGAAACCGAATACGCCGTCGGAGCTGGTCAAGGACGCCGGATCGATCATGGTCTTCGACGGCCAGCGCGGCTTCGGTCAGCGGGTGGCAAGGGAAGCCATGGACCTGGCGATCGCACGCTGTCACGAAACCGGGCTGGTGCTGATGGCCTTGCGCAACGCTCACCACATCGGCCGGGTCGGCAGCTACGGCGAGCAGAGCATCGCCGCCGGGCTGATCTCGCTGCATTTCGTCAATGTCACCGATCACCCACCGCTGGTGACGCCCTATAACGGCGCCAGGGCCCGTCTGCTCACCAATCCGGTCTGCTTCGCCATGCCGGCCACCGGACAACATCCCGCCGCCCTGCTCGACATGGCGACCAGCAAGATCGCCCTCGGCAAAGCGCGGGTTGCCCTGCTGGCGGGCAAACCGGTCGACGAGGGCTGCCTGGTCGATGCTCAGGGGCAACCCGCCACCGACCCGCGCCTGCTGCTTGCCGAACCGCGTGGGGCGCTGACCCCGTTCGGCGACTACAAGGGCTTCGGCATCGCCTTCTTCTGCGAAATGCTCGCAGGCGCCCTGACCGGGGGGGGCACCATCCAGCCCGGCAACAAGGCCCACGGCAGCATCGTCAACAACATGCTCACCTTCATCGTCGATCCGGCCCGCCTGGTCGACGTCGACTGGATGAAGCGGGAGATCGATGCCCTGACCGATTACATCCTCGGCTCACCGGCCGTCGATGAGTCCCGGGGGCCCGTCATGATCGCCGGCACCCCGGAACGACAGGCTATGGCGGAACGCCAAGGTGCCGGCATCCCCATCGACGCCAACACCTGGCAGGAATTACAGGAGGCCGCCCGGGCCGTCGGCCTCGACCCACAGCAGCTGCCAGGGCCCGCCTCGTGACGACTCAAACACCGGGCATTGCGTTAGTCCGCCATTACCCTATGTGGTAATTAATGTATAAGTGTTTGATAATTAAAGCTTTTTATGTTGTCGGCGGATTTTTTTCTGTTATAGGGTTAATAGCACATTCAGATCCAACTGGGCCATGATCAGCGGAGCCGGTCACCAACAAGCCAACCTGACTCGCCCGCCAGCCTGCCATTATTTTCGACCGTGCGCATTGCACCCGCTGCGGTCTTGTTGATCGGTAACACCATTTGAGAAGCAATCTGCCCTGCCGAAAGAATTCCATCGGCTGGCAGGGCCATATTATCGGGTTTCACTGCTGTCGCTGCCTGACCAGGCAGGGGACAGCGAACTGGGTTCTCAACGGGAGGAGGCAACAATGGCACTGGTACTTTGTCCTGAATGTGGCGAGGAAACCGTGGATCAACTGGTCAACTGTCCGCTTTGCGACGAGCCACTCGCTACCGGCCAGAAGAGTGAACCGGCGAAGAACGCCCGACTGTTCTTCTTCGGTCTGGCTTTCATCGGCGGGCTGGGGGCGGCAACCCTGTGCAACATGCTCGGCTACACCGGCTGGGCGATGGGCCTGGGAATGGTCGGACTGGCCAGCATGGCGGTCCTGATTCTCAACCTGTTCTCCGCCAGATAAACGCGGGACTTCACCTCAGGGCCCTGAGTAAAGAGCTTTTGTCGACAGTGCGCTCCGTGCTTTTCAGGTGAGAGCGGATGCCGACCTTGGCCTTGCCGGCTTGTGATTGATTCGTCAGGCGGGCGTTATCCCGCCCTCGCCGATCACAACCCCGGCGCGGCGATGTCTGCTGAGGGCAAGCCTTGGTCCGGGCAAGTCGGGTTGGGTATCGACCCACCATGAGGACACCCTGGGCTGTAAGGGGTCTCGCCCCAAGGCCACCAATAAAACCGGCTCCGCCTGATAGACGGAGCCGGTAATTCGTTTCAGGAGCGGGCTCTCACCCTGGAGAGCGTCCGCCTAAACGTGTTGGAACTCGACCTTGACATCCTGGCGATGTTCCGGATCGATCTGCCACAAGGTCCGCTTGGCAAAGTTGAACATGCGGGCGATGATGACATCGGGGAACTGCTCGATGCGGATATTGTAGATATTGACCGACTCGTTGAGGAACTCGCGACGGTCGGCGATCTGGTCCTCGAGTTCGGAGATCCGGTAGCCAAGCTGCTGGAACGACTTGTCGGCCTTGAGGTCCGGGTAGCGCTCGACCACCATGAACAGGGATTTCAAGGTGTCGGTCAACATATTCTGCGCCTGAACTTTCTGTTCATCGTTGCGCGCCTGGTTGACCATCGAGCGGGCCTTGATGACTGCTTCAAGGGTCTTCTGCTCGTGCTGCATATAGCCTTCGCAGACCTTGATCAGTTTGGGCAGTTCGTCATAACGCTGCTTGAGCAGGACATCGATATTGCTCCAGTTGCGCTCGATGCTGTTCTTCAACTCCACGAAGCCATTGTAGATGGTGATCACGTAGACCGCCAGGGCCAAGGCGATAAACGCAACAATCCCGAGAACAATCCAGCCCACACTCATGGCAAACCTCCCTCGTTAAAGGTTAAATCTTCGTCAGCATCAGCGAGTTCCCGGCCGCGCAGAACGCAAGGTCTTGGGACGGGCCGCGGCCTGGTGCCGACGGCCGGCAACCCGCTCACTGAATCAGTCCGAGATACTGCAAAAACTTGTAAAGCGCCAGGCACAACGAGCCGAGGCCGGCAATCACCAGGCAGAGGCTGAAGAGGCCATACTTGCGGACCAGTTCAGACTCGGAAATCGTTTCGGTGATAATGAATGGCAGGCTGCGCTGCGGACCTTTGCCAATCACGACATGCTCTTCCTGGCGTCTACGGGGCCGGCCCTCTGCCAGATGCTCCGCAAGCGCCTCCTGTTCGGCATCATTACGGGCGGCCTGCCATTCGCCCTCGTCGATCAGGCCGTCACTGTTGGTATCGTAGCGGTGCATCGCCTGGGGGTCAAGCTTGAGCTGACGCAGCTTGACCGTGATCCGATCGCGCAGGCCAAACCGCTCCTCGCGTCCCGGCCGGGCATAGCCGAGCACATAGATGGAGGTCCCTTCATAGATGAGGTCCTCGGTCCACTTTTCATCCTCAACGGAGCCGCGGCCGAACGCAGTGAAGGTGAGCGGCGACTGGCCGGGATATCCGGACTGCTGGACCTTGGCCTTGACGGCCGCTCCTGTCGGGTCAACGGTCACCCTCCCCGTGCCGTCATCGAGCTGGAACGGCACATGATCACTGTTGATCTCCTTGACCAGCTTCCAGTTGTTCTTGCTGTCTCTTCGGTACTTGCGCAGCCGGTACCAGACACAGGCCGACTGGGTCATCGGCGCCACCAGGGCATAGAGGCGCTGGGCACGGCCATGTACCTCGACCAGGCCCATGGCCACCGAGCGCACTTTGCTGGTCGGCGTGTTTTCGATACGCCGCTTGAGTTGCAGGTAGTACAGCCCGCCCCAGATCAGCGGCACGGCGGCAAACGCCGGGAGGGCTCCGGCCGCCAGCCCGTACCTGGAGGCCAGGTGCAGCAGCGTGCCGTTGTCGCCACCGGCTGCGAACAAGAACCCTGCGACAGCCGCACCGACCATGATGAGCGGCTTGCCCCAATGGGGTTTGACAATTGGCCGCTCCGGCGGTGCCGGCAGGTCCCCGCGCCCGGCCTGACTGCCGGTGGAGGCGCGCCCTGCTGGCCGCCCGACGCCATCTTCGGAGGCCTCGTTGACCTCGCGGACCACGTCGGCCAGCCCTGGGGTCGCCGCTAAATTGCCCGCCGCACCGGCCGCCGTGGCGAGCTCCGGTTGTGGGCTCACGGCGACAGCGGCGGCGACACCGGCAGCGGACAAACCGAATCCACCAGCGCCCTGATCCCTGGCAGGACGACCATCACCATGCAACCGGGCGACCAGCCAGCCGTAACGGCTCAGGCTGGCGAGGTTTTCCAGGGCGGCTGACGGGCTCTCGGCAGCCTTCTTGACATCACATCCCGGCAATTGACTCAAGCCGAAATCACAGTACATGCGAAAGGTGCCGGCATATTCCTCGACCAGCTTGATGAGCGCCTGCAGGTTCTGCCTGGAGCTCACCGCGGCCCTTGACCCCAGGCCATCGACACTGAAACGGCCCGGCATGACCTGCACGGCCTGCGCGACATGACCCTGCATGTCGAGCAGGTAAAAGTCAAAAACCGGTTGCCCCTGAAGCGCGCTGTGAATCATTTCCTCGCGGCTGAGAACTTCCAGGGCATGACTGCCGCGATAGGCATTCTGGGCCAGGAGCCGTTTGACATGCTTGTCGACCACCCCCCCCGAGAGATCGGCAAGCACTCCGACCACCGAGGCCCCCCGCTCGAGACGCACCAATCCTTTCTGGCAGGTCAAGATGACCGCGTCGTTCTTTATCTCCAGGCTGCGCAGCAAGTCCGGTGCGAAAGCAGGCTTCTGCGGTTCAACCAGCCAACAGGCAAACCCGTACTGTTGCAGCAGCGCCGCTATCTTTTCGGATTTTTTGGCAGGCCCCTTGCCGAGCTGGGCCAGCCCGGGACCGATCAGGCGCTGGCGGGCCGTGTAACTGTCGACCCCGAAACCGCGCTGCAGCTCCTCCAGCAGGGACTCCAGCTCCGGGTGAGCCGCAGGCCGCTGACAGACGATCAGCTGATAGGTTTTAGCATCTTCGGGCATAGGCAAAGTGGCGCGAGGCGCTTTATGTGGGGCGTGAAAGATTCATGAAATCATGCTTTGCCGGCAACCGTCAACCGCCCCCGGCAAGCTTGCTGCAGACCTTGCGATGCGCTCCGTGCAGCGGCAGGCGCTCGAGCTCATCGCCACTGCACCAGCGATACGTCCCTCCTTCGGCAACCCTGCCGACATCAGCGACGGCAACCCTGAACACGGCCAGCTCCAGCTTGAAGTGACTGTAGGCGTGGCGAACTTCGCTGTGCTCTTCGAGGATGCCATGCAAGCCAAGATCATCGCGCAGACGGCCAGCCGCCTGTGCGGCCGCCAACCCGTCAGGCAGGTCAGCCGCGGGGAATTCCCAGAGACCGCCGAGGAAGCCTTCAGCGGGCCGTTGCCGAAGCAGAAGGCCCTCCGCGGCGGAGATGACCAGGGCAACCTGCTTGCGGACCGGCACCTTCTGCTGCTTGCGTGAGACCGGCAAGGCCTTGGCCAGCCCCTGTCCGTGGGCCAGGCAGAGGCCCTGCAGGGGGCAGCGGCCGCAGGCCGGCTCACGTGGCGTGCAGATGGTCGCCCCCAGGTCCATGACTGCCTGGGCATAATCGTGCGGACGATCCACGCTCGTCAGGGCTTCGGCCCAAGCCCAGAGCTGTTTCTCGGCCCGGCTGCCACGGGGATCATCCAGCCAGGCAAACAGTCGCACCAGCACGCGACGGACATTGCCATCGAGAATCGGTGCCGGTTTGTCGAATGCAATGGAGAGGATCGCCCCGGCCGTGGAGCGGCCGACACCGGGCAAAGCGGTCAAGGCGTCCAGGGTGTCGGGAAAGAGGCCGCCCTGCCCCTCGACCACCTGCCGGGCGGCCTGGTGCAGGTTGCGCGCCCGCGAGTAGTAGCCGAGCCCGGCCCACAGGGCAATGACCTCGTCAAGGGACGCCGCGGCCAGGGAGGCAACTGTCTGGAAACGTTCCAGAAAACGCTCGTAATAGGGGATTACCGCTGCCACGGTGGTCTGCTGCAGCATGATTTCGGACAGCCAGATGCGGTAGGGGTCGCGGGTATGCCGCCACGGGAGGTCACGGCCTTCAAGGCCATACCAGGCGAGCAGGCGATCGGCGACTTCTGCGGCAGCGAAAGGGAGGTTCATGCCGAACCTTCGATACCCGGGCCTGCAACGCCTGGCAATTCAGCTTTCGCGCCTCTCTGTTTCACCCTATCTCCTCCAGGGCCGCCAGCGTCTGTTCCATCTCCTCGCTGGTGCCGATGGAGATGCGCAGGCCGTGAGCCAGCACCGGGTCGCTGAAGTATCGAACCAGGATCTTGCGTGCATAAAGGGCATCGTAGACCCGCTTGCCGTCGCGATCCGGCGGGCTGACGAACAGGTAGTTGGCGCTCGACGGGATGACCTGGTAGCCAAGCTTGCGCAAGGCGTTGCTCAACCAGTCGCGCGTCGCACAGATCCGCGCCACGCAGTCCCGAAAATAGTCCTGGTCGACCAGGGCGGCGGTAAGCGCTGCCTGCGCAAGCCGGTCGAGGTTATAGTGGTCACGAATCTTGTCCAGGGCGGCGACCACCTCCGGTCGGGCGATGGCCAGGCCGAGCCGCATCCCGGCCAGGGAGTAGCTTTTCGAAAGCGTGCGGGTCACGACCACGTTCGGCTTCTGACGGACCAGCTCGAGGCAGTTGCCCTCGGCAAAATCAGCATAGGCCTCGTCAACCACCAGCAACCCGGCGCAGCGGTCGGCCAGCTCCGCAACCCGTTCGACTCCCCAGCGCAAGCCGAACGGTGCATTGGGGTTGGTCAGGAAGAACAGTCGGCCGGTATAGCGGGCGGGGAAATCCCTGATCTCGCCGCTCTCGGTGAGGGGAAAGGTTTTCACCCGGGCGCCTTGCACCTCGGCCAGGGTGGCGTAATAGGAATAGGATGGCTGCAGGTAGGCGATTTCCTCCCCCTCGCCGGCACAGGCCCGGATCAGGTTGTTGAGCAGCTCGTCCGAACCGTTGGCCATGATCAGCCAATCTGCCGGGTAACCGTAAAGTTCGGCGGCCGCCTCGCGGCCAGCGCGGCTGACGGCATCCGGGTACTTGCGCAGGCTCTCTCCCGTTGCCTCCCGAATCGCCCTGATCACCTGAGGTGACGGCGGGTAAGGGTTCTCGTTGGTATTGAGCTTGATCCAGCTCTCTGCATCAGGCGGTTGAAAGCCTGGAACGTATCCGGCCATAACGGCAATATTCGGGCGCAAGTAACTCATGCTGCCTCCCAGGGCTTTGAAAAAAGGAATCCGCTCACAAACCGAGCATGCGATCGCGTTCCCGGTTGAGAAATTCGTTGATGGTGCGGTGCTCGTCCCTGGACAGGAAGGGGGGCTGCAATTGCAGGAGGTCCTCAAGTTCCGGGACGATCACGAAGCGGAATTCACGCTGCCAGGCTCTGGCTTCGGTCAGCGGCTTGACCTTCAGGGTAATCGTCGGGACGCTCACTTCGAGACCGGAGCCGTCTATCTGCCGGGCCGGCAAATCTTTCCACAACAACTTTTGGGTCAAAAGGGCATATCCGGAAGCGACAACCCGCACTTCCGCACCGGGGATCTTTTCACTGACCCGGTACTCGGCCAGGCCGGTCACCGCACCTTTGACGACTTCGTAGAAGAATACCGGCTCAGCGCTCCCCTCCGCGCGCTTTTCGGTCTTGATGATCAATAGCGCCTGCGACAGCGGCCCTTCGCTTTCGACATCGACAACCTTGAATTGGACGGGTCTCTCCCAGCTGGTCGTCAGGTTGACATCGGCGGACGCCGCTGGGGACCAGAGAGCAAGCAAACAAATTACCGCCATCAGAGCAAAGAACCCGCGCAAAGAACTCATAACCCTCTCCTTGGTCAGCAGCCTGGCTCAGCGAGCTGATTGCCGTCATGGAACTCACTGATTCAGGTGTATTCCTCGAGGATGTCGTAGGTTGTCGTGCGTCTTACCGGCCGGAACCCCGCCCCCCTCGCCAGGTCGACAATCTCCTCCCGGCTCAGGCGGAAATCGACCCCGGCGGCGGCAACGACATTCTCCTCGAGCATGGTGCCACCCAGATCGTTGGCGCCGAAAAAGAGCGCTATCTGAGCCATGCGCGCCCCCTGAGTCACCCAACTGGCCTGAATGTTCGGCACGTTGTCGAGGATCACCCGCGAGAGCGCCAAGACCTTCAGGTATTCGACCCCGCTGGCCTGCTCCCCCCCCAGGGCGGTGTTGCCGGGCTGATAGCTCCAGGGAATGAACGCCGTGAACCCTCGCCGTTCGGCCTGCAGCTCGCGCACCCGGAAGAGATGTTCGACGATATCCTCGGCCCGCTCACCAGCGCCGAACATCATGGTCGCGGTGGTCGGCATGCCCAGCCCGTGGGCTTCACGCATCACGCCGGCCCAATCCTGCCAACCGATCTTGTCGGGCGAGATTTCCTGGCGAACCTCATCGACCAGGATCTCGGCCCCGCCGCCCGGCAGCGACTGCAGGCCGGCGCGCTGCAGGCGCTTGAGACCTTCGGCCATCGGCAGGCCCGAGAGCCTGGCGATATGTGTGATCTCGGCAGGCGAGAGGGAATGAATCTGCACCGTCGGGTAGCGCTGCCGCAGTTGGCGGAAAAGGTCCTCGAACCAGTCGATTTTCAGATCGGGATGCAGCCCCCCCTGCATGAGCAGCTGCGTTCCGCCATGATCGACCAGCTCCTGGACCTTGCTGAAGATCTGTGCATAGCTCAGCACATAGGCGTCGGGATGGGCCTGGTCACGGTAGAACGCACAGAACCTGCACTTGGTGGTGCAGATATTGGTGTAGTTGACATTACGGTCGACGACGAACGACACACGGCGGTCCGGGTGCATGCGCCGGCGCACGGCATCGGCGAGTTGGCCCAGGTTCAGCAGGTCCGCCCGGGTCAACAGCCAGAGGGCGTCGGCCCTGTCGAGCGGGTGGGCCTGGTCAAGTTTCTGTTTGATTCGATCGAACATAAGCACCAAAGTATGCTGCAGGCGATTTCACGAGATGAGGATTGCGCGTCGCACCTCTAATACTGCCTGATTTCGTTATACAGCGTATCCCGCTCCACCGGCAGTTTACCCGCCTTGCGGATCAGGCCGACCAGCTGGTCCTTGTTCAACTGCTGGGGGGAATCTGCTCCGGCATCATGGCCGATCTGCTCCTCGACCACGGTACCGTCGATATCGTTGACGCCAAAGGCCAGCGCAACCTGGGCGATTTTCAACCCGAGCATGACCCAGTAGGCCTTGATGTGGCGGAAGTTGTCGAGGTAGATCCGGCTGATGGCGAGGGTCTTGAGAGCATCGACACCACCGACGCCTTTGGCTCCCGGCACCCGGGTATTGTCCGGCTGGAAAGCCAGCGGAATAAAGGCCTGGAAATTACCGGTACGATCCTGCAGGCGCCGCAGCCTGGCGAGGTGGTCGATCCGGTCGGCAGAATTCTCGACATGGCCGAAGAGCATGGTCGCGTTGGTTTTCAAGCCGGCCTGGTGCACCTGCTCGATCACCTCCAGCCAGCGCTCGCCGGAAATCTTTTCCGGGCAGATCTGCCGGCGCACTTCAGCAGCAAAGATCTCCGCACCGCCGCCCGGCATGGACTCCAGGCCGGCGGCTTTCAGTTCGCTGACCACAGCGACAACCGATTGCCCGGTCAGCCTGGCAAAGTAGTCGATCTCCACGGCGGTGAACGCCTTGATGTGCAGGGCCGGGTTGTCAGCTTTGATGGCCGCCAGGGCTTCCAGGTAGAAGTCGAAGGGCAGGTCGGGGTGCAGGCCGCCGACCATGTGGATCTCCGTAGCACCGTCCGCACGGGCCTCTGCGGCACGTTTGAGTATATCGTTGAGCGCCAGGGTATAGCCGCCCTCGGCCTCCGCATCTTCGCGACTGAAGGCACAGAAGGTGCAGCGGTTGACACAGATATTGGTGTAATTGATATGGCGGTTGACGTTGAAGTAGACCTTGTCGCCATTGCTGCGCGCATTGGCCAGCGCGGCCAGTTCGCCGACCGCCAGCAGATCGTCAGAGGCAAACAGGGCCAGCGCCTCCTCGTCGGAAATCCGGGCCCCGGCCACTATTTTTGCACGGATCGTGTCAAACAGTTTACTCATCATAACGTATGAATCACCTGGGCCACTTGGTTAAGGGCTGAGGGAGACGGGACTCCTGGCCGGACATGCCTGCCGCACCTAATTCCGTGCGCCCCCCCATCTAGCAAAGAGTGAGTGCTCGACAGCCAGCTGGTCAAGCACCTTGCCGACGACGAAATCGACCAGGTCGTCCATGGTCTGTGGGCCGTGATAGAAGCCGGGCATCGCCGGCAGGACAACCGCACCGGCCCGGGAGAGGCGCAGCAGGTTCTCGAGGTGAATGGTATTGAAGGGCGTTTCACGCGGCACCAGGACCAGCGGACGGCGCTCCTTGAGCATGACATCAGCGGCCCGCTCCAGCAGGTTGCCGCTCAAGCCGGCGGCAATCCTGCCGGCCGTCCCCATGGAACAGGGGATGACAACCATGGCGTCGGCCGCCGCCGAACCGCTCGCCGCACCAGCCCAGAAATCGTCGGCAGCCAGGCAATCGACAGCAATACTGGCAAAGTGTTCCTGGACCTGACGGCGCTGCTCCCTGATATCCACAGGCCATTCGAGCCCGGCTTCATGGTTGAGGACCTGGCGCCCCGCGTCTGAGAGGATCAGGCTGATCCGTTCACCGGCCTGCAGCAGTTCGCTGACCAGTTTCAGTCCATAGACTGAACCTGAGGCGCCGGTTATGGCAACGACAAAATGCCTGGTGTGTTTTTTATCCTGTGACATAATTGCTCCCGGGTCAGAGCAGTGCGTCTGCAAGGGTAAAGAGAAAAATCGTGACGCTGATGTAACCGTTCATGTTGAAAAACGCCGCATCGAGTCGCGAGAGGTCATAGGGACGCACCAGCATGTGTTCGTAAATCAGCAGCCCCGCCACGACCAGCACGCCGCACAGGTATACGACCCCCAGCCCCTTGCTGAAGAAGAGCAGAACGAGCAGGACCACCATCGCCAGGTGAAAGAGCCGCGCAACGAGAAACGCCCGCTCGATGCCGAACCGGGAGGGGATCGAGAAGAGCCCGTGCTGCCGATCGAACTCGTAGTCCTGCAAGGCATAGAAGATGTCGAAACCGGCGACCCAGAACAGCACCGCCAGGCCGAGGACGATGACCGGCCAGCCGAGATCGCCGCGCAGTGCGATCCAGGCTCCAAGCGGTGCGGCCGCCAGGCAGATGCCCAGCACGACATGGGCCATGGCAGTGAAGCGCTTGCAGTAGCTGTAGAGGGCCAGGAAGAAGATTGCCACCGGCGCCAGTTTCAAGCAGAGCGGGTTGAGCCTCCATGCGGCCAGCAGAAGCAGGGCAAAGGCGCCGATCACCAGAAGCCAGGCTTCGCCGGCAGCGACCTTGCCTGAAGGCAGGTGCCGGTCGGCGGTGCGGGGGTTGTCTGCGTCTATGCGGGCATCGATGATGCGGTTCAGGCCCATGGCGCCCGTGCGGGCGCCGGCCATGGCCAGGCAGATCCAGAACACCTGGGCAAAGGTCGGCGCGGCGCCGCTGGCCAGGGAGGCCAGTACCACCCCCATCAGGGCGAAGGGAAAGGCAAAAACCGTGTGCGAGAACTTGATCATCTCCAGCAGGGTTGTCAGTTTGCCGAGGGCGCTATTAGTCATCGATCGATCCATGAGCGTGCAAATGTGTCAGTGTACAACGACCTTGCCGCAGGTTCAAGCAAAGCTGTCGCTGCAGAGCGAGGCGGCCAGGGCTCATCTCCAGGCAGCGTGCTGCGGGCAGCCGGCCCGCCTTCGGGGCCGAGATCAAACCAGATCAAACTCGGTCCAGACCGAAGCATGGTCGGAAGGTTTCTCCATGGCTCGGATATCGTAGTCGATCCCGGCGCCGGTGCAGCGCCGGGCGAGAGCCGCGCTGGCCAGGATCAGGTCGATGCGCAGACCGCGCTGCGGGTTCGCGTCAAAACCCCGGCTGCGGTAATCGAACCAGCTGAACAGATCGCTTCGCTCGGGGTGGCAGAGACGGAAGGTGTCCACCAGGCCCCAGTCGCACATTCGGCGCAGCCATTCACGCTCCTCCGGCAGAAAGCTGCACTTTCCGGTCCGCAGCCAGCGCCTGGCATTATCCTCACCGATACCGATATCTGCGTCCGCCGGGGCGATATTCATATCACCGGCCACCAGCAGCAGGTCATCGGGATGCTCGCGTCCCTGCAGGTGTGCATGCAGGTCCTCATAAAAGCGGGCCTTGCCCGGGAACTTGACCGGATGGTCGCGGCTTTCACCCTGCGGGAAATAACCGTTGATCACACGCAGCTTTTGACCGTTGGCCAGGGGATAACTGGCCGCCAGAAGACGCCGCTGGGCCGTGGGCTCGGCGTTGCTGAAGCCGTATTGAATCTCACTCGGTTCGCTGCGACTCAGGAGTGCGACCCCGTAATGGGTCTTCTGGCCGAACCAGAGCGCACGATAGCCCAGGGACCTGATATCGTCTTGCGGAAAATCCTCATCCTGCACCTTGGTCTCCTGCAGGGCGATGATTTCCGGCTGGTGCTTGTCGATGACTGCGGCCAACTGGTGCAGACGGCTGCGGATGCTGTTGACGTTGAAGGAGATGACTTTCATGCTGTCCTGTTTTCCGTTCTGAAGGTGGCAATCGGTCCGCCGGTCAGAGATCAACAAGGTCCCTTTGGCGGGCCTAAAGCATATCGTTCAGCCCGTATTCCGGCCAGCGCCTGTGGATTTTTTTTTCAATTTCCGCTGCCGGCTCCACGCGCCGGGATCCTGCCGGAGATCTCGCATCGAGGACGGCCTTATGGCCGTCGATCCGCTGCGGCAACGGCCATTCACCGCTGTTGATCACCCTCCAGTAAACCTGGTTTTGATCGCTCAGCGGCACGTCCCTGTCAAGCAGCACCAGCAGCCTGGCATTTTTCAGGAGCGGGGTCGCCCAGAGTGTCTGGCTGATTTCCTCCAGGCTCAGGCAGCAATCCCCGGCCACGGCGATCATGGCCGCGCGATGGAAGATGCTCTCCGGGGGCATGTACAAATCGTTGATCCACGGATGGTCAAATTGCAGCAGCGGCAGCAGGATGCTCTCCGTCAGTTGGGCCAGGTGGATATTTTCCATCGGCGGCGGGCCGACCAGCGTGCAGGGGTAGATGGCCGCTTCTCGCATGCTGACACTGTCTACCCTGATGACAGGCGCCGGGGAGGCGGGCGCGTAATGGCCGGTATGATTGCCAAATGGGCCCTCGAGGTGCTCCTCGCCGGGGAAGATCCGACCTTCGATGACGATCTCGGCAGTGGCCGGGACCGCCAGCCGAGAGTTCTGGCAGCGCCCCATCGGCAAGCGGCAGCCGCTCAGGTAGCCGGCAAAGGAGCTCTCGGTCACCCCGCCAGGCAGGGCCATTCCAGCCAGCCAGGTCATAATCGGCGGGCCTCCCAGGGCGACCGCAACGGGCATGGCTTCATTGCGGGCGTGCCAGGCGGCCAGGTGCTCTGCACCGCCAGAACCTGGGTGGCAGCGCAGCAAGGCCCGGTCCCTGCTGAGCAGCTGGACCCGGTACATGCCGCAGTTGTCGAGTAGGGTATCAGGGTGACAAGTGAAAACCTGCCCGAGCGTGAGATAGCGCCCGCCGTCGCCGGGCCAGGATTTAAGTGCTGGCAGTGCGTCGAGTCCACAAGCGCTCACATCCCGGGCAAAACAGGGCGCATTGTCGATATACACGGCCTCATGCTGCGCGCTGTTGACGAGACTTTCTAGTGCCAGTGCGGCATCTTTTGCCCCGGTCGCGGTGATCCCGACGGCAATTTTTTCCGCCAGGACCGAAAGCTCGCCGACCCCGAGGGCCATGGCCAGCCGCGCCCGCGAACCGAACAGGTTGGCGGCCAGCGGGATCCGGGACCCAATGACCCTTTCGAACAACAGGGCCTGCCCTCTGCTCCCGCCTTTGCATATGGCATTGATAATCGCGGCAACCTCGAGCTCGGGATCGACCGGACAGCGAACCCGGGACAGCTCCCCGGCCGCTTCGAGCACGGCAATGAATGTCTGCAGATCATCAGGTCGCAAACTCGCACCTCTGCTGGAATTGTCCATCACAGGATAATACAACAAAAACCGCCGCCTGGTACAATCCGTGGCCCCGAACGAGTAAAGCCCCGGCCGAAACCGGGGCTAGTCTAGTTCATGGCCGAATCAGACGGCTTAGAAAACTGCGAGCTTCGCCAGGTCCATGACCTTGCCCGGGACGATCCCCAGGTAGAAAACACCGATGATGGCAATCACGATGGAGATCATCACGGTCACCGGCATGGTCACCCAGGCATAGTCTTCCTCGGGGTCGCGGAAGTACATGTAGACCATGATGCGCAGGTAATAGTAGAGCGAGACCGCAGAGTTGAGCACACCGATGACCGCCAGCCAGATGTACCCGGCCTTGATCGCTCCGGCGAAGATGTAGAATTTACCTGCAAAACCGGCCGTCGGCGGCAGGCCCATCAGCGAGAAAAGGAAAATGGTCATGGCCACGCCCAGGAACGGACGCTTGAAACCGAACCCGGAGAAGCCCTCAAGAGTCAGGTTGTCCTCGCCTTTTTTGCCCGCCAGAACCAGGACCGCAAAGGCGCCGATGTTCATGAAGGTGTAGGCCAGCATGTAGAAGAGGAGCCCCGAGTAGCCGATCTCGTTGGCCGCGACCATGCCGACCATGGCATAACCGGCATGTGCGATCGAGGAATAGGCCAGCATCCGCTTGATGTTGGTCTGGCTGATGGCAATCACGTTGCCGACGATCATGGTCAGGACGGCCAGCACCCACAGCATCGCAGTCCATTCCGGCTTGAGGCTGAAGAAGCAGTATTCCATGATGCGCAGGAAAGCAGCAAAGGCGGCCGCCTTCGGCCCGGCGCTCATGAAGGCGGTAATCGGCGTCGGCGCACCTTCGTAGACATCAGGGGTCCACATGTGAAAAGGGGCTGCGGCAATCTTGAAGAGGAAGCCAATCGAGAGCAGGACCAAACCGGCCAGGGTCATCGGGTTTTCCAGCAGCGAGCCATGGGCGTTGAGGTAGATGCCGATCTCGGTCAGCTTGGTGGAGCCCGTGACGCCGTAGATCAACGCAATGCCGTAAAGGAGGAAGCCGGTAGAGAAGGCACCCAGCAGGAAGTACTTGAGGCCGGCTTCGTTGGAGCGCACCTGGCCGCGAAAGAAACCGGCCAGCACGTAAAGGCTGATCGACAGGACCTCCAGGCCAAGGAAGATCGTCATCATGTCCGTGCCGGAAGCCATCCACATGGCACCTGCCGTGGTGAAGAGAATCAGCGGGTAATACTCGCTGACCGGATATCCTTCACGGGTCAGGTATTCGTCCGACATCAGGATCGTCAGGCCGGCGGCGAACAGAAAGGTGATGCTGAAGAACGCGGCATAGTTGTCCATGGCCACAGCATCGTTGAAACCATATTGCGGGTTCCCCCATCCGGTAAAGACAAAGAATCCCGTCACCACAAGACCGATCAGGCTGATCCAGACGGCAGGCCGCGTGGTGCCACGTGGCAGGAAGACATTGATCAGCAGCAGTCCCATGCCGAAGCAGGTCAGAATCAGTGACGGCAGGATAGCCGCTACATTGACGTTCTGCAGGGCGATTTGCACCAGGTTTTCCATTGAATGGCTCCTCAGACGCTATAGAAATCTATCTTAAATCGTTAACCGAAATTTGCGTAACGGTTGGTTTCATTTCCTCGGCCATCATGGCGATGTGCTGCTTGTCCTTGACCTGGTTGATCAGATTCTCCAGGGAAGGGTTCATCTTTTCGAAGAACACGTTCGGGTAGAATCCGATCCAGAAGATGAACAGAACCAGCGGCAGCATGATCACCACCTCGCGGGCGGACAGGTCTTTCAATTCCGCGTTCTTCGGGTTGGTTACCTTGCCCATCATGACACGCTGGAACATCCAGAGCATGTAGACGGCGGCCAGGATGACGCCGATCGTGGCAAAGACCGTGAAGATACGCAGGTCGCTCTCGAAAGCGCCGACCAGGATCAGGAACTCGCCGACGAAACCGTTGGTCCCGGGCAGCCCGACCGACGAGAAGGTCACGATCATGAAAATCGTGGCGAACACCGGCATGACCTTGCTCAGGCCGCCGAAATCGACGATCAGTCGCGTATGGCGCCGCTCGTAGATGAAGCCGACGATAAGGAAGAGCGCGCCGGTCGAGATGCCGTGGTTGATCATCTGCAGCATGCCGCCGGAGAGTCCCTGCAGGTTCATGGCAAAGATTCCGAGCATGACGAAGCCGAGGTGAGACACCGACGAGTAGGCAACCAGTTTCTTGACATCGTCCTGCATCATGGCGACCAGCGCGCCGTAGATGATGCCGATCACGGCCAGGAGCGCCAGAAACGGCGTGAACTTCATGGTCGCCACCGGGAAGAGCGGGATGGCAAACCGGACGTAGCCGTAGGTTCCCATCTTCAGCAGGATGGCGGCCAGGATGACCGAGCCTGCGGTCGGGGCTTCGGTATGCGCATCAGGCAACCAGGTGTGCACCGGGAACATCGGCACCTTGATGGCGAAGCTGAACGCGAATGCGACGAACAGCCAGGTCTGCAGGTGAGCCGGGATGTCCAGCTGGTAGAAATGGGCGATGCTGAAACCGTTTTCGAAAGGAACGCCGGCCTGGAGCGCGTAGTAGTAGACGTAGATGATCGCCACCAGCATGAGCAGGGAGCCGACCGCGGTAAAGATGAAGAACTTGACCGCTGCGTAGATGCGGTTCTTACCGCCCCAGATACCGATCATGAAATACATCGGCACCAGCATCAATTCCCAGAAGACATAGAAAAGGAACAGGTCGAGCGAGATGAAGGCACCGAGCATTCCGGTTTCAAGGAGCAGCGCCAGGGCCATGAATCCCTTGGTGTTCTTGTCAACCGCGTGCCAGGTGGAAAGAATCGCAATCGGCATGATGAAGGTGGTCAGCAGGACCAGCCAGAGGCTGATGCCGTCGATGCCGACATAATAGTTCATCTGGAAGTACTGGCCGATGCTGATCCAGTTGGCAAACTCAGTGTACTGCATCGCCGACGAATTGATGAAGACGTCGTCGAAGGCCAACGGCAGACTGATCAGGAAAACGATGATCGTCACGATCAGCGTCACCGTCTTGATCAGGCGGTCCGCTTCCCGAGGCAGGAAGAGGACGATCAGCATCCCCACCAGCGGGAAAAAGGTCATCAGGCTAAGTAGATGGTCAGTCATGGGTCCTTGCTCCTTATATCAACGCTTGAACGTTCTACCCTTAGTTGAGGATAAAAATGGCCACCATGACCACCGTGCCGAAAACCATAGTCAGCGCATAGTTCTGGAAGAGGCCGGTTTGCGTATGGCGCAGTACTGCGGACAAGGCACCGACAACCTTAGCGGTGCCATTGACGATGCCGTCGATCACCTTGACATCAAAACCCTTCCAACAGAAGGTGCCGAGCTTCTTGGTGCTGTTGACGAACAGTACGTCGTATGCTTCGTCGACGAACCACTTGTTGTAGACCCAGCGGTGCAGTTGCGAAAACTTCCTGGTGAACTTGCCAGGGAGTTCCGGGTTTTTCATGTACATGACGGTAGCAACGCCGATCCCGGCCAGGGCGATGAGCACCGACATGACCATCAGGCTGACTTCCGTAGCTGCCGTACCATGCGCCTCAATCTCGTAGAGGCGTTGGGAATGCTCAAAGACCGGCGCCAGGAAATGCTCCAGTTTGTTGGGGATATGGCCAAGCATGTTGCCGAGAACGTGGGGGATGCCGATCAGGCCGCCGACGGTGGCCAGGAAGGCCAGCACGACCAGGGGCAGGGTGATCACCCAGGGGGACTCGTGAACGTGATCCTTGGCCTTGGCGTTGGTGCGCTGTTCGCCGTGGAAGGTCATGTACAGGGCCCGGAACATGTAAAATGCCGTCATGAAGGCCGCGATAACCGCGATCGCCCAAACCAGCTTGCTGCCACGGGTTGACGCGAAAGCCCACCAGAGGATCTCGTCTTTGGAGAAGAAGCCGGAGAAGAACGGCAGGCCGGAGATTGCCAGGCAGGAGATGCCGAAGGTCGCCCAGGTAACCGGCATCTTCTTGCGCAGACCGCCCATGTTGCGCATATCCTGCGGATCATCATTCAGGTGTGCGTGGTGCAGGGCATGGTGCATGGCGTGAATGACCGAACCGGAACCGAGGAACAGGCAGGCCTTGAAGAAAGCGTGAGTCATCAGGTGGAAAATACCCGCGGTGAATGCGCCGACGCCCATGGCGATGAACATGAAGCCGAGCTGGGAGACGGTCGAGTAGGCAAGGACCCGCTTGATGTCGTTCTGGGCGAAACCGATGCTGGCAGCGAAGATTGCCGTCAGGGCGCCGACCAGGGCGACCACGGCCATGGTGGTCGGGCTCATGGCGAACAGCACATTCATGCGGCCGATCATGTAGACGCCGGCGGTGACCATGGTTGCGGCATGGATCAGGGCGGAGACGGGGGTCGGGCCCTCCATGGCGTCGGGCAGCCAGGTGTAGAGCGGCAGCTGGGCCGACTTGCCGGTCGCCCCGAGGAAGAAGCAGAGGGTGGCCACGGTCGTCACGCCCAGGCCCAGCATCATGTCGCCGGACAGCAGGTGGGCATTTTCACTGATTTCCATGAAATTGACCGTCCAGACATCATGCTTGCTGCCCAGCGTCCAGAAGATAATGAAAAGGCCGAGCAGGAAACCGAAGTCGCCGACCCGGTTCATGACGAAAGCCTTCTTCGCGGCATCCCCGGCGCTCTGCTTCTCGAAGTAGTAGCCGATCAGCAGGTACGAGCAGAGTCCGACGCCCTCCCAGCCGACGAACATGACCAGG
This sequence comes from Geobacteraceae bacterium, assembly GCA_024640545.1. GTDB lineage: Bacteria > Desulfobacterota > Desulfuromonadia > Desulfuromonadales > BM103 > JAHEDT01. Next base: position 51,452 of record JAHEEU010000001.1, read on the forward strand.
GCGTTGTTGCCGAGGACCAGCATCAGCATCGAGAAAGCGAACAGGTTCATATAACAGAAGAAGCGATAGAAACCCTCTTCGCCATGCATGTAACCGATGGAGTAGAGATGAATCAGGGAGCCGACTCCGCAGACCACCATGAGCATCAGGGCTGAAAGCGGATCGAGCAGGAAACCCCAGTCCACCTGCAGGATGCCAACCGACATCCACGAGGCGACAACGACCTCATGGCTTTTGACGGAGTCGCCGAGCAGCTGGATGAGGTACTTGCAGGAGACCAGGAAAGAAAGGAATATCGCACCGGTAGCAATGGCGCCGATCACCTTTTCATTCTTGATGAACCGCTTGCCAAGCAACCCGTTGATGATGCAACCGAGCAACGGGAAGAATGGTATGAGCCACAGTTTATCGTACATCTATCTCTCCTCCGAACGAAGTAAGCTTCTTATGGTGATGCGGGCGGTTTGAGCCCCTCACAATTTCATCAAGTTGATATTGTCGACGTCGATCGATTCCCGGTTGCGGTAGAAGGCAATCATCAGGGCCAGCCCGACCGCTGCCTCGGCGGCGGCCACCGTCATGACGAAGAAGACGAAGATCTGACCGTCCATACTTTGCAGGTGGTTCGACAGGGCGATAAAGGTCAGATTGACCGAGTTCAGCATCAGTTCGATGCACATGAAGATGACAATCGCATTCCGCCGGGTCAGGACACCATAAGTCCCCATGGCAAAGAGGATCGCTGAAACGGTCATGTAGTGGTAAACGCTAATCATTTGAATGTCTCCCGTAGTCCGCTACGCTTTAAACTTCTTTTTTGGCGAGTACCACCGCACCGACAATAGCCACCAGCAGGAGGATGGAGGCGATTTCAAATGGCAGCAGGAACTCGGTGAACATCGTCTTGCCGATCAGCTCGACATGGCCGACGCTCTGCACGGTGAAATCGGTAATGTCACCCTCGGCACCGGTGACGCGGCCACGCTTGATGAAGTAGATGACATTACAGAGCACCAGCAGGCTGGCAATGGCTGACCAGACAATCCCATGCGTGTAGCTCTTGCGCGCCTCAGTGCCGAGGTTGAGCAGCATGATGACGAACAGGATCAGCACCATGATGGCCCCGGCATAAACCATGATCTGGATCGCGGCCATGAAGGGCGCGTGCAGCATGACGTAGAAGATCGCCAGGCAGAAGAAGGTATTGACCAGGCCGAGCGCGCTGTTGACAGGGCTTTGGCAACGGATCACCAGGAATCCGGAGACCACGGCAACCAACGCAACCAGATAGAAAAAGATAATCTCCATGAGTTGTACGCTCCTCTTGGCTTACTTCAGCAGCCGCTGCTTGGTGAACTGAAAATCTTCGCGCTCGTAATTGGCCAGCTCGTAGGCTCCGGTCATCTCGATCGCCTCTACCGGGCAGGCTTCCACGCAATAACCGCAGAAGATGCAGCGCAGCAGGTCGATCGTATAGACTTTCGGATACTTCTCGCCCTTGTCGTTCTCGGCCGATTCAACCGTGATGCACTTGGCCGGGCAGACCGTTGGGCACAGGTAGCAGGCCACGCACTTCTCCCGGTCCTGGGCGGGGACCAGGCGATGCAGCCCGCGGAACCGGTCGGACGGCTTGAGCTTGACAGTGGGATACTGCACGGTCGTCGAATGACCCGGCAACATGTGTTTGAAGGTTATGCTCAGACCTTTGGCA